>CALUQL010000093.1 GCA_944322895.1 Candidatus Gastranaerophilales bacterium
GCACGTGTATGTTATCCCGCTCGCCAGACAAAAAGCGAACCTATCCGAGAGTTCGAATAGGTTCGCTTTTGGCGGAGCTTGTGTAACGTAAATCGAATTACATTTTAGAGAATAAATACGACATATCGATTGTGTGAATACTGTGACATATTTTTATGGACATTTTTAATTTTACAGTAATGCCGTCCGATTTGTCGCCTTTCGTCTGCGCTTGTGGCACAGTGATAAACGGAAGTAAACGGCAAAAATTATCGCTGAAAACATACATAAAAGAGGAAAAGTCAAATAAGATTATCTCAACCTTGGCTTTTTTACTATTGACAACAACACAATAATTTTTGCTGTTCCATTGACTTCCGTTATTGCGACTTAAACTCGTGAAAATTACATCTTTTTCCGGTGCTACTTCCATCGTTACCTAAAGGCAAAATAAATCTGAGGTAAATAAAATTTAAAAAGAAAGTATATTTTTAGCATTCTCAAAAAAATAACTAAAAACAACATACTCGCTATGGCGGAACTGTTAGCAATGTCCGAAACACGCTTTCTCATCTGATATATGGGAACCTGTATGCAGAAAAATCACGCGGATTTGTATGCTGATAAAATAATTATGAAATGGATACAAACTTTCTGATAATATTTACCATCTATTTCGCGTTCTCCTTAAATGCAAAAATGTTGCATTTTAGTAAACCACTAGAATATGTACTAAATTTAATTCGATTTGGATTCTTATTGACTTAGTTTAAAAAATAACCTAATCTGATTTTTAATTGGTTTTTTATAGATTGTGAGCTTTACTTATTAAACTCTTTATTAAGTATTAGCCATTTACTATAACTGAGATATCAATAATTTACTAATGCACTCTCGAATTTTCTTTTCAATTATTCTTGCATTACTCAAATATTTTGCAAAGGATAGCACCTTATTTAACAAATCATTTTTCGTTATAAAGTCTTTTTCTTCCGTCGTAAATTCTAACATAATTTTTTTATAACAATTTGCTATTATTTGCTTTCTTGTCTCCAAAGTAAAGTCATCGAATTTTATTATAGCATCAAATCTCGAAAATATGGGCATCCCTAAGTTCTTTATTATATCATCTTCGTTTTTATAGTTTGAGGTACAAATAATAATTGATTTGTTTAATTCAACATTATAATTTGTGTCAGAATAATATCCTTCGTCAAACATTTCATAAAATGCATTATGGAAAGCATTATATGCTTTATCAAATTCATCTAATAAGATAATATTGCTTTCTCTATCTAATAAATCCTTAGCAAAACACTTTTCACTATGCGCTCCACCATAAATGTAATTAAAAGATTGATTGTTTTGCAACATAGAGAATTGTTTTCTAAATAAATTACAGCCTGTAAGCTGGCTTAAAAACTTAGCAGTTTCAGTTTTACCAATACCGCTATCCCCATAAAACAGTAATACCAAAGGTTTCGTATTTGTATTCTTTAACATAGAATAAAGATTTGCAGCAATTTCATCACGTGCTTTATCTTGTCCAATTATGTGTTGAGAATAAGTATCTTTAAATGTTTTTAGATTATCAACTGTAAACTGAGGATAATCAAATTTTTGAATTGTTACTTTATCTGCAAATATTTTATTTAATTGTTTTTCAATACATATTGGAGGATTATGAATATACAAATTCTCTATTTGAAAATTAGATATGTAATTACAAAAATTTGTAACTACGTGTTCGTTAACACTTGCATACTCATCTGAACCAATAACAAATTCTTCAATTTCTCTTTTTATATGCTCCTTTGGGTCGCCTAAAGACTTTAATGTAATTTCTCTCCTTTCAGCCTCATGCTCTGAAACAATCTCAGTTAAATTCTGATATTTGTTTGGAATTAACTTGTCAAATTCGCTTTTAGGTCCGTAAAATATTATAATTTTATTCATTATAAACTCCCGCTAAAATTACATCGTAAAGCTTTACTTTTTTTTCAATATGCTCTTTTTGTTCAAGTATTTCCGTTGATGAAATTGTATTTTTCGAAGTGTTAAAAGATAATTCATTATTTATTTCTAATTTACTTAATTCACATTCTCCAACTTCAATTGCATAATAGGCTAACTTCATTTTCATTAAATCAGATAGGCAGTAATTATTTCTAAAGCTCTTTATATTAAAACGAAAAATAGAGAGTTCCCCATCTTTTTCAAAAAGCAATTCATAATAGCCTTTTGCATCCTCCAAAACACTATTAAAGGAGTTAATATTAAGACCGTTGATTAAGTCGTTTTTCAGCAACAATAAATAAGGTGCAAAACATTTTAAATAAGATATTGAATTTTCATAAGGATACACGTAAATATCTTTAAATTCTAAAATAGGCTTTTTGTCTTTTTGTTTTAAAAAATCCGTTAATATTGTGTTGGATATTGTAGAATTTAAAATTGTATCACTTAGAGTTTTTGCGCCTAATCCTGCATTTACCGATGCAGTTGCCCTGAAAAAACTAAGAATTTTTGCGCCAATACTCAACTCTGACTCCAATTTTGTTTCGGCAGAACCCTCAACACTTGTTATTTTTTCTAATGATGTACTTAAACGACCTTCATTTAATAAATCAAGAAAATCAAGTGCCGAGCTCTCATCAAAATAAATAACCTTACTAATATTGCTTGCCATATAAATTCCCTCGTCTCGCCTATTTTACGGTAGTGTGAACTTGTGTAGATATTATACCATAAATAATACATAAATTCAAGTTTATATGTCATAAGCGTTTACATTTTTTATAAAAAATGTTATAATAATTTTAATATTAAGGAGTATGCTATTATGAGCTTCGCAGAAAAAGTAAAATTTGTTCGTACTGAACTAAAATTATCCCAAGAAGACTTTGCACATGAGTTAGGTGTCAGTTTCGCCACAATAAATAGATGGGAAAACGGCAGTTATAATCCAAGCCGTTTAGCAAAGAAGGCGTTTGAAGATTTTTGTGAAAAACGAACAATTAACATTTTAGAGGAGAATAACTAATGAATTATATTGGATCCAAATATTCCTTGATTGATTTCTTGGAATCATCCATAGATAAAACACTAAAGTTGCACAACGAAACGAAGAAATCATCCGAAATGGTATTTGCCGATTTGTTTGCAGGTACAGGAGTTGTCAGTGGTTCTTTTAAGCAAAAGGGTTATTCTATTATTGCCAACGATATTCAATATTACAGTTATGTAATTACCAAGCACGTGATTGAAAATAACGGAAACCTTGATAAAAAGCGCTGTGATCATCTTATCGAAGAACTTAATAATTTAGATGGCGTTGAAGGTTTTATATACAAAAATTACTCGTATGGCGGGACTGAAGGACAAGAGTTCCGTCGCATGTACTTCTCAGATTTCAATGCAAAAAAATGCGATGCTATAAGAATAGCAATTGAAACTTGGCTAAAGCAAGGTAAAATAAATGAACACGAATATTATTTCCTCCTCGGCTCTTTGATAAATAGTATCGATAAATACGCAAATACGGCTTCTGTTTACGGTGCTTACTTAAAAACGCTTAAAAAGTCTGCGTTGAAAGAAATGGAGCTAGTTGCTCTGCCGATAATGGAAGGAACCGTTGAATGTAAGGTATACAATGAAGATATAAGCGAATTGATAAATAACGTTTCGGGCGATATTTTGTATCTCGATCCGCCATATAATGCTCGCCAATATTGTACAAACTATCATATGCTTGAAACAATTGCAAAGTATGATAATCCTGTAATTAAAGGGAAAACCGGACTTCGAGAATATTCTAAACAAAAAAGTGTATTTTGCATAAAAGATCAAGTTGCCGAAGCTTTCGAAGATTTGATTAGAAATGCCCAATTTAAATACATTTTTTTAAGTTACAACAACGAAGGGCTTATGTCTTTCGACACAATAGAAAAAATAATGAAAAAATATGGTAAATACAAGGTTTATATGCAAACTCATCGTAGGTTTAAAGCCGATAATGCAAGAGATAACAAAGCCGACACAACAGTAGAGTATCTACATTGCCTTGTAAAGGAAGACAGCTAATGGGAAAAATTAACGATTTAGATATGTCTAAGTGGCAGGAATTAACCGATGTTTGGACGGATAGTCTTTGGATTATTCCTAACAGAGATAATTCAGGTGCGCACAGCGGACATTATCATGGGAACTTTGTTCCGCAAATACCACATCAACTATTAACAAGATATACAAAAGCGGGCGATTTTGTACTTGATCCATTTTCAGGTAGTGGTACTACGCTTATTGAAGCTCAAAGAATGGGACGTAATTCAATCGGCATAGAATTACAACCTGAAGTGGCAATGGAAGCTATAGAGCGTATTCATTCAGAGCAACGTGAAGGAATAGTTGCGGATACCTTTGTTGATGATAGTAGAACGTTTGATACAAATCGTATTTTAGACATGTACAAAATTAAGAACGTTCAGTTTATTCTTTATCATCCGCCATATTGGGATATTATAAAATTTAGTGAATTAGAAAATGATTTATCCAATAGCCAAACGCTTGATGAATTTATTAGTAATTTTAGTCAAGTAGTCCGTAATACTTCTGCTATACTCGAAAAAGGCCGCTATTGTGCGGTTGTTATTGGCGATAAATATGCAAACAGTCAACTAATCCCGCTTGGTTTCTATTGTATGCAGGCAATGCAAGAAGAAGGGCTTACGTTAAAAGCTACTATTGTCAAAAATTTTGAAGAAACAAAGGGAAAAGCCAATCAAAAAGCATTGTGGAGGCAACGAGCTTTACAGAATGGACTGTATCTATTCAAACATGAATATATTTTTGTATTTAAAAAGGAGAAGTGATCACTTCTCCTTTCGTATTATAAATATTTGGTTATGATTATGTTGTTGTTTGCATCAACATCAAAGCCAAGATATTCTAATGGTGAAACACTGGCACTTTGAATATTGAAGTTAAAATTCTGAAAATGCGATACAAGAGCGGCCGGAATGTTACCTTTTGCAATAACAGTTGGTATCACGTGAATGGTTTTATCAATGTATTTAGGAAGGACATAATCAGAGAGCCACTCTAAATACCAAGGAATTTGATAATCGATGATAGCTCTGTACGGTGGTTCATCCTTTAGCTCTATTACTTTTATATATACATCAGTTTGCGTTTCTTGTTTAAGCATTAAATCAATTCTCTGCATGCCTACACCACAAGAAACTTCATTGCCTATCCAAGCAGTTTGATCTGATAATGGAAGCAACAGATTTTTATAAGGGGCTCTGTCAAAATTAGCTGTTAGGTATGCTTGCAAATGCGATTCAAATGCATTATGACGATGGAATTTATACAATAATCTATTGGTTATGTCAATTGGATTTTTTACGCCATCATAGCTGTGTTCAGTATCATTTGCTGTAATTTGCTTTGTAGCGCAATTAAATGTGAAATTATCAGAATTTATTACTTGCCCATTATTTTTGTTTTCTAACTTTTTCAATAGATCATTGAACTCATAATCCATTATCATCGTACATCCACGATTGCCTTTAAGTTTTCTGTAAATTAAACTCCAACATAAATCGGATGGATGATTTTTTCCTTTTAATGAATCAAGATATTCGTGTTCGGTAATGCCTTTACTAAAAACTCTATTCCCATCTATCAGGACTCTGAATGGAAGTCCTTTATGTAGTTCATTGAGTAGATAGTTATTTTGGTCATTCTCATCAAAAAAAGGTTCTGATACAACCTTGAAAACTCCAAAGAAGGTGCCGGGAGCGCCTTGCGACGACTGTAAATAAAAGATAATATTGTCTCCAATTCTTATTCTTGAAATATCGGCTATCATTCCGACAAGCATTCGTTCAGTGGTTACTTTACAAGTAGTATCTGTCGGAGATAGCAAAAAAGGCGCTGTTTTATCACCTGCGCCGGTTCCGGCAAATTTGTATTCAAGATGATATTTAAATGTAGTCTCATCTACAACAAAAACGTGAGTCATTGTTTTTTCTCCTGCAAATGCCTTTTAAACTCTAAAGGGTCATACCAGTAGCACCCGATGCAAGCATTTTCTTCGTGGTTATGATGAGCCTCTCCCTGATAATACGATATAGGATAACCCAACAGTTTAGCGTCATAACGAATGCCTGTTCTACGACATTCTTTGCAAAATTGTCTTTTAGCATCGTTTGCTGCTTTACTTAGAGGCTGAAAGTCTTCCAAGCGTTGATCTTCGTTGCGCATAACTCGATCTTCGTTTTTCATACCGTTTTTATGATCAACTTCAGGATTAGATGTTCCTAAAACAACGCAGTTGAGTTTTTTAATTGCCCGCTTAATATCTGCTCTAATGTGCTGGGAATAATTTCCGTTTCTAAAACCGTTTAAGCGGATTCTGTCAATTCCGTTTCCGCGAGTAATACTTTTATCAAATTCGACAACATATTTTTTTGCCAATATAGATTCTTTTCTTGCCCAAGAAGCACCGTTTCCAAAGGTTAGGCATGCATATTCTCCTACAAATTCTGAAACACTTACCCAGCGACTTATACCGTTTTCATCAGGTTTGGCAAGTTGAATAAACAGTTCTGTTTTTGTCATTTGTTTTCTCCTAATTAAAAATCAAAAAAATCTCTCAAGGTAACCCCTAAAGCATTTGATAACTTTTCTATGTTAACTATCGAGATATTTCGTCTGCCGCATTCAACACTTGTGATATATGTTCTGTCCAAGCCTGCTAAATCGGCAAGTTCTTCTTGGCTCTTTCCAAGCTTACTTCTCAATTCCTTTACTCTTTTTCCAATTAATATCTTAATATCCATACTTAGCTCCAAGAAAAATGTTTATTATTATTTTAATAAAAAGTGACTTATTTCACAACGGACTTTAAGTCACAATACGGGATTGCAATAGCATTTATAAAATCACTATTTTATAACTCTAGTACCACGGCGTGTGCTTGTCTATGACAAGTGGCGTCGCTTCGCTCCGCCAGACAAGCACACGCCGCCACAAAAGAATAAGGCGAAACGGAAAGCGAAAGCGAAGCGGAGTTTCGCGCTGAACCGCTTGCGAAATCTTCCGCTTTTT
>CALUQL010000094.1 GCA_944322895.1 Candidatus Gastranaerophilales bacterium
TTTTTATTCTTTCTTTTCTTTTTCTTTTTATTCTTTCTTTTCTTTTTCTTTTTATTCTTTCTTTTCTTTTTCTTTTTTTGGGGTTATAACCTTCCGAAAGTGGACTATAATCACTCTGAGGCTATTTCTTTTTAATTAATTGTTATTAATTGTTATTATTTTTCTTATTAATTTACGTAAAAATTGATTTCATCAAAATTCGTCTTCAAAATCAAAGTTTTCATCCTGTGTTTCAAGTTCAGATACAGGCTCATCAACTGTTGATTCAAAATTTTCTTTTTGATTTAATGAATTTTCTTCTAAAGTAGAAGAAAATGTCTCATCAGACCGACCTAAAATATCATTGTCTCTTACATCTTTTGTATTATCATAAGATTTTTTAGGATTTGTACCATCTTTTTGCTGGTTATTATCATCATTCATATTTGCATTATTTATCATCTCTGTAAGAAGTTCATCCTCCATTTCAAAAAGCTTATTTACATCCAAATCAGCATAAATCTCCTTTGGAGCATTCTCTTCACATTTTATTTGTTGTCTGTGAAAATTTTTGTGTGTTTTTTCAAAATAAACAGGAGAATGTTTTTTACAAGAAGCAATTTTTGCTTCACCTATATTCAAATATGTAATTAGATTATCAACGTTTACTAAATACTTTTTACCAGTCTTAATATACTTTATCTTATTATTTAGAACCAATTGTCTTACATGATATTTTGCCAAACCAACTATTCTAGCAGTATCTTCAATTGTTTTGTAACATGGAATAGTAAAATTTTTAATTTCTTTTTTCATTTTTTCCCCTATTTTCATTACTCGTAATTTTTCACTGAATTGCCCTTTTCATACATGGATACGTTTATTTCATTTTTAGAAAAAATCGAAAAAAAAAATTAATAAATGCCATTCGACAGCCTATGGTCACTCTTAAATATCTTATGGTAATTTAAAACATTGAAAACTGTTACAAAAACTTACAAAACAGTATATTTAACAACATATTTTATGCAAATTTAGGTACTAACATGTACTCTTTCTATTTTAAATATCTGTATTTAAGAAATAACAGACATTAAATATCGTTCCAATTAATAGAAGTCTTAAATATCATGTAAAAAAGAGGTTCATATGTCATCTGAAATTAAAATCAAAAAACTGTTTGGAAAAAGAATAAAGGAATTAAGACTTAAAAGAGGATTAACCCAAGGAAAACTGGGAGAGATGATTAATGTTGTAGAAAGAAATATGAGCAAGATTGAGTGTGGTAAAAGTTTTGTTACGGCAGAAACACTCGAAAAAATGATTATAGCACTCGATGTAGAGCCTTATGAACTCTTCAATTTTGACCACCACAATGAAGTATATAAATTAAAAGCAGAATTAATTGAAGCCGTTGAAAATGAAACTGTAGATATAAAAATCTTATATAGTCTTTATAAAACTATAAAGAACACAAATTTCTAAAAAACTTATCCTCAAAACCGTTGTGGCAGAAGGCTTGGTATAAAATCACGAGCGTTTTAAAACAAAACTTGTTATAATAAAAATATTAATAGAAAGGGTTGGATATGAAAAAAGCCCCTTATATTGTATTTTTAGTTCTCTTTTGTTTCTCATTACCCTCACTAGCTAATGATGTAATAAGATATTCACCAGAAACACAGGCTGATAACTCATTTAGAACATTAAAACAACCTATCAACCTTAAACAAATACAAAAACTGCAGAAAAATCAACAAATCACAATAGAATCTATAGCGAACTTCTATGCGAATTTAGTTGTAGATAGTGGCAGATATAACCCATTTAGAACTAAAAAAGAATTAGCTGATGTCATTAGATTGGATATGCTAGAAAAATTTGATGAAAATTTCATCAATGAAATGTTATTTGATTTTTATAATGAAGAACGAAGGAATATTCATACCAATGCCTTTTTAGAAAGATATGACCAAATATATAGTCCTGAAAATTATGAAAAGATAGATAAGATTAAAGATAATTATACAGAAAAAGTTAAGAAACCTGCCAATAAAAATATAACTGTAGAAAGTATTGCAAGCCTATATGCAAATATAATTGTAAGTAGTGGAAGATATAATCCTCTCAAAACAGAAAAAGAACTGGCAGAAGCAATAAAAACAGAAATGTATGCTTTAAATAGTAAAGACAGTCTCAATCGATTAATAAAAGATTTTTCTGACCCTAAGAAAAAGAATGCGTATATAAAACAATACATTAATGGTTATGACAAAATGTTCACCTACTACGGAGGTATGGAATCAGAATGCCTAAACTGTTATTAATATTTTCTATTTTATTTATTGGATTACAGGTAAACGCAGAAAGTTTATTAATAAATGGCGACCTATATGCCTCTTTAGACTGTATAAAAATAGGTAAAGAGTCTACAAATAAGATTTACTACTTTGATGAATTATCTATTGAAGAACAAGAATGGTTCATAAATCATCCTGATGCAAAACCAATGATATCTAAAGGTAAAATTTACTTAAATATTAATAGTTTACACGTTGCAGTTACTAATGCAGGTTATGGAACATTTGCATATCCATATAATGCAAGAGAACATGATAAATTCTCAAAAAAGCATACAGAGATAAAGACATTTAAAGAAGCAGGTATGGAACGTAAAAATAGATTGTATACTCCTTTAACTACAGGAGAAAAAGTAAATTTAGGATATATGCTGATTAGAGAAGTTTTAAATTTCTAACCCTGTAATTTAATTTTTCAACAGAGTATATAAATGGCAAAAACACTTTAATCAAGAAAATATTTTTGTTGTCTAAAACCTTATCCTAAAAGGTTTTGCATTATCCAACTAGCATTTCATATTAAAAATTGTTATACTGGCATTCAGAGTATTAAAGACTCTTTTATTTAGAATTTAAGCAATTAAATATCTAGATAAAGATTACAGAATAACGAGGAGTTAATATGAGAACTTTATCAAAAGAAGCTGTAAAAAAGTTATTTGAACCACTAAAAAATGTATGGTTAGATGAACAAGAAATAGACAATTTGTTAACAGATGAATTAATAGACTGTTTTAATAAAAGCACCTCTCCTGCTGATATCAATGATACATTTAATGCGTTTATTGGTCTAACTCCTGAAGATGTAAAAGTTTTAATAATCGGGAAAGATCCATATCCTAATACAGAAAGAGCTCATGGTTTAGCTTTTTCTTTTGCAAATAACCACAAAGCTAATGACTCAATAAAAAATATTTTTAAAAAAATTAAAAATGACATAAATATAAATAATTCAGATACAAACCTAACCTGTTGGAGAAAAAGAGGTGTTTTATTATTAAATACAGCCCTTACATATGAAAAATTCGAAAATAAAGAAAACAAAAATTTATCAGAAGGGCAAATTAAATATAGGCAAAAAAAACTTCAAGAAAAACATATTGAAATATGGGGGAATTTTGTAAATATTATTATAGAAAAACTTATTAAAAATAGACAAAAAAATAATAAACCTCTTGTTATTATGCTTTGGGGTGAAGATGCAAATAAAATAGAAGCAGTACATTACGAAAAATTTATTAAAGATAACTATCCAAATATCAGAATTTTAAGGTCTTCTCATCCTTCAAATATGGGACAAGCTTGTAAAAAGAGTATTCTTCCAGATAGCAAAGAGCAAATACCTGCATTCTTTGATGAATCAGAAGATAATAAACAATTTAAAATTTGTAACGAGTTCCTAAATGGCTCTGCAATTGATTGGAGTACCAAATAAGAAGAGAAATGTTAAGTTGATAGTAAAAAATACGTTTTCTATAACTCTGTATGGATAAGGCATACAGAGTTTTTGCTTCTGAAAACCGTTGTCCCACAGGCGAGCGTGGTATCCGACGAGCGTTTTAAAATTCAATTTGTTATACTAAAAATAAAGAGCATTTGAAACTCTATAAACAAACAATAAGGTAAACTAATAACAACGAATTAGCATATAAAAACTAATTTTCTGAAACATTAACTCCCTTTTATACAGGAAGAGGAAGATTAGGGTAAATTCAATCACCATACCTGTTGTAACACATCTCAACGTATAAAACGACGAGCATTTCTAAACCAAACTGGTTATAATTAAAATATGTGGAATAGACAAAAAAATTTAGTTCGAAACACACATAAATAAAAAAGAATTGGACAACTTAGCTAATAATTTCCACCCAAGAGGTGCTACTTGTTGTGCAAAAAAATATTTTAATGCAAAAACAAAACTTACTACCAATCACTAAAAACTACGATTAACTACAAACTATATAAGAAAGGAATGAAAACAATGACAAATCAAGAAAACAAAAAAAGACTTTATTTCCACGGGGAATGTGTTATCGCTGAAATTGAGGAATTACCAACAGAATTAAAACCTCGTAAAGAAGAAGATTCAATTATGATTGCTGAGTCTGAAACTATTGGGAATGAACACAGGATTAAAATCAAAGAAGGTGTTGAATTCTATGAAGATGATAATGGAACCCTATATATGAAAAATATTGTTCCAACAGATGTTTATTGTCTGCACACAGAACGCCACGACTCTATAACTCTACCGGAAGGTATTTGGAAAATAGATAAAGCAAAAGAATATGATTATTATTCAAAAGAAGTAGTTATTGTAAAGGACTAATTATGTCAAGAAATACAACCTCAAACCTTATAAAAGAATTTGATGAAGATTATAAAAAGACCATAGACTCTCTTTATTTTGAACCTAATAAACTAACAAATGACGAAGTAAAAGAACTATGCATAGATTTTTATAACGGAATTTGCATTGAAGATTTTGAATTAAAGGACATAAAATAAGATGATAAATATTCACGAATTCCAACTGAATATAACAAAACTAGGAGTAAATGAAACTCTTTCTCGAATGTTAATTCAACATGGGGAATTTTCTTCCCTTAAATTGCCAGATGAATGGCACGACGACAAGAATGGACACACATATCTTCGATTTGGAAACAACTTTAAGTATTATCTAAACAGTATAGAAGTTCCAAAATGGCTTTATATTACACCTGCTGAAGAATTAAATCCCAAAGATTTATTAGTATTAAAAAATACAGATATAAGAAGTGAATTTGTTAAAAAGATTGGAATTAATAGGCTAATTGAATTCGGAACAGTTATTGACACTTACGAAAACTACCCTGATAACGAAATGTGGGCAAAATCAGAATATAAAATTATAGATATGTCTGCTTTAAAAATTCCTAAAGTGATTCAAGATAATATACCCATTGAATATTTTGACTACGCTCCATATTTATATATGAAAAACCAAACAACAGGTGTTTATCATTTAGAGGGTATTCATCCTGATTGTCATACACTGTATGATGCAATAAAAATGCGTTACGACGGAATTTGCATTGAAGATTTTGAATTGAAAGATATCAAATAATACAGAAGAGTAAAAAATGGAACAAGAAAATTTTATAGAAGAAGATAATAATGCAATAAACAAAGCCATTGATTATTTTAATAATGCACAAGCAAAATTAAAATCAAATAATTTTAAAGGTGCTAAAAAAGATTTTATATTAGCTCTAATATATTATGCAAAAAGTGATTCAAAAGATTTTGATTGGAATGCTTTTTTTAACCGAATTATAAAACATGCAAGATTTTCAAAGAATCCGACAGCTTATACTAAAATAATCAAGAAAGCAATAGAAGAATCCCCTGATTGTTATCACCTACATTTAGGATTAGCAAAATTATATTTTTTAATTGGCAATTATACAGAGAGTTTTATCGAACTAGAAAAAGTAATTTTTCTGTATATTAAAAATCCTCCCAAATCAGCGACTATAATATCAGATAAGCTATTTTTTTTAAAATTTAAAACTTACTTTGACATTGCAAAAGAAGACCTTTCAGTCTCAGAAAGAGAACATTTTGAAAACTCAATCAGAGAATTAGAAACAAAATTAATTCAGGGAAAATCATCAAAGACTAATTAAAAGGAATAAAGATTATGAAAGAAGACAAAAGATTATTTGAAAAGATTATGAGAAGTGGGCATAAAAAAGCCTTTAAAAAACAAAATAGTAAAGCATATTATTTCTATTCAAGGGCAATAGAAGTTAACAAATATTCAGGAAAGGCATATTACTACAGAGCCAAAGTGGCAAAAAATAAACAAGCTATGAAAGATTTTAGAAAAGCAATTCTATTAGGTTTCAAAAATGAAGATGCATACCTACAATTAGGACAATTATATGAATCAGCGAACAGAAATTCCAAAGCTCTAATTACATACTCTCTCGGCATAAAAGCTAATCCTTATAGTAAATGTTTATTATTAAGACAAAGAGGTATTTATTACCATAAGCATAATCTATATACCAAAGCCCTAAAAAATTATTTTAAATCATTAAAACGCTCTAAAACTGTAGCATTGAAATCTGATAATTATGCCTCTATAGGTAGAATTTATGTGAAATTAAATGAAAATGAAAAGGCAATAAAAGCATTTAAAAAAGCTAAAAAATTCTCTTCCATTAAAAAAAGAATTATCTATAGTCATTCAGGAAAAGCCATCGGACTAGCACACGATAGAATCAAAGATTATTAACAATCACTATAGATAAAAAAATGCTAGGGAAAGAGATTAAAAAGAAAAAAAACATTAAAAATAACAAAAATATATACGTAAAATCTCTTTAAAAATAAGCATTTCATCTCAACAGTCCCAAAACAGTCCCTTTTTCGTAAAAAAAGACTGATTTTAAAAAAAATATAACAGGCAAAAACGCAATAAAAAAGAGCCTTAATGGCTCTTTTATTAATTTTGGAGGATAGGAGGCTCGAACTCCTGACCCCCTGCGTGCAAAGCAGGTGCTCTACCAACTGAGCTAATCCCCCAGAATCTTTCCTTGAACTTCCGATGAGCTTTTTACTCTCTTCCGCCCTTGCACAAGATTATATTATCATGTCACAAAAAAAAATCAACTACCTTTTTTTAAATTTTTTATATATTTTTTTA
>CALUQL010000095.1 GCA_944322895.1 Candidatus Gastranaerophilales bacterium
GTGTTAAAGGTGAAGTTGTTGTTGAAACAGTTAAGAAACTTCCTGTTAATGAAGGTTATGATGCTATGACTAATAAGTATGTAGATATGATAAAAGTCGGTATCGTGGATCCTGCGAAAGTAACAAGAAGTGCTCTGCAAAATGCCGTATCTGTAGCTGGAATGCTATTAACAACAGAAGCTGCAGTAGTTGATATTCCTGCAAAAACATCTGCTCCAGCCATGCCTGATATGAGCGGTATGGGTGGTATGGGTGGCATGATGTAGCGAAATTACGGACGAATGAAATTCGGTAAGCGATTGCGAAGTTGCCGACAACGAAGTGAAGGAAACGACAGCAATGAGCGTGAAGTAATTTCAAGAGAGCGAAATTACGGACGAATGAAATTCGGTAAGTATATATCCCATTTAAAAGAGAGTGTAAAACTACACTCTCTTTTTTAATAATTTTTATATTAAATTTATAAAATAAAAATCCGCCTAGCTTTTATACGGTTTTGTTATTGTTAGATAATAAATTATCTCATTTGTACTTTATAGTATCTTTAGTCTTTTATATAAATTTACGGTTTAATAAGAACCTTTAGTGCTCTACCGTTCATATGTTTTATAAGTCCTTCTTCTGCTAATTCAAGAGGAACTGTTTCAGTTATTAGTTTTTCAACAGGCAGTTTCTCTTCATATATTAATCTTAATGCTTCTCTGAAATATAATGGAGTATGATGAAATATACTCAGTACCTTTATTTCATCATAATGCAGTCTTCTTGTATCAATAGAAATTGATGTTCCTTGTTTGCAACCGCCAAACAAATGTACAGTTCCACCTCTTCTGACATATGTAAACATACTTTCCCATATTTCAGGGAGACCTACGCATTCAACTGCAACATCAAGTCCTTTTTTTCCTTCGGAAAAGTTTAAAAATATTTTTTCAGGATTCTTATATTTATTTAAATCAACAATTTCATCAGCATCGCCGAATTCTTTTGCCATTTTTAGTTTTAAGGGGTTCCTTCCGGCTGCAATTACTTTTGCTCCTTTTAATTTTGCCAGTTTTACAAACATTAAACCTATAGGTCCAAGCCCAACAACACCAACAGTTTGGCCAGATTTTATTCCTGTTTTTTCAACTCCGTGTACAACATTTGCAAGTGGTTCTGCAAATGCTGCTCTTTCAAAAGACAAATCATCAGGTAAATGTAATAGATTTCTTTTTACAATTGCTTGAGGAATATTTATATATTCAGCATATGCTCCATTTAAAAATTCAAGCTTCTCACAAAGATTGTATTCTCCTCTTTTACAGAAAAAGCATTCTCCGCAAGGTGCTGAATTCGCCGCAACAACTCTATCTCCAACATTGAAGCCTACAACGTTTTTTCCTATTTTTGTAATAACGCCTGAAAATTCATGTCCGAATCCTGAAGGAATTTTTTTTATAAGAACAGGATGACCTCTTCTGTATGTTTTTACATCTGTTCCACAGGTTAATGCTGCCATTATTTTAACCTGTACTTCACCATCTTTTGGATCTTTTATTTCCACCTCTTCATATTTTATATTTAATGGTTCGTAGAATTGTATTGCTTTCATTTTCATAGTTGAATATATGCTTTCATAATTTTATTTGAAAGAGTATCATCTAATGCATCATTAATTCCTTCAATTGGGTATACTGAAGATAAACCAGCAACTTTAACTCTTCCTTCTTCAATTAATCTCATAGAATCTTCTAAATCCATTGGTGAAGGTGAATAGCTTCCAAGTATTGTTAATTCTCTATAATAAATATCATTATTTTTAAATCCGTTGTTATCTTTTATGCTTGAGAAAACAACAATTGTAGCACCATCTCTTGCTGCCTTGACTGCAAAATCCAATGATAGTGAAGCTCCTGCTGTTAAAAATATTGTATCAAAACCATTTGGTGCGACTTTTTTCATTTCCTTTAAGGTTGATTCTTCATCTTTTAATAAGAAAGATTTATCAAATCCGAACTTTTCAGAAAGGCAAATTCTTTCATATAATAAGTCACATCCGTATATTGGGTTGCCAAATGCTTTTATTGCTTCACCCATAAGAATACCTATTGAACCGAGACCTAAAATCAGACTTTTTGTATTATCTTTTATTCGAGCTCTTTTAACTGCTCTTATGCAACATCCGAGTGGTTCTAAAAAAGATGCTTCAATATTTGATAAGTTTAAATTTACATGAAAAACGGTATTGTTTAAATGTTCTTCTGATACAAAAATATATTCAGCAAATCCACCGGGGAAAATGTTTGTTGACTTAAAATGTTTGCACATTGAATAATTTCCGCCCCAGCAATATTGGCAGTTAAAACAAGGTACATGGTGTCCTAAGGCAACTTTATCTCCTACTTCAAAATTAGTCTTTGAATTAATTTCAACAATTTTGCCTACAACTTCATGACCAAGTACAGCCCCGTTTTTGACTTTACCTGTTCTCATTTTTACTATATCAGATCCGCATAATCCGCATCCTGATACTTTTACTATTGCACCTTCTCCATATTCATCTAGTATTGGTTTCGGTATATCTGTAATTATAAATCTATTGTTCTCTAAAACCGCAGCTTTCATAAAAAAATCCTTAATATCACTGCTATTATAGTTTAAATAAAATAAAATTAAAATAAATTGTTTTTCTTAAGTATTTTTTTATCATATTCTGATAAATTTGAGTTTAAAAATTTTAAGAATAAATCAGGTCTTTTCCTTTTTGTTACTAAAAACTGTTGCAATCTTCGCCATTCTCTTATCTTTTCATGATTTCCGCTTAGTAATATTTCAGGAACATTTAAGTCTTCATATTCTCTTGGTTTTGTATAATGCGGGTGTTCTAATAGTCCATCATAGTGTGAGTCATATTCTGCTGATTCATCATCACCAAGAACGCCTTTTAATAGTCTTGTAACACTATCTATGATGCATAGAGCAGGAAATTCGCCACCTGTTAATACAAAATCTCCAATTGATATTTCCTGAGCGTTTGATTTTTCTATAATTCTTTCATCAAAACCTTCATAATGTCCGCAAATTATGATTAGTTGTTCTTCGTTTGAAAAATTTTTTGCCATCTCTTGATTAAAAATTTCACCTTGCGGAGACATTATTATTGTTTTTGTTTTATTCTCTTTTTTTATTGAACTAAGTGCATCTAAATATGGTTGGCATGATAATAACATACCTGCGCCGCCGCCATATGGTGTATTATCAACTTTTTTATGTTTATCTTTTGAAAAATCACGCGGATTAATTGTATTTATTTCTATTCTTTTTTCTGTTAAAGCTCTTTTTATAATGCTGAAATCACAAGCATTATTAATGGTTTCAGGAAATAAAGTGAGTACATCAAACTTCAATTTATCAAACCTTCTATGTTGTTTAAAACAACTTTTCTTCCTTTTAAATCAACTATAGGAACAAGTTCTTTTACGAATGGAACAAGATGCTCTTTACCGTTGCCATCTTTTACGGAAAGCAAATTATTAGCCATGTTTTCACCAATGGCAGTAATTGTTCCAACACAACTTCCATCTTCATCAAATACATCCATTCCAATTAAATTGCTAATAAGATATTCATCATCATCAAGATTGTTTTCAACTTCTTCTTTTGTAAGATAAATATCACAACCTTTGAATTCTTCAACATCATTTACAGTTTTGAATTCTTTGAACTTTATAATTGCAAATTGTTTATGGAATCTTACTGAAACAACATTTAATTCGGAAAAGTTATTTTCTTTTTTTATATACACTTTTTTTAAAGCTTCAATCTGTTTTTCTCTTCCTTTAGAAAAACCGACTTTTGCTTCACCTTTAATACCGTGGAAATTAAGAACTTTTGCTATGGAAATTAAATCGTTACTCATAGTTATTTAGTCTTTTTATATTCTTCAGGTGCATCTTCTCTTTCTTGATTCCACCTGTCAAGTCCCATTTGTTTCCTTATTAAACCAATACCTACGTGGACTCTCCATTCATCCATTCTTAATTGTGCTGCTATAATTTTATGGCAACCAATAGGCGGTAAGGGTAATAATGGTTCATATAAATTTTTTATTGCAAATAATTGATCAGGTGATACTGCAAGTTTTCTTTTGGGAAAAGGCAGTTTTGGAAGCATTAATTTTTGTCTTACTAAATTAATCCCAAAGAAAACTTTTCTTGGTTCCAATCCTATAGCTTGACCTATAACTTCATGTACATCAGGATTTGGCAAAGGCAAAGCCTTTTTATAAAGAATTTCAATTTGTTCGATTTGTTCTTTACTAACTAATAGTTGCTTTTGTCTTTGTGGTTTTTGTCTTCCAGCATTTGGACGAGGTCTTGAAAATCCACCCGGTCTGTTATTATTAAAATTGTTGCGCTGCGGTCTTTGATTTCTTTGTTGTCCGTCATTTCTGAATTTATTATAATTTCTTTGATAGTTACTGCCATTTTGATTTCTGTTATCTTTTGGTCGGTCATTGTATCTTGAATTGTTGTTTCTGTTATATGGTTGACGGTCCTGACGAGAGTTCCTATCATATGGTCTGAAAGCTTTTTCTTCTCCCTGATTGTCATTACCAAATGAATATGAATTCATTTGAGGAGCATCTTTTTGAGTTGAGGATGCATTAGCAGCTTCTTGTGAAAGTTCTTCCGTATATTTCTTATCAGAATATAAACAATTAGGACAAATAACTCTCTTTGGATTTTTTGTCTCAAACTCTGCGCCGCACTTAATACACTTATTTACATACATTGAATATGCCCCTTTATTTTAAAGCAATTACTTTATCTCTCTCCCTGTATAAGGATGTCTCTTGCTTGTCTTAAATACTCATGTTGATTAGAAAATTACCGTACCTAATTAATTTGTAATGAACTGAAATGATTTATCACAAAATAAAAGCATGTATAAATCTCAATTATTATTTTAACCATAAAAATATAATATGACAAGAGTTTTACATTATTTTTTCATTTTTGAACTTAATTGGCCGCAAGCAGCATCAATGTCTGCTCCTCTTTCAAGTCTTATTGTTACTTTTTTACCTGCGGCTTCAAGTATGTATTTGAATTTTTGTATTGCTTCTTTTGTTGGTTTCTTGTAAGGGCTTTTCTCATTTTGATTATATACTATTAAGTTTACATTGCTTTTTAATTTAAGAATTGAAAGAGCAAGTTCTTTTGCATCGTTAATAGAGTCATTTATATCTTTCATTAAAACATATTCAACAGTTACTCTTCTACCTGTTTTTTCAGTATATCTTTTTAATGTTGAAATAACTTCATCAAATTTATATTTCTTTGCGACAGGCATGATTTCTGCTCTTTTTTCCTGGTTTGGTGCGTGGAGAGAAATAGCTAATGTTGATTGAAAATCCAATTCTGCTAATTTGTTTATTTGAGGAATTATTCCGCAGGTTGATACAGTTATTCTTCTTGCTCCTACTTGGAATTGCTCTCTGAATATTTTTATTGAACTAATTAAATTATCAAAATTTAAGAGTGGTTCACCTTGTCCCATATATACAATATTTGTGACCTTTAACCCTGTATCGGCTTGGATTAGAAATATTTGTTGTATTATTTCATCTGTGTCTAAGTTTCTTACAAATCCCAGTTTTGCTGTAGCGCAAAAACTGCATCCCATCGGACATCCTACTTGAGTACTTATACATGCTGTTAAATTAGCACGGTTATCAAAACGCATTAAGACTGCTTCGGCAAAATTTCCGTCTTTTAATTCAAACAAAAATTTCATTGTGCCGTCTTTGCTTATTTGCTTTTCTTTAATTGAAATGCTGCAAAGCTCTGTTTTTTGTTTCAGAAGTTCTCTTGTTGATAAAGATAAATCTGTCATTGAATCTATATCTTTTGCCGATTTTAAGTATAACCAGTTATACAACTGTTTTGCACGAAATTTTGATTGCTCGTTTTCGAGCATAAAAGCTTCTATCTCATTAAGTGATTTCCCAACAAGTATAAATTTTTCACTCATAGTAATATACTTCTCTTTGTAATCTTTCTAAGAAATATTAACATAAAAACACTAACTATTTGTATTTAAAAATGTTCGTGTTAACATGTTTCTTGAAATATATGTATAAGTCAAGGAGAATTAAATTGAGAAATTACGAATTATTATCAATAATTAAACCTAATATTGATTCAGAAGAATTTGATAAATTGGTTGCTAAAATTGAAGATGCAATTGTTGCTCTTGATGGTAAAGTTACATCAACTGATAAAATGGGCAGAAAAAAATTATCTTATGATATTAAAGATTTCAGAGATGGATATTTTGTAGTTCATAACTTTGAAATGGATCCTGCTCAAGTAGCAAAATTCAACAGACAATTAAGATTAAATGAAAATGTTTTGAGAATTATGCTTCTTGAAACTTCTGAAGTAAAAGCGTAATTACGGAGAATAAAATGTCAATAGCAAAAGCAGTTATATCAGGTACAGTATATAGAAATCCCGAAAAAAGATTTACCGGGAATAATATTCCTGTAACAACTTTCACTTTAAATATTGACGAAAAAGAACAATCATTAGTTAGAATAGTTGCTCGTGGCAATAACGCCGAAACAATTGAGCAATCGGTTTCTAAAGGTGATAAGGTTGTTGTAGAAGGCAGACTTCAAATCTCTAGTGTTCAAGGTGAAGACGGAACAGATAAAAAGGTTATGGAAATAGATTTATCTAGTTTTGAAGTCATTTCTTCTTCCCAATCGGTATCATCATCTTCTTCTTCAAAAAATTCATCTGATGAGGTTGTGAAATTCTCGGAAGTTGAAATGGATGATGTTTTAATCGGTGAAGAAGAGATTCCGTTTTAGAAAGACTAGTAAAGGAAAAATTAAAAATGGCAAAAGAACAATTAGACAAGAAAAAACGTAAAAACTGCAGCTTCTGTGCTGATAAAGTTACATCTATTGATTACAAAGATGCTCAAAAATTAAGAAAATATTTAACTGAAGCAGGTAAAATTCTTCCAAGAAGAATTAC
>CALUQL010000096.1 GCA_944322895.1 Candidatus Gastranaerophilales bacterium
TGTGTATGTGGTAATGAAATTGAAACTGGTTCTGTTGTTGAAAACTTAACAGTTGAAATTTGTAATAATTGCCATCCTTTCTATACTGGGAATCAGAAAGTTGTTGATACAGAAGGAAGAATTGAAAAATTCAAAAAACGTTATCAACAAAAATAACTTTTTCTGTGCTTGTATTAATACAAGCACAGATTTTTTATACCCGCTGAAAAGTGGGTTTTTGCGTATAATGGAGGGTCAATATGGATAAGGATAAATATGCTCAAGTAAGGTTGATTTCAAAACCTCAAAATATGTTAAAAACTATTTATACAGCATGCAGAACTTGTTATAGTGCAGACTCCCCAATTAATATATATGATTGTGATTCTGCCCAAGATGAAGAAAAAATGTTAAAACTAATAAGCAGAGTTGTTTCTTCCGGACACTATTCTACTATTGAACATATTCAAGTTAGTTTTGCAATAAGCAACATATCAAGAGCTTGTTCTCATCAACTTGTCAGACACAGGCATATGTCATTTTCTCAAAAATCTCAAAGATATGTTAAAGAGAAAGGTCAATTTGACTATCTAACACCGGATACTATTGAAAATAATCCGGAATTAAAACAAAAATTTGATGAATTTATGGGGAAAATATCAGAATTTTATTTAGAACTTACACAGGCTGGAATACCTGCTGAGGATGCCAGAGCGGTATTGCCAAATGCAACATCAACATCAATGGTTGCTAGTTTGAATTTACGAGAACTTATTCATCTTGCAAATTTAAGATTGTGTACAAGAGCTCAAAAAGAAATTCGAATTCTTGTTAAAAGAATGTGTGATGCATTAATTGAAGAAGAACCTTGGCTAAAAGATTATCTCGTTCCGAAATGTGAAAGATTTGGTTTCTGTGATGAAGATAAATCTTGTGGAAGAATGCCAACTAGAGGATAGTTATTATGAAAGACATGCTAGATAAAATCTTACAAATTGAAAGTAAGTATATTGAATTGGGGCAAATATTATCAGACCCTGAAGTTATACAAGATTATAACAGATTTAAGACTCTTTCTAAACAGAGAAAGGCAATGGAAGAAACGGTTGAGACATATCAAGCTTGGAAAGATGCTGATACTGCTGTTAAAGATGCGCAAGAACTATTAAAGAATGAATCAGATGAATCAATGCGTCAATTTTTGCATGATGAAATTTCCGCAAATGAAAAGAAAATGGAAGAACTTAAAGAAAAGATGAAAGTTCTTTTATTGCCTCGAGATCCGATGGATGATAAAGATATTATGCTTGAAATTAGAGGGTCAGCTGGCGGAGATGAAGCAAATATATTTGCAGGTGATTTAATGAGAATGTATTTGAGATATGCTGATAAACAAGGTTGGCAGACACAGATACTTTCTAAAACTGATTGTGAAGCAGGTGGAGTTTCTGAAGTTATTATTTCAATTAAAGGAGATAGTATTTATTCTAAGTTGAAATATGAGTCAGGTGTTCATAGAGTGCAAAGAGTTCCTGCAACAGAATCTCAAGGTAGAGTTCATACTTCAACTGCAACGGTTGCAGTAATGCCGGAAGTTGACGATGTTGAAGTTGAATTAAATATGAATGATATTGAAATTACAACTGCAAGAAGTGGTGGTGCAGGTGGTCAAAATGTAAATAAAGTTGAAACTGCTGCCAGAGTTTTTCATAAACCGACAGGTATTATGATTTTCTGTACTGAAGAACGTTCTCAACTTCAAAATAAAGAACGTGCGCTTCAAATATTGAAAGCTAAGCTTTACGATATGGAAGTTCAAAAGCAGATGAAAGAAGTTACTGACTTAAGACGTTCTCAAGTCGGTACTGGTGATAGAAGTGAACGTATAAGAACATATAATTTTCCTCAAGGAAGACTTACCGATCACAGAATTGGTCAGAACCTTAATGTTTGGACTGTAATTGATGGTGATTTGGATGAATTAATAGGTCTATTAATGGCTCATGACCAAAAACTTAAATTAGAAAAATTAGCAGAGATTAATTAATCTCTGCTAATTTTTTATTTGTAGCTTGCTTCTGCTTGAATTCTATTTAATTGTTCAGTTTGTTGTATTGGTAAAGAGTAAAATTCGCCTGAATAAATCCCCCAAGGTCTTGTTGTAACTACTCCATTTCTTAATGCTTGAGGATTAATATTTAATTTTCTGATTACGCTTTTTGTATCTTCAAGATTTTCTGCGTTGCATATTATGTTTCCATTAAGTTGTTGTAAATCGTTTAAATCTTTTAATTTAGTGAATAAAGGGATGACTAAATCTCCTCTTATTTTTTTGACACTACAAAGATTTTCCAAATTTGAACCGGTTAAATCACAATAGCCTTTAATCTCTGTTACTCCGTCTAAAAGTTTTTCTTCGTCAATTCCGGCTATATCAAATGAAAAACTGCTAAATGGCCATCTATAATGGCTTATTGATTTACTTCCATTTTCATTATATTCAACTTCTATTCCTAATATATCGAATATTTCATCATTAGATTTACCTTTTATTAAAGTTTGAAACTCTTGTAAATCTTCCTTTGTGCATAATATACGTTTATGTGGTGGAGTTGGTTTAGTATGATATTCGATAGTGAGATTATTTTCCCTTAGAAATTTTGCCTTTTGTTCTTCTTCAGCTAATGTTGCTAAAGACTTATTGTTCATTGCTCTTTTTATAATGTGCTTTGTGTCGCAAGCAGGGTGAATTAGACTCATTTGGATATCTCCTTTTTTTAAATACACAAAACATATGAAAATATAAAAATGTTAAAATTATTAACCAATGAAATATATTTTAACAAATACTTTTTAACAATTTATTTATATTATTTGTTTTGTATGTAGAATAAAGTCAGGAAGATTTTTAATTGGGGAAATAGATGCAGGAATTTAAGCATTATCCTGTAATGTTAAAAGAAGCCGTAGGCGCGCTAGAGTGTCAAGACGGGAAACTATATATAGATGCTACGCTTGGTGGTGGAGGATATAGTGAACTTATTTTGCAAAGAATTTCTCCTAATGGTAGATTAATTTCTTTTGATGTTGATCGTGATGCAATTTCTGCTGCATCTGAAAAATTAAAACATTACGAAAATTTAACGATTGTAAACGATTCTTATACAAACATTAAGAAATATTTAGAACAAAATAATATAAAGGAAATTACAGGTGGAATTGTTTTTGATTTGGGTGCATCCGTTCCCCAGTTGACTTCTAAAGAAAGAGGTTTCAGCTTTTTAAGTGATTCAAAATTAGACATGAGGTTTAATCAATCGGCTAATTTTACAGCTTATGATGTTGTTAATGATTATAAAGAGGATGAATTAGTTCGTATCTTTAGTGAATACGGCGAAGAAAGGTTCTCTAAACGAATTGCCAAGAAGATAGTAGAAATTAGAAAAAAAAGGAAGATTGAAACGACAAAAGACCTTGTTGATATTGTGTTAGAGGCAACTCCAAGAATAAAATCCAGAATTCATCCGGCTACAAGAGTTTTTCAAGCTATAAGAATAGAAGTTAATCATGAACTTGACAACATAAAAAATACTTTAAATGATGTGCTTACATTATTAGGAAATAATGCTATACTGTCAGTAGTAACTTTCCATTCTTTGGAGGATAGAATAGTTAAAAATTTTATTAAATACTATTCTAGGGAATGGATGGGGACGGATGGGATGTTTGATTATAATCCGCCTTTGCTGGAGCAGATAAATAAAAAACCGATAACTGCTAGTGAAGAGGAAATTAAAATCAATCCGCCTTCAAGGTCCGCAAAACTTAGAATAGCAAAAAGAATAAATAAAAATTAATCAAAAGGGGAGACATTAATTGAGCAGAAGTTCAATAAGATATATAGATAGAACATATATCTACGGTCAACAGGTAATACCTGAGACTGTTACTAACCCTGTTATTTATGGTCGTTTCCCTAAAGTTATAAATGCGAAGTCTCCGATTGAAAAAATAAACAAACTTTTAAGTTCTGTATTATTACTTTTGGTTCTTTTGTCTTTGGTTAGTTATTATTTCGTTTCTGATGGACAAAGAACTATGAACAGTTTGACAAGAGAAATAGTTGCCTTGAGTAATGAAAATATTGAACTTCAAAATAAAATCGATAATCTTCATTCTTTTAATAGAGTTGATACAATAATAACGGGTGGTTCAACATTGGATACAGCCAAAAAAGTTATAGAAATACCGGCTGTTAACGTTGTATCAGTTCCTAAGTTAAAACCAATACCGGTAAACTATAATTGGTCAATTGGTTACTAGGTTAAGTTAAGTTAAATTGTTTAAACAATTTAGCTATTGTGATACCCTGTTTTTAGGGATTTTGTTGTATGAAAGAAAGAAATGAAAAGGACAAAATAAAACAAGTTGAGGGGCGAATTAAAATAGCTCATGTCTTTTTATTGGGAATGTTTTTCATTTCTGTTATATATTTATTTTTATTGCAAATAGTAGACATAAGACATTATAAAGCAAAAGCAAACAGTCAAAGATATAGTAAGAACTTTATAATGCGAGGTCAGATAGTTGACCGAAATGGTGTTCGATTAGCAACTGACCAAAGTTCTTATAATGTATACGCCCATAGAGAATATTTTGATAATACGCCTGAAGAATTAGCAGAAAAGTTAGCGCCATATTTAAATTTGGATAAAAATACAATTATTAATAGTATAAACAAAGGTGCTACTGTCATTTTACTTAAGAAGGATGTTGATAGACAAACTGCAGAACAAATAAAAAAGCTTGGTTTAAGGGAGATAAGTTTAGATAAGAAAAATGAAAGAGTATATCCTCAAGATGAACTTGCAGCTCATATTATCGGATATTATAATCCTGATGCAGATACTGCTTCAGGTGTTGAATTAACAGCAAAGGATAAACTTGAAAAGGTTGATAATAAGATAAAGGTTCAAAGAACTCCACGTGGAGATATCATTTATGATACAGATACAGATCCTGTTTTAGCTTCTACTCCTCAAGTAGGAGAAACAGTCACCTTAACAATTGACTCCGCTATCCAGCATGTATGTGAGCGTGAACTATTAAATATGATAAATGAGAAAAAAGCATCTCGTGGTTCTGTAATAGTCATGAATCCTAAAAATGGTGAAATCTTAGGGTATGCTGTTTATCCAAGATATAATCCTAATAACTATAAAAAAACTTCTGCTATAACTTTAAAAAATTGGACATTGTCTGATGTATATCCTCCGGGTTCAACGTTCAAGACATTGACAGTTGCGGCTGGTATTGAAACAGGAAAAATTAAACCTTGGACAAAAATTTTAGACACAGGTAAGATGAAACTTGGAAGTTGGACTATACAAAATTATGATTACAATAAACATCCAAATCCCGGTATGATTAGTTTGGTTTATTTATTAGAACATTCAAGCAATGTTGGTAGTGCAAACATTGCATTAATGATGACGCCTGGTGAGTTTTATACTGTTTTATCGAAGTTGGGTATTGGTAAAAAAAGCGGAATAGATTTGAATGGTGAATCATCCGGTTTATTACCGAAACCTTTTAAATGGGATAAATCAAGGCAAGCAAGTATGGGCTATGGTTATGGGGCTTCTGTTACTGCAATGCAAATGGTTAGTGCTGTAAGTGCATTGGCTAATGATGGGGTTAGAGTTACTCCGCATGTTATAAAATATTCTCCGGAAGAAGAAGTAGAAAAAATTGAAAAAGTACAGGCTATTAGTCCTGAAACAGCAAGAATAGTTACTCAGCTTTTGGCACAAAGTGTTGCTAATTCAAAATCATATATTAATTTGGAAAAATATACTGTTGCAGGTAAAACTGGGACATCTAAAAAACCTATGGAAAATAAAAAAGGATATTCAGATGCTTTGTATGCTTCTGTTATTGGATATTTACCGGCAAGTAATCCTCAAATATTGATATATGTTGTAGTGGATTCTGCTAGTGCTGGTGGTCCTGTTTGGGGAAATACAGTTGCGGCGCCTATATTTAAAGAAGTTGCTAATCAATGTGCAAGAATTTTGAATATTACTCCCGATAAAAAAGTTACACAAGAATAGATGAGGTATTAGGATATGTTGTTAAGTAAAGTAATAAGACTTCTTGATGAATATAAAACAAAAAATTTTGAAGATGTAGAAATAGAAGGTCTTTCATATAATTCACTTTTAACAAAAGCCAGAGACTTGTTTATTTGTATTAAGGGGGAAGTATCTGATGGTCATAAATATGCAAAAGCAGCAGTTGAAAAAGGCGCATTAGCTCTATTTTGCGAAGAAGAACTGGATATTGATGTACCTCAAATTATAGTGTCTGATACAAAAAGAACAATGGCTCAAATTGCTGCTGCATTTTATAATGAACCTTCAAAGGAAATAAATTTGATTGGTGTTACAGGTACAAACGGTAAGACAACAGTAACACATTTGATACAGAGAATAATAGAAGAAAATAACGAAAAGTGTGCATTGATTGGTACTTTGGGTTATAAACTTTCAAGTACTGATGATTATAAAGAAGCAAAACATACAACACCTCAACCTCCTGAATTGCAAAGAGATTTACGTTTAATGGCAGATAAAGGAATAAAGAATGTTGTAATGGAAGTAAGTTCACATTCTTTAGAACAAAAAAGAGTAGGTTGTTGTGATTTTGATGGTGCTGTATTTACCAATTTAACTCAGGATCATTTGGATTACCATATAACAATGAAGAATTATTTTAAAGCAAAAGCAATTTTATTTGAAAATTTAAAAGAGGGTGCTTTTGCTGTTATAAATTCTGATGATGAATATGCTTCTGATTTTATTTCAGTAGTTCCTAAAAATGTAAAACTATTAACTTATGGAGTTAAAAAAGATGCTGATGTAAGAGCTGAAAATATTGATTTTTCTGTTGATGGTGCAAAATTGACGGTGGTTTTTGCAGATAAAAAAGAAAAAATGAACTTGCATTTGAATGGTATGTTCAGTGTATATAATGCTTTAGCTGCATTTGC
>CALUQL010000097.1 GCA_944322895.1 Candidatus Gastranaerophilales bacterium
CTGATTATAATTGAAAGAGTTAACCATAAATTATTTGGCATTGTTCCAAGTAAATAATGGCTTACTCCAAAAGTCATTGCAATTGATAATATAGATGTTAACCAAACTAAATTTGTCAAAGGAGCCTCAAAGTCAAAATCTGGTTTTTTACCAAAAAGAACTTTATTTAGCAAATTATTTACTCCATATGCAACAACTGAAGTAATAATCATTAAATATCTCATTACAAAAATCCAAGTTAATAATTGGATTTGATAATCTGGAAATACACCTAAAAGTATAAAACTAACAAGAGCTACACCTGTTACACCATAGGTCTCGAATCCATCCGCAGTAGGTCCTATTGAATCACCTGCATTATCCCCGGTACAATCTGCAATTACACCAGGGTTTCTCGGATCATCTTCTTTTATTCCAAATTGAATTTTCATTAAATCTGATCCAATATCTGCAATCTTTGTAAAGATACCGCCAGCCACACGAAGTGCTGAGGCGCCTAATGATTCACCAATAGCAAAACCTATAAAACAAGCACCTGCCAAGTGCCCCGGAACAAATAACAATATTGTAAGCATTACAATAAGTTCAACACTAACTAATAATACACCGATGCTCATTCCTGCTTTTAGTGGAATATTCAGTATATCTAATGGTTTATTTTTAAGTGCTGTAAATGATGTTCTTGCATTAGCTAAAGTATTCATTCTAATACCAAACCAAGCAACTCCATAAGAACCTAAAATACCAACAACTGAAGCTGCTAATATTATTAGAACATTCTTAACAGACATTTCTTGCAAGAAACCAAAATAGAATGCAATACAAATTGCAATCAATATCTCTAATACAATCAAAAATTTACCTTGTTGAACAAGATAGGTCTTGCAAGTCTCAAAAATAGTATTACCTATTTCGATCATTGCATTATGAGCCTTAACCGATTTAATTTGCCCATAAGCAATAAGTCCCCATATAAGACCAAGAACTGATACTATTATACCTGCAACAAGCAGATTAAAATTATCTCCTTGAATCTTTGGAACTACAAGATTCGCCTCTCCGGCAAATGCCGGTACTCCTAAAAAAATAGCTAATGCAAAAGCAGCAAATAACTTTTTAACAGAGCTTTGGCATTTCTCAAAAAATGTCATTGTACTCTCCTTTTACTACCAAATACAATATCTAATTATATAATATATTTGTAAAATAAACTACTATTTAAAAATTGTATATTTTTTTAATAAAATAATCATTATTTTGAAAATATATATTTGGTATATATTTAATCTTTACTTTTCTTAATAATTCCGTCTATTATAGTAAATTTTTGTTTGGGAAATTTTTTTATATATATATACACGATTAAGAGAAAGAGATAAATTATGGCACAAATATCTTATGAAGCATTAAAACAAAAATATGCAGGTTCAAGTTCTTCAAAGAGTAGCTCAGGAAGTTCATCTTCTTCTAGTCGTAGTAGTTCAAATTCTTATTCATCAATATTTGACAAATATGAACAAAATGAGAAACGTTATAATAGCGCTAAAGAGTGCGTGTATGATTTACGAAAATATGATAAATTATTTAATCGTAACGTAGTAGACGGATATGACAGAATAGATGAATTTCTTCAAAATAAAGAGTGGTTAGTTACCATGGATGTTGATGGTGATGGCCAAATTACAGGAAATGAAGAAAATGTCCAAATTGCAGATGCTATCGCACTTTCTTTTGATAGTGAGTTAGATTTATATATTCAAGAAAAACTTGAAGAAGTAATTAATAATGCTGGAGAACAAAATCTAAGAAATTTATTTGGCACAAAAGATTCAATAGGTGTAAAACAACTTGCATTATTAGGTATTAGAATAGACGCTGTTGGTAATGCATCAAGCTGGCAAAATAGAACTTATTCATTTTCTCTTGTTGAATTACCAGATGATATAAAAGCTAAGATTGCAGAAGCTGGAAATGATGAAGATAAAATTAATGCAATATATGATGAAGTTTATGATGCTGTTTATGATAAAGATGCTAAAATTTTAACAGATAAGAATGGTAAAAAGGGAAGCATGATCTTTTCTGATTGTTTAATTCCTGATGGTGTTGCGAACGGTGCAGAAATAAATCTTTCCAGCATATTGGATACATTAGGTGGTTATGAATGTATTTCAAAAGCTGATTTTATTGGAAGAGAAGATGATTACTTTGAATTAATGGATAATCTTGAAACGATGATAAATAATGGTGAATTTCAAGGTACAAGTACAATTGCTGATTTATACAGTGAAAATACATTAGACATATCAACTGCAGTAAGAGCTGTTTATACTGCCAATGGTGATGCTCCAGGTCAATGGGGTGGGTCAAGAAGCTTTGAAGATAACTTGAAATTAATTGAAAGAAATGGTTTAGGTTCAACAGGAAGCAGTTCCTCTTCAACAATAAGAGTAAATGGCGTTGAATACGAAATCAACTTAACAGATGGAAATCTACTTAGTGCACAAGAGTATACTGAAAAAATAGAAAAATTTGATGAAATTCTTGAAGAAAAAATTGCTACTTATAAACAAGAAAATAATGGAGATGATCCTGATAGTATAACTTATAATAAATTTGTGAATGAAGCTACGATTGAAGCAAAGATTGATTTTTCATTTAAACAAAAATAAATCTAAATAAAAAGGTTGATAACTTATCAACCTTTTTTATTTTTGAAAATATCATATCCAATTGCTTTCAATAAAGTTTTTTTTACTTCTTCAGACCAATTAATTCCTTCTATAATTTGTCCTTCTTTTGAATTAACTGCATTAATGATATTTACCTTAACTTCCGGATTTTCTTTTATAAATTCGTCTAAAGGTTTATCACTTCTATCCATGTTCCAACTTCTTCTAACTACCAAATAATTAGAAAATTCATTCTCCCCACCTTTTATAACAGGAATAATATGTTCTATAGTTCTAGTGTCATATGGTTCAAATCCTTCTCCTGAATAAGCACATTTATCAAACATTTTCTTAAATGTCTTTTTTGAACAAAAATTAAAAGAGAAATTTTCATTGTAAGTAATTTTCATATTAACTTTAAATGTAAAAATATTTTTTTTTGCTTAATTATTAATATTATTTTTTTGCAGAACCATCTGGTAATAATCTATAACCGCCACCATATATTGTTTCAATATATTTTTTCCCATTTGAAATTTTATCAATTTTCGTTCTGATATGACGCATATGGACTCTTATTGTTTCTACTGCATCATCAGCAGAATAACCCCAAACATCATTTAATATTTTTGCACTTGATACCATATTCCCGTAATTTTGCATCAAAAGATTTACTATATCAAACTCTATTGGTGTAACTTTAACTTGTTGTCCATTAATTTCAATAGAATATGTTTCAGGAATTAAAGTAATATCGCCTTGCGTCAAGACCTCTTTAACAGCAAAAGATTTTGGGATATTATTCGTCCTTTTAAGCAATGCTTTTATTCGCACTAAGAGCTCTTCCATTTCAAAAGGTTTACACAAATAATCATCAACACCAATATTAAAACCCTGTACCTTATTTTGAAGCATATTTAATGCTGTAAGCATTATAATAGGAATATCTTTTGTTTCTTCATTTTCTCTTATTCTTTTTGCAACCGTATAGCCATCAACTTCCGGCATCATAACATCCAAAATAATCAGATCAGGCAACTCTTGCTTTGCCAAAGCATATCCTTTATTTCCGTCAAGCGCAGTTATCACCTTGTAGAACGCTAATTCTAAATTTACTTTTATTAACTCATTAATTGCAACATCATCATCTACTACTAAAATCTTTGCCATAAATCACCTTTAACATATTCTTTAGTCTATCATAAAATGAATGATTACTTACTGTATTTTTTTTACCGTTTACTGCAATGTATTGGGCAATGTTTAAGTTAGAAAGATAAAATTTTATTTTATCTATAAGTTCATCATCAGTCTCATAAATTTCAATTTCTTTTCCGTTTTCGAATTTTGTAATAAGTTCGTTATTTTTTTGAGAAATTAAAAAACCGCCTGAGGCCATTATTTCAAAACTTCTGTAACTTATACTATTATTATAATCTTTTGGTATATCAATATTAATTTTTGAAGATGAATATATTTTTGAAAGTTCTTTTTGTGTTTCAACATATCCCTTATATGATTGTCTATATAATTCCAAAAAGTAGTCATCTAATAAGTTTTGTTTTTGTATTTCCTTAACACTTCTATAAAAGTCAAAAGACCTACAAAATATGTTAATTGGACCCAAATGATATATTATTTTTGCTAAAATGTATTCCCTCTCTCTAAATGCAGGATTACCTGAAAATGTTATATTATATTTGTAGCCTCTAAATTTTATTTTGTAATCTTTTGCATTTACTGCTGTAATATATTTAAATTTTTTTAATTTAGAATCCGAATAGAACAAATAGTGATTTTTTTTATTGCTACAGTTAAAAGCAATATCTTTATGTAATTCCCCACAGTGTAAGAAAATTGTCTCTGAATTGTTGTAATTATCAAGAAAAATTTTTAATTCATTTTCGTAATTGATATTTGTCCAAAAAATAAATATTATTTTCGGATTGATTTGTTTTACTTCTTCTACATTTAAATCGAATATCTTTTTTTCATAGACAAAATAAGATAAATCTCTAAAAGCTGAAGCAAATCCTTTTGCAATGAATTTCCCTTTATTATTATCTGGCAATATAACTAAAACTTTATCCATGTTTATATATTATCAATCTTTTATATAAAATAAAAGATTTAAATACAAAAATATAAAAGAGATGTACATTGTTTTTCGTACATCTCTTCTTAAGGGGAATTCTCTCTTAATAACCTTTAAGGTCTTTTAATGTTTGTAATCAAATATATTTATATAGAAAGTTAAGTCACTCTACTTTTAATATTGTATTAATTCCATATCTAGAGGTTTAAGAGTAAATGTTCCATCACCTTCCCATCTGAAACCAGGTCCAAATGGGTTACTTGGAGTTAATGGAATATCTTCCTCTTTATCTTTGTTTCCTTTATTGTAATTATCAACTTCATCTTGAGTTATAATTCCGTCACCATTTGCATCAATTTGATCTTTTATATCTTGTGTTCTGTAGTTATAATCATCCAATTCTTCTTGGGTAATTATACCATCACCATTCGCATCTAGTTCACCTGATATGTCTTCTTCTTCCTTATCTCCCTTAATTTTACCTTCAAGGAATCCCAAAATTTCATCTTCAGAAACTTTTCCGTCACCGTTTGAGTCAAGTTCTGGTAAATAATCTTTTTCTTCTTCAGTACCTTCAACTTCTTCTTCTAATTCTGTTTTTGTTGTATCTTCACCGGGATTAGCTTTATTATATGCATCCACTTCTTCTTGTGTTATTTTTCCGTCACCATTTGCATCAATTTCACCGGTTAGGTCTTTATCTTCTTTTTTATTAAATAATGATTTGAAAAATTCAAGAATTTCATTTTTAGAAACTTGTCCATCTCCATCTGAGTCCATATCTGGTAAATAGTCTTCAGTTGAAACAAGAATGTCCTCAACTTCTGATATTTTGTTCTCAGTAAATGAAAAATCAATTAATTGTTCTTCTAACGTATTTTTTACGTTACGTTCCTGTTCTTTTTTTATTTCTGGCAATTGTTTTGCAGCAGAAAAATTTGTACTCAATGAACTTGCATTCATCCCTTTTCCTCCTCGTTATAAATTTATCCTTTTTCCTTTTATATAAAGTTTTTTTTTATTTCTAAAATGCTTTTATTAATTGAAACTTGTTTACAAAAGTTAATAACAGAGGTTGTTGTACTAAGAAGAGTTTTCTTCGTAGAGCATAATAAAAGAAAATACAAGTTTTTTGTTTATAAATCTACATATATTTCATCTAAATTATGAAGAATACCACCCAATGCAGTTGGATGAAGATTTTTTATTTTATTCCTTATTGCAGTTATGGTTAAAGGAGAATATAAATATATAATTGGTCTTTGATCATATATTATTTGTTGATATTTATCATAAATTTCTTTTCGTTTAGAAAAATCAAGTTCTAAAGCACCTTTTTCAATAATTTCGTCAAGTTCTTTTTCCCAGGGTAATAAAATGTCATTTTGGTCGCCATTAAAACGCATATTAAATAAATGAAGATGTCCTTTAGAATACCAAACATTCTTTCCGCTATGTGGCTCTAGTGGACTTCCTGTCAATCCCATTAGGATTAAATCCCAATCAGAGGTGGACATTATCTTGCTTACAAGTGAGTTAAATTCAATAGGTTTAAAGTTAACTTTTATGCCCAAATCTCTTAAATCTTCTTTAACCATAACCCCGCAAGCCTCACGCTCAGTTTGTCCTGCATTTGTATATAAATTAAATTCAACTTCATTGCCGTCTTTATCATGCAAATAGCCTTTGTTATCCCAATAAAAACCTGATTCTTTTAAAAGTAATTTAGCGTATTCGATATCTCGTTCATGACCAGAGGCTAGATTTTCATTTAAGAAAATTGATGATAAAGATTCTGCTGTAAATAATGGCTGAGCTACTCCATTTGCAACATTATATACCATTGCATTTCTATCAATTGCATAATCTATTGCAGTTCTAAAATTCAAATCGTTAAACCATTTTTGCTTTATTGGATCTACATATGTTTTTCCGTCTTTATTTTCCCTTGTATTTAAATTAAACGCAATAAACATAGTCCCCGTATTTGGACCAAGATTATATATTTTAAAATCTGACTTTCTTTCTTTTTCTTTAAATCGAGGCAAATCTTTCCCTCTAACAGAAATAACATCAAGTTCACCTGCTTCAAATTTTAATAACTCATTATTAAGATCACCTACAATTAAAATCACATATTTATCTATATATGGAAGTTTATTATGATTTTCATCCATAGAATAATAATTAGGATTTCTTCTAAAAACAACTCTTTGTGCAGGAACATACTCTTCCAACAT
>CALUQL010000098.1 GCA_944322895.1 Candidatus Gastranaerophilales bacterium
TTAAACAATTCAATCAGTTCTTCAGGCTCTAGAAAATTTCTTTTAGATAATATTAAATATTTATATGGTTTTGTGTTCTTAGTAAAAAATTTAATTATGAATAATATAATGTTATCGTAGATTTTACTATATATATTATGCTTGCCGAAATCAAGGTGAAGAAATTGACCTTCTGATTTAAGCGTTCTATATATTTCTTCAAGTGTCTTGTTTTTTTGCGGAATATTTCTTAACCCGAAACCCATTACTATATAATCAAAAGAATTTTTTTCAAAAGCAAGAGAAGTTACGTCCATTTGTCTGTATGTTATATTCGGATTTTTTTTGCTTGCTAATTCAATCATGTTCTGCGAAAAATCAACCCCTATTACATCACATGATGGCTGTATCTTTTTTATAATTTTACCTAAATCTCCGCTGCCACAACATAAATCTAATACTTTTGAATTCGGTTTTATTTTTAGTGCTTTTATTGCTTGTGTTTTTACATATTCATTTAGCCCAAAAGATATGATTCTATTCATAAAATCATACTTTTCAGATATTTTGTCGAACATGTTTCTTATTTCTAAATTTGTTTTGTTTTTCATATAAATCTATTTTAAAATTTTGAAAATAGCCTTTTTTACTTTTAATGGTTTATCAACTGCTAAAGCAGGCATATGTGCGTCTTCTGGATAGAAAATTAAAAAGTTTTTATTTGTAGCAAGAAGTTTATCAATGTTTCCTGTTAAAAACATAACATCTTTTTCTGCATCATATTCTTCAGCTAAAGAAGTATTTTCTATGTTTGTATAACCCATAAATTCTTCACCAATAGCAACCACTTGAATATCAATATATTTTTTATGAGCTTCTAACTTTTGAGACGGCTTTGTTTCATATTCTTGTAAATTGAAGAAAACTTCTTCTCCTCTTAATTGATGTTTTCCGCATTCCATCTTGCTTAAATCATTATTTTTAAGAAAATCAAATACAAGTTTAAAGTCTTTATGTAAACTAATATATTTTTCAGCATTAGATAAATTATCTATAATCATAAGTAAATCCCCCATTTATAAAACTTTTGATTATTAATGTAACATAAATTTTTACATTTGTTAAATTAAAAGGCAATTATCAGAGAGAAAAAAACTTTATTAAAGTATAGAGGAAGTTAGTCTTTATATCTTACAGGGGAAATCGATGAACGAAGAACAATTAAATGGGGTTTTAGGAACAATAAGCGAACCGGTAAAAAATGCTTATATTCTTTCTTCAAGAAAACAAATTGAAGAAATTCAAAGAATTGTAAGAATTTTTAATATTAATGAAGAACAAAAAAATAAGCACAAAATGCTGTCTATAAAAAACTTGGCAACAATGAAAGTAGTATTTAGTAATAATTAAAGCAGATAATTTTGTTCTCGATTTATATAGTTTTGGGGTGATAAGCTTGTGGATATGTATATTCTTCGGAAAAACCGACAGAAGTATACATTTTCACTGCTGCTAAATTATCCGAATCACAGCTTGCATTTAATTCTTTTAATGCCCATCCTCCCGTAATGGCAGAAGTTAAAAGATTATCAACTAACTGTTTAAGCATAATTTTGCTAAAACCATAATTTCTATGTTTTTTTAGAATTGCAACAAGTGGAATATTTGCGATTTTTTCATTTGTTAAATTTGCAAAACAAAAGCCAACAGGATGTCTTTTATATAGTAATACTTTTGTAATGCCAGGCAAAAATTGTCCGTATATATTGTCTGTGATTTTTTCTAAGATATCTTTACATCCTTTTACTGAAGTAAAACGACTATCAAATAATGCGTCAGAAGAGTCTTTAAATGCTTGATGAATAACGTCAGCTGCATCTTTAAAATAAATTGTTTTCCAATTTGATATAGAATAGTCATGTGGTAACTTTGGTATATATATTTCTTTTGCTTTATTTATTGCATTCACATCAGTAAGATTGAAACCCATTACAGAGGTATTGACAAGTTTGAATCCAAATCCTTCAATATCATTAACAAAACTTGCTTGTTTACCAAGCATAGGATATGTTACAACTTTTTCTCTCATTAAATGTTTATTTACTTCAATAAATTTTTCAAGAAGAAGTTTTCTTTTTACATTTAAGTTTTCATTTCCTATACAATGAATTATATTTAATTCTAAGGACTCGGAAATTAAAGTAGTATAAACCAAAAAGCCTGTAGGAATATCATCTTCAAAAAGAATAAGGCAATTCAAAAGACCGTCTTCAATGCTTTTTATAAAATTAGGATAAGCAAGCGGTTCTAATTCAAAATTATAGTCAGTCGCGGCGTTTGTTTTAAAGTCATTATAAACACCTGAAAAAATTCTGAAATATTTTGAATTATATGATTCTACTTTGTATATAGTTATATTAGCCATTATTATTCTCTTTATAAATCAATTAAATGTTCCATCTTATCAACTTTTGTGTGAATATATCTTTCATTATATTTATTAAGAGGAGTTTTAAGTGCAACTCTTTCAACAATTTCAAGACCGTAACCATTTAGTGCGATAATTTTTGTCGGATTATTTGTTATTAATTTAAACTTAGTATAACCTAAATCTCTTAAAATTTGAGCACCTATTCCATAATTTCTTAAGTCTGGCTGGAACCCTAAAGAAATATTAGCTTGAACAGTATCTTCTCCTTGTTCTTGAAGTGCATAAGCTTTTATTTTATTTACAAGACCGATACCTCTGCCTTCGTGTCCTCTAATATATACTAGGGCTCCTTTTCCATAATTTTCAATCAATCTTAAAGCTGCTTCAAGTTGATTTTGACAATCACATCTTTTTGAATGAAAGATATCACCTGTTAAACATTCGGAGTGTACTCTTACCATTGGGATTTTATCCGAACCGTCATCTTTGACGATTGCAACTTGATCAATACCTCCGAGTTTATTAGTATAGCCGTATACTTTAAAATCTCCGAAATCAGAAGGAAGATTCGCTACGGCATCTCTTTTCATAAACATTTCTTTTTGTAATCTGTATTCAATTAATTGCGCTACAGTTATGAATTTTAGATTGTGCTTTTTTGAAAATTCAACAAGATTATCTCTTCTTGCCATTGTACCGTCTTCATTAACAATTTCGCATATAACAGCAGCCGGAGTTAAACCTGCTAAACGAGCTAAATCAACAGAAGCTTCAGTATGACCAACACGCTCTAAAACACCACCTTTTCTTGCAATTAAAGGAAAAACGTGTCCAGGACGTGATAAATCGGAAGCAACAGAATCATTTGCAACTGCAACTTCTATTGTTTTTGCTCTGTCATAAGCACTTACACCCGTTGTAACACCGTATTTTTTGACGGCATCTATACTTTGAGTAAAAGCTGTTCCTTTTGGATCTGTATTATTGCTTACCATTTCAGATAATCCGAGTTTTTCTGCTTTTTCTCTGGTTAAAGCAAGACATAAAACTCCTTTGCATTGTGAAATAAGAAAATTAACAATCTGTGGCGAAGCAAATTGGGCAGGGACGATTACATCTCCTTCGTTTTCTCTGTCTTCATCATCTGCAACTATAATAGGCTTTCCATTCCTAAAATCTTCAATGGCTTCTTCTATTGTATTAAATTTAATTTCGCTCATTTTATATAAATCCATTCTCGGCTAAGAAACCGTAGTTAATCCTACTTGTATTATCTTTTGAAGTTAAAATTTTTTCAACATATTTGGCGAATAAATCTGTCTCAATGTTTACAAAATCACCTTCTTTAAGTTGTGAAAGATTCACTTCTTTTAATGTTGTAGGGATAAGTTCAACCGAAAAAATCTCATTATTTACTGATGCGATTGTTAAGCTCACTCCATTTATTGCAATTGAGCCTTTGTAAATTATATATTTTGAAAAATCTTTTTGAATTTTGAAAAAGAATTCTTTTGAAAATCCATCCTGTTTTGCATATAAAAATTCAGCCAGGCAATCAATATGTCCTGAAACAATATGCCCGTCTATTCTTTTGCTTAGTGTTAAAGCTCTTTCTAAATTTACGGAATCATTAACTTTTAGATCTTTGTAATTAGTAACTTTTAGCGTTTTATTGGAAGCTTGTACGGTTATATAATCTTTTCCATATTTTACAACTGTTTGACAAGCACCATTTATTGCAACACTTGCACCTTCTTTTATGTCTGACAATATTTTATTACAGGTTACCGTAATTTCCATTCCATTAGAGGAAATACTATAGCTTCTTATTTTGCCTTGTTCTTCAATTAATCCTGTAAACATAAAGAAAGTTTATCATAAAAGAACACCTTAAAAAATTATAGTTATGATTATTATTACAATTTTTAATTATAAATTTAATATTATTGTAAAGTTGAAAGAAACATAATACAATATTGGTATAAGTGCTTGAAAATAGCTAAAATAAGGAGTTCTAATGGCAATAGCATATTTGTGTTTGGGTTCTAATATAGGAGATAAAGTAGGTTATGTTCAACAAGCTGTTAAGATGCTTACTTCAACAGGGATGGTTACTGTAGTGAGATCATCAGCATTATATGAAACTGAACCGTGGGGAAATAAAGATTTGGATTGGTTTGTAAATGCAGTTATTGAAGTTAAAACAAAATTATCTCCAAGGGAACTGCTTGATTTATGTAAAAATACAGAAATTCAAATGGGTAGAAAGATAGTTGAATCAGATAAATATGAAGCCAGAATTATAGACATTGACATTTTGTTTTATGGCGATTTGATTGTAGATGAACCTGATTTGAAAATTCCTCATGAACATCTGCACGAAAGAGCATTTGCACTTGTTCCTTTGTTAGAATTAATTCCTGATTATGAGCATCCAAAGTATAAAAAATCTCTTTTGCAATTGCATGAAGAATTAGAAACATTGGATGACGTATTTCTTTATGGTACAAGAGTCGACATATAAAAATATAGCTGTAATAGGTTGTGGTGCAGCAGGTGGGTTTTTATCAGTTCTGCTATGTAAGAATCCTTATAATAAAGTAACCGCGTTTGATATAAAGGAGCCTTTTTCAACTCTTTTACCTACAGGCGGTGGAAGATGCAATTTGTCATACGATGAAGATGATTTAAAAGAGTTTGTAAAAAACTATCCTCGAGGCGAAAAATTTTTAATGTCTGTTTTCTCAAAAATGGACCAGAGAAAAACTAGAAAATTATTCTATGATTTAGGAATTAAAACATATGTTCAAAGTGACAAAAGAGTTTTTCCCGATTCTGACAGTTCTGCAAAAATAATGTCGGATTTAAAAAAACACCTATACACAGATAATTTTAAACATATTAAAGAAAAAGTTATAAATTTATCCAATAATGTAAAAGAATTTGTTATTCAAACAGAAAAAGGCTCATATAAATTTGATTATGTTGTTATAGCGACAGGTGGTAGAGGTAATGGTTTTTTGCTGGCAAGGAATTTAGGGCATAAAATAATAGATCCAAAACCATCTTTAACAGCACTCGATATAGAAGAAAAAGATTTTTATAAATTATCGGGAATGGGTTTTAAAAATGTTGATGCTTCATTTAAAATAGGTAAAAAGAAATATAATTGCAGTGGAGATATTCTCTTTACTCATAAGTCAATATCAGGACCATGTATATTTAAAATATCTTCTCTAGCTGCATATGAAGAGATATCTTTAAATAATCCTTTGGAAATTGAGATGAGGATGTCTTCTTTAACAGATGAAGAAATAGAAAATATAATTAAAGAAAATTCAAGAAAGACAGTAAAAAATGTATTTTCGTCATTTGTACCGGAAAATTTTATAATGGTGGAATTAGAAAAAAATAAGATAGATTCAAATAAGCAAGCAGCACAGTTGAAAAAAAACGAAAAAGAAATATTGATAAATTCCATAACCTCATTAAAATTGCATGTTATAGGACGAATAAAAGATTCAGAAATAGTTACTGCTGGCGGCGTCGATTTAGATGAGGTTAATTCTAAAACAATGGAGTCAAAAATATTGAATGGTTTGTACTTTATAGGTGAAGTATTAAATATAGATGGATTTACAGGGGGATTTAATCTTCAAAACTGCTGGTCAACAGCATATATATGCAGTATGAATTTTAATTAAAAAGGGAGAAATTAATCTCGCTTTTAATTATATTTTAGTTTTCAGTTTCTGCTCCAGTTTCTATTTGTTCATTTTTAGATTTTAAATATACTTCGCTACTATATTGAACCGTTAAATCAATTTTATAAATGTTACAAATTCCTATAATAACAGAGATTATTAAAGAACTAATAGAGGATGTTATTATTTGTAATGTTTTGGTACAACTCCATAATTATAGAGTTTCTGATCTGAATAATGAATATTTTTGAACACAGTATTGTATGCGTTTAAGATAATAATTTTGAGTTTTGTAAATATATGTTTGAAAAAAAATATGTTTAAGATATTATATTATCAGTGATTTACACAAAGGAAGTAGAATATAAGGGAAAAAGCTGTATTCTATAATTTTCTATTGTAAATAATAATATAATTTGATAAGAAAAGGTGACACAATGGGAATCAAAGGAAAAAACGATAGAATGGTAGTTCTTGCTTGTGAAGAATGCAAAAGAAGAAACTACACAACAGTTAAAAATAAGAAAAATATAAAAGAAAGAATGGAATTAAATAAATATTGTCCGTTCTGCCAAAGACATACATCACACAAAGAAACAAAATAAGGTAATTATAATAAGCGTCCTTAGTTCAGTTGGTAGAACGTCGGTCTCCAAAACCGGATGTCGAGGGTTCGAGTCCTTCAGGGCGCGAATTATAAAAA
>CALUQL010000099.1 GCA_944322895.1 Candidatus Gastranaerophilales bacterium
TTATAATATGCAGCTATACGACAAGCTAAATCATATTTTTGTTCCATAGTTGACATATCATCTTGAACAAAAGAATCCGCTTCATTTACAGGAGTTGTATTTTTAATTTGAGGAGACTTCTGTCTGGCAAATTCAACTTTATTAACAGGTTGACAACAATAAGCTGACATTGCTGATGTAATTGCTTGAATTTCCATGACATCTCCCTTCACATATATAACATGCCAAAATATTATCACAAGCAAATTTTATTTGCAACTGTTAGATTGGGCTATCTGTTATGACTTATGAGTTTACCAAAAAATCGGCAAGTGGGGTTTCAATTGTTCCATTTAGTGCTTTATCAATTTCTTTTAATTTTTTTGATACCTTATCAATATCTTCGTTCCAGTTGAAATAATCATTTATAAATTTTTCTCCTCTGGAAAAATCCTTTGATAGTTGTACCTCAATAATTTCTGTTAACATTTTTCTTGCGGTTGGAATCATTTTATCAATATCTATATTTATTATTCCATCATTATTTACAGATATGGCCCCTTCCTTTATAAAGAAATATGTTTGCATAACTGTTCGTACTCTATGTGCTTGTGATAATTCGGGTTTTGCTTTTAGAAAACAATTTGCACCAAAAGTAACTAAAATTTGTTTCTTCTCTTCTTCCGTATAAACACCTGCTTTTGCTAGACAATCTAATAATGCAAGTGATCCCATATCTGCTTTATTTTCTTCAATTATATTTTTGTATTTTCCAAGTGCTTCAGTTCCTTCTTTTGGTCCCAGTGAATGTACATTTTCGTGACCAATTGTGAACCAGTGATCAGCTTCAGGATTGTAATATTTATGCAAGTCTTTATTTAAAGTTGCATCAAGTCTTTTTTTTCTTCGTTCTAATGCTTCAGGGGAATTACTTGTTCTTACTTGTCTGTGATATACATTTCTTCTTCCGCCGCCTATTGTTAGTGATAATTTATCATTGTTTGGTAGATTTTGCGCAATAGTAATTCCGCCTCTGTATGAGCCTTCATCTCCTCTTAATGAGACGATATCAACATCAACCATTGTTTGTAAATTATCTTCTTTTGAAGATATATTTTGTTCATATTGCTCTTTAAGTGGCATATTTTCAGCCATTAATGGCAGGTATTCTTTTACTTTTAATAAATCTTCCGTTCCTTTTTTGTTGACTATGCCGACTCTTATTCCTATTGAATCTTTGCTTATTGGTTTAATATTATTTGCTTTCAATAGTTCTTTTAATTCTTCATCTTCGATTACACTGCCTGTTAGCATATCTGCATATTGTTCACGTGATATTGTAAATTCAAGAGGTGTGTCTTGGAGCATTGCCCATTTTTTATCTGCCTTGGCATCCAGCATTGGATTATTGTCTCTTAATGCTTTTGCCTGTAATATCAAATATTCATTAAAGTCTTTATTTGTTGAATATTTTGATGCTTCTTCAAGTTCTTTTGCAATTAAATTAAATTCTTCTTTGAATGCTTCTGTATAATCAAGGGCTTTGAGTTTTTCACCTTCTCTTTTTACTATTGTTCTTTGATTAAGTATTTTTTCAACTTCTTCCTTTTCTCCATTTTTTAGCATTGTTTTTAATATATTATGAAGTTCTTCCTTTGATAAATCAGAAGGATAAAAAGCCTTTCCGTCAAGTTCTTTTGCATTTTTTAACAGTATAACTTTCTTTGATTCGGAATCTATTCCTATTATGCCGAGTTGTGCATCAAATAATATTTTTGTTAGTTCGGCAGTTTTATTTCCATTCTTTATTTCTTGTTCTAAAAAATTTAAAAAGGGGATATTTAATTCATTATCTTGTTTCATATATACATAATTTGCAATATTTGCTGCTTTAACCAAATGTTTTAGAGCTTTTTTATCTCCTTCATCCAGTTTCACATATTCATCTGCATCTTTTGCCAGCATTGGTTTTCTTATTAGATATTCTTTATTTGTTCTTTTCTCAAGTTCTTCTAATGACAAATTAAACTCATATTTCATAATTATTATCTCCCTATGAAATTTAGTATATTTTATTTTATAAATCCAAACAATAATCTATATATACTATTATTGTTGAAGAATAACATCCGGAACTTCGTAATAATGACAGCTTGGGCATTTTTCTTTTGCATAATAGTATCCTTCTACATTTGGAAAGCGTGATTTATAATTTGCTATTACTTTTGAACCTTGTTTTGGTTTCTTTATGCAATATACATAGGCACTATCATTTTCATATTGTGATACTGATTTTATTTTTATAAATTTTGAATCCTTATATTGTACTAATACAGGGATTTGTGTATTCGTTGCAGAGTCAGTAATTTTATTATTTGTCCAATATCCGATATTTGTATTTATTGTTCCTATCGTTTTTATTATTCCATTCAATTCAGGAATATTGGGTAATCTTCCTCCGTTAGCGTAGCAGTATGAGTCTTTTTCATATTTTGACTTTAAAACAGGTGTTGTATTTATTAAGTCAAAGGCTGGTGAACAAAAGCTTTGTTTCCATATTTGTTGTTCTTGATATATTGATAAGTTCTCATATTCTGTAAAAGGATATGCACATAGTCTTATGTTGTTAGTGTTCTCTCTTATCATTGCAGTAAAGGAAAAATCATTAGTTTCGTATTCTTTTTTTATTGAAATATTGGGATCGTATGTATAACCTTTTTTTAAAAGTTCGTAGAAAACCTCATTAGAAACTTCTTTTACGCTAAAGTTAACGTGTTTCTTTTCTTTAATAACAGGTTCTTCTTTTTGAGTAGCAGGTAGTTCTTTCGTTTCTTTTTTGTTGATTCCAACAACATTTTTTAAATTATCGAAATCGAAAGGTTTTTCAACCATAGATTTGATAGTTTCTTGTGTTTCTTTTTGCACATTCCTATAAAAATAACTTTTATTTTTAAATCCATAATTATCGTTGCTTCTTGCAATACAATATAGTAATGGTGTAACATTTTCAGGTTTTCTTATAATTTCATAAGACATATTTTTATAATGTAGAACAAGGTCGTGTTTTCCGTCCTTATGATTTATCCAATAATATTTTTCTCCAAAAGTATCAAATTTATTAAAAACTATAAAATAAGCTTCAAGATAATTTGGCATTCTTGCATCAATTGCATTGCAGAATATTTTTGCTGATTTAACGTCTGAATAAGGGAAAGCTTCTGCTGTATAATCAAAAGGTACTTCTGCTGTATTTATTGACATTTTCTTTTGTGAATAGGAATTTATATCATTTGATATTTTAAGAAAATCTGTTGAATAGCTAATTGTTAATCTTGCGCTTTTATATTTATTTTGTGATTCAAAGTTATTTTGTTTTATGAAAGTATTAAATCCGTTATATAGAGAAAATAAAATAAAACATATTAGAAAAAATATTATTAGAGAATTAGCTTTGTTTTTTCCTTTTTGTTGGATGCTAATGCTTGGGATAATGATTGCAGGTATTACAAAATACATAAATACAATTAGTATTATTGATGGAAATAACATTGATATCGTACTCATAAAGAATGTAAATATAAATGTCAGATTTGCGGCTTCTTTATTGATGGAAATAAGCACTAGTGTGCTTGCAACCAAAACAAGGAATAAAAGTACAAAAAATATCACAATACACATTGGATAGTTAATGTAAAAGGCTTCTTTTTTTATTGCTAATATATTTCTTTTAATTTTAGACGAAAGTAATAATAAATATATAAAGAAAGTATAGATGTTTGCATATGTACTTAAAATTGTAAATTTATCTTTTGATGATTCGAAAAAAAAGAATATTAAAAAGTTTGAAATTATAATCAATATTGTAATTAGTATGTTGAGTTTTAACAGTTCTTTGGTTGTTTTTAAATTATCTTTTTTCATATTAATCTCTTATTTTTATTTGTCTTATCATTTTAATTATACTGATTTTTTTATTTTTTAATTCGTATTCTTATTGTATAATTATTATAGTTATCTAAGGAAGGTTTTAAAGTGGAAATTATACAAAAGTCAACAATGATAGAACTTGCAAAAGAGGTTTTTCAAATTGAGGCTGATTCAATCTTGAAATTACAGGATAGAGTGGGAGAGAACTTGGAAAAAGCACTTTCTGTGATTATAAATTCTAAAGGGCGTGTAATAGTGACGGGGATGGGAAAATCCGGGCACATTGGCAGAAAAATTGCGGCAACACTTTCTTCTACAGGAACTCCAGCATATTATCTTCATCCTGCAGAAAGTACTCATGGGGATTCGGGTATTATAACCAGAGAAGATGTTGTTATTGCAATTTCAAATAGTGGTGAAACTACAGAATTATTAAACCTATTACCTTTAATAAAAAGATTTGAAGTTCCATTAATCGTTTTTGCGGGAAACCAAAATTCAACTTTGGGAAAAAGTGCTGATATATATTTTGATATATCTGTTGAAAAAGAGGCTTGTCCATTAGGAAAAGCACCAACTGCAAGTACAACTGCAACTTTAGCGATGGGAGATGCTTTGGCAATTTGTTTATTAAAGAAAAGAGGATTTTCTGCAGAAGATTTTCTATTGTATCATCCATCTGGGGCATTGGGTAAAGGTGTTTTATATGTAGTTGGTGATTTGATGTTAAAAGATGAGGCAATGCTTCCTATTGCACATGAAAAGGATACGTTCCTTGAAACTGTTGATTTGATTTCAAAGAAAAAACTTGGTTGTGCATTAATTACTAATACAGAAGGAAAATTAACAGGCCTTTTGACTGATGGTGATATCAGACGAATATTATTAAGATATCCTGATGTCTCAGTCTTAACAAATAAAGAAGTAATGACTGTTAATCCTAAAACTATTTCTTCTGATGATATGGCTACAAAAGCATTAGCGTATATGGAAAAATATTCAATTACTTCTTTAGCTGTTTGTGATCAGAATTTAAAACCGATTGGAATTATTCATATTCATGATTTATTAAGAGCAGGAGTTGCATAATGTTTAATATTGATTTGAGAAGTAAAGCTTTGAAGATAAAGTTAGTAGTATTTGATGTTGATGGTGTTATGACTGATGGAAGTATAACATATGATGAAAATGGCGTTGAATATAAAACTTTTAATGCAAAAGATGGTCAAGGTATAGTTAATTTGACTAAATCGGGTATTAAAACAGCAATAATTACTGCACGAGAAAATAATACCGTAAAACATCGTTTCGAGAATTTGGGAATGACAAAACTTTATATGGGTCAGAAAAATAAACTTAATGCATTAAATGAAATGTTAGAGGAATATAATTTAGATTTTTCTGAAGTTGCATATATGGGTGATGATTTACCTGATTTATGTGTATTAAAAGAAGTTGGATTGGCTAGTTGTCCAAATGATGCAGTACAAGAAGTAAAAAATGTTTGCCATTTTATATCTTCAAAACGTGGCGGCAGAGGTGCTGTTAGAGAACTTACCGATTTGATTTACAAAACACAAATAAAATAGGTTAAGTTTAACGTTTATATTTTATTTACTGTTTAAATCATAAAGAATTTTCATGCCTTGTAACGTTAAGTCAGGATTAATATAGTCGAATTTTCTTTTCAGGTATTTACTTATTACAGAGGAATAACCTCCTGTTGCAATTATTGTTGTTTTATAACCCAGCTCTTTTTCGCATTCTTCAATTAGTCCATCTATCATAGCTGAGTGTCCTCTTACAATTCCAGATAACATTGCATCTATTGTATTACGGCCTATAGCCTTCTCAGGAGCTTCTATGTTTAATTTAGGTAGTTTAGATGTTTTGGAACTTAAAGCATCTGCTTGAATTTTCATACCTGCTGTAATAATACCGCCAATAAATTCATTATCTTTGTTCACTATATCAAAGGAAGTAGCTGTTCCGAAATCAACAACAATTGTAGGAGCTTTATATAAAGTAGCGGCTGCACAAGCATTTGCAATCCTATCTGCTCCAATTTGCGAAGGATTATCTGTCTTTAATATTACATTGGTCTTTATTTTATGAGAAATATTTAGAGAATTTATTCCCATATATTTTTTTAAAGCATCAGATAGACGTTCAGTTAATTGAACTACAACACTTGATATAACAGCATTTTTTACTTTTGTATCAAGATTTGTTTCTCTTAATAAATTTTTTAGAAATACACCATATTCATCTTCTGTTCTTGTTATTTCGGTAGATAATCTCCAAGAATGTACAATTTTGTTACCATCAAAAACACCTAAAGTAATATTTGTATTTCCAATATCAGCAGCTAATAACATTTCTCACCTTTTATACTTTAATACTTATATTTTATCAAAAACATATGTAATTAAAATTCCGTTTTATGCTACAATTATTGTAAATGTACACTGGTGGGAGCTTTCGATATGTTAGATTTTTTAATACAGAGTTTTCAGTTTAAGTCAATGAGCTTTTTTGAAGCTGGTATGTTAATATGTTTTGGTGCAAGTTGGCCATTTGCAGTAATGAAAACATATAAGTCAAAGAATGTTAAAGGAAAAAGTCGTTTGTTCTTGACTTTGATTATATTGGGGTATATTTGTGGAATTATTAATAAAATACTGAATTCTGTGGATATCGTTTTTTGGTTATATATTATAAACTTATTATT
>CALUQL010000100.1 GCA_944322895.1 Candidatus Gastranaerophilales bacterium
GAAATATATTCAAGCCTTTTAACAATATCATCATTTGTAATACGTCTAAAATCAAACCTTTGACATCTTGAAATGATTGTATCCAAAACTTTATGAGGTTCCGTTGTAGCAAGAATAAAAATAACATTTTCAGGCGGTTCTTCAAGAGTTTTCAATAAAGCATTAAATGCATGGTTTGAAAGCATATGAACTTCGTCTATAACATATATTTTATATCTGCCATTAACAGGAACATATTGTATTTTTTCTAAAATTGCCTGAGTATCTTCTACGCTTCTGTTACTTGCAGCGTCTATTTCTATAACATCAACAGGGATAGAATTCATAATATCTAAGCAGGCAGGACATTTTCCGCAAGGAGTAAGCGTAGGACCTTCTTTACAGTTTAAAGATTTTGCAAGTATTCTTGCTGAAGAAGTTTTACCGGTACCTCTTGGTCCGCAAAGCAAATACGCATGCGCAATTCTGTTCAGTTCTATGGCATTACTTAAAGCATGCACTATATTTTCCTGACCTATCAAGTCATGAAAGGTTTGAGGTCTGTATTTACGATATAAAGGAATATATTTTGTATCCAATTGCTTGCTCCAATGATATTTGATAATATCTATATTATATATGAAGAAGGCTAAAAAGTGGACTAATTTAATATGAAAATAATTAAACCTAATAAATTAAAAAAAGGTAATACAATTGGAATATTAGCAATTTCAGGAAGAATTAAAGATTTTGAGAATATAGAAAAAGCTAAATCATTTTTTGAAAAGCAAGGTTATAAAGTAGTTATTTCAGAAACTTGTAAAAGTTCACATCGTTATATGGCTGGTTTAAATGATGATGAATGTATTAATGAGCTTCACAAATTTTTTTCGGATAAAAATATTGACGTTATCTTATGTGCAAGAGGCGGATATGGAACATTAAGATTAATTGACAAAATTGATTGGGAGCTTATAAAGAACAACCCTAAAATTTTTGCAGGATATTCTGATATAACAACTCTTTTAAACTTGATATACAAAAAGACCGGTTTAATAACCTTTCACAGTGCAATGCCAAACGGTGATTTTTCAAAAGAAATTGATGATTATACAAAAGCAGCATTTTTTAATACTTTAGAAGGTAAAACAATATGTTATCACGCTTATAACAGCAGTATTTTTAAAGTAGGTGAAGCTGTTGGAAAACTTTGGGGCGGAAATTTATCAACTCTTTGTGCTCTATGCGGAACAAATTTTATACCAAATGAAGATTTAATATTATTCTTAGAAGATTTAAATGAACCGGTTTATAAAATTGATAAAATGCTGACGCAGCTATTTAACATTGATAAATTAAGAAAAACCGTTAAAGGAATTGCTATTGGTGAATTTAAAGATATAGAAGATAAAAATCAACTTAATGAAGTTATTTTAGAACTCGCAAACAAATTAAATATTCCGATATGTGACGGATTTAAAATAACCCACAATAAAATAAAAGATACTATTCCTATCGGTATAAAAGTGTACTTTAATGCAAATGCAGGAATAATAAAAATTCTTGAAGATTATTGTAAATAGATGATTATGGAGATAATTATAAAGTGAAAATAGCTTTTTTTGCACTAAGAAAATTTGATGAACTTGAATTATGCAAAGAATTCAGCAAAAAATATAATATAGATTTTATTTGGACAAATGAATATCCGAATAAAGAAAATTTATCAATTGCAAAAGATTGTGATGCAATAAGTATCGTCCCTTGTCTAATTACGAAAGATTATATTGATGAGTTTATATCATTCGGAATAAAATATATTCTATGCAGAAGCATTGGTTACGATCATTTACCAATTGAATATATAAAAGAGAAAAGATTAAAAGTATCATCATCAAGTTACCCGCCTAATTGTGTTGCCGATTATGCAATTATGTTAATACTTATGTGCGCAAGAAAAATGAATCAAATATTAATACGTTCAATGGCACAAGATTATTCACTTCGCGGAAAAATGGGTAAAGATATCTGCGACTGTACAATCGGTGTAATAGGAACCGGCAACATAGGTTCAACCGTCATTAAACACCTGTCGGGATTCGGGTGTAAAATCCTAGCCTATAATAAATTCGGCAAAAATGAAGAATTAAAAAAATATGCTGACTATGTAGATATAGAAACTCTTTATAAAGAAAGTGACATTATAACACTTCACGTTGCTTCTAATTCAGAAACTTTCCATATGATTAATAATGACACAATAAATAAAATGAAAGATGGAGTAATAATAATCAATACGGCAAGAGGTACTCTGATAGATTCAAAAGCACTAATAGAAAACTTAAAGAACGGGAAAATAAGTGCAGCAGGTCTTGACGTAATAGAAGACGAAAACGGATTATATTACTACAACAGAAGCAGTGAAGTAATTGATAATGATGAACTTTCTATGTTAAGAAGTTTTCCGAATGTAATTCTAACCCCTCATACCGCATTTTACACATATACAACGGTATCAAATATGATAGAAAAATCTTTCTTGGCAATGAAAAATTACAAAGAAGGTAAAATGAATCCTTTTGAAGTAAAAATATAGTATTAAAACTATACTTTATATATTGACCGATGGTTAATAATCAAAATAAAGAAATAATGTATAATAAACTTTATGGAAAAACTTTTTGAAATAAAAAAATTAAATATGCACTACCCAATAATTGACGGATTATTAGGTAACATCAAAGGTTACACATATGCATTAAATGATGTGGACTTAGATATATATCAAAATGAAATATTAGGATTAGTAGGAGAATCCGGAAGCGGGAAATCCACGTTGGGAAATTGTATATTGAAATTAATAAATCCAACATCAGGTGAAGTTATTTTTAATGGCGAAAATATTGTGTCTAAAACTAAAAAGGGACTCAAAAGTTTCAGAGCACAAGCCCAGCTTATATTTCAAAATCCATACATGAGCCTAAACCCAAGAATGAAAATATATGATATTTTGAAAGAACCATTTATCATTAACAGAATAAAAGATAAACAACAAATTAATGAAAAAATAAAAAAGATTATATCTCTAATCGGAATGCAAGAAGAAGTATTAAACAGATATCCTCATGAATTTTCAGGCGGACAACGTCAAAGAATAGCAATTGCAAGAGCAATAATATTAAATCCGAAATTTATAGTGGCAGATGAACCTGTAAGTGCACTAGATGTAAGTATTCAAGCCCAAATTGTAAACTTGCTTTTAGACTTAAAAAAACACTTAAACCTCACTATGCTTTTCATTTCTCACGATTTAAGCATTATAAAATATATATCAGACAGAATAGCAGTAATGTACTTAGGCGAGATTGTTGAAATTGCGGAGAAAGAAGAACTTTTTGACAACCATAAACATCCGTATACACAAGCTCTTTTGAATGCTGTACCTGTAATATCAAAAGACAAAACAAAAAAAATATTATTATCAGGAGATTTACCATCACCAAACAACCTGCCCAAAGGCTGTAAATTCCATACAAGATGCCCTTATGTTATGGAAATATGTAAACAACAGCAGCCTGACCTGACAAATATATCCGAAACCCACAAAGTAAGATGCTTTTTGATTAATAAAAATAAATCTTAATATTTTTTCTAGAGAAAAAATTGAATTTATTGTAATATACTGATATGGCAAAATTTCGCTTGTATTTAAAACAAACAATAACATACCAGTTAATATTAATGTTTTTAAGGCATGTAAGGGAGTTCTTTGAGACATTCGGCTCTATTGCCTATCAATTAGTTCAGGTTTTAAAATATATATTTTCTTTCCAAATAAACTTCAAACAAGTAATGGAACAATCTTCAAGATTTGCAGTTGACTCTTTGCCAATAACTCTTTCCATAGTTTCAATGACTGCAATAATTTTATCAATGCAAGTAGCACCAGAGATGGTAAAACAGGGCGGAAAAGATTATATAGGCTTACTTGTTGCATTAACAATGGTAAGAGAGATTGGCGTAATAATGTCAGGTTTTGCCATTATATCAATGATAGGTTCAGCCCAAGCCAGTGAACTTGCAACAATGCGTGTAACAGAGCAAATTGATGCAATGGAAGTATTGAAAGTTTCACCATTTAAGTATTTATTTTTGCCAAGAGTATTAGCTGGTGTAATAATGATGCCATTTGTAGTAATAATATCATCTACTGTCGGTATTTTAGCAGGTGGTTTAACGGCAATGACAGCAGGAAAAGATGTAACTTGGTTGTGTTATACAACTTCTGTTTGGCAAGGTCTATACATAAGAGACATAAATATTATGCTATTAAAATCAGCTTGTTTTGGCGGAGCAATAAGTTTAATAAGTTCCAGCTGCGGTTATAGTGCTGAAGGCGGGGCAAAAGGTGTAGGTATTGCAACAACAAAAGCCGTTGTATGGTCTTTCGTTGCAATAGTTATAATTGACTGTATTTTTGCAGTTGCATTCTATTTTTAAGAAGAAGGTTAATATGACAATAAAGGTAGAAAATTTAACAAAAGAATTTGACGGAAGAAAAGTTTTAGACAACATTTCCTTTAATGTTGAAGAAGGCGAGATACTTTCAATTGTCGGATTCAGCGGTTCAGGTAAAAGTACTATACTAAAAATATTATGCGGACTATTAAAATCAGATTCTGGAAACATTGATATCAGCGATGGTGATGTTGCAATGGTGTTCCAATATTCTGCACTTTTTGACTCTTTAAATGTATTTGACAATATATCATTTGCACTTCAAGAACGAAAAGAATTTAAAAATAAATACTCACAAGATGAGCTAAAAGAAATTGTAGCAAAAAGTCTTAGAACAGTAGGTTTATCCGGGATAGAAGATAAATTCCCACATGAACTTTCAGGCGGTATGCAAAAAAGAGTAAGTTTAGCTCGAGCAATTGTAACAAAACCTAAATTTATACTCTATGATGAACCAACAGCAGGTCTTGATCCAATTGCTTCAACAGTAATTGAAGACTATATACTAAGACTAAGAGATGAAACCAAAGCAACATCAATTATAGTAACTCACCAAATGTCAACAATCAAAAGATGTTCAGATAGAGTTATAATGTTATATGACGGTCACATTGTATACAGAGGAACACCAAACGACTTACTAGAACAAAATACACCATATACAAAGCAGTTTGTATCGGCTTCAATGGATGGACCGATGAAAATCGCAGCTTCTGGTTTTTAGATTTTTATTGTAAAATTAATTTGGAAGAAGGAAATATATGAAATTTACATCATCATTTAAAGTTGGTATATTGGCACTATCCGCAATAATAATCTTATTATTCACAGTTATGTGGGTAAAAGGTAAGGCAATATCAAGCGCAGACAGAATAACTGTAAGCTTCAAAGATGTCAACGGAATGAGACCCGGTAGCGGCGTTCAAATGATGGGGGTTAGAATCGGTCAGGTTGAAGAAATAAAGCCTAAAATAAATTCATCAGAAAGTTATGTTGATGTTAAATTTGTTATAACAGAGCCAAATATAGAAATTCCAAAGGCTTCTGAAATTTCTATTCAACAATCAGGTATTATAGGAGAACAGTTCTTAGAAATAACACCTCCAAAAGAAAAAATTATATATTTACCTGAATCTGATAAGTCATTGGTCTTGCACGCTGATGATAAAGTGCAAATGGAACTAGACCATAAATACTATGATATAGGAACAATTAAAAAAATAGAAATTGTTGAAACAAATATGCTTCCTATCATAGTAAAAGAAAATATAAAAACAAAAAATGCATATAAAGTAAAATATATAATCGAACTACCTGGACTTGTAACTCCGGATATGCTTGAGGGCAAAATTGTAAAAGAAGATAATACAAAGAAATTAAGACTTATTCCTAAAGATTCTGTTGATATTCCTTATCCAAAAACAGATTCTCCATATACAGTTATAGAACCAATGAGGATTGCAGACTTTTTGGAACTTCAATACAGAAGCGCAGAATCATTAATTGAAACAAACGAAAGAATTTCTTTATTGTTATCAGATGATGTTATAAGAGATTTACAACAAACAACTGTTAATTTAGAAGAATTAACAACAAATGCAAATGTAACAATGGCAAAAGCTCAAGAGTTAATTGATTTATCTAAGATAGAACTTGAAATGTTAACAGAAAATGCAAATAAACTTTCTGACAGATTACTTGTTCTTACAGATAATATTAATAAAATTGCAGGAAATCAGGAATTTGTAGAAAATGTTGCAAATGCCACAAAGTCATTTACAAGATTATCTGATAATTTATCAGGTTTAATGGAAGATCCAAAAACAAAAACAACACTCGCAAATATTGATATAACAGCAAAAAATATAGCCGAACTTTCCAGCTATATTAACGATATGTCTAAAGATGCACAATTAAAACAATATCTAAAAGAATCTGTTGTAAGATTAAATAC
>CALUQL010000101.1 GCA_944322895.1 Candidatus Gastranaerophilales bacterium
CAGGTATCTCGAACGGGATTTCATCTTCTATACAAACTACGCTTCCGTCTGCAAACTTCTCATAATGTAACTTATCACAACAATATAAATTTTAAAATAACTTTATTTTAAGGCATCTGCGATTTCTGCATCTGTAATCTGTGATTTTTCTAAAATTCTTGCCTCTGGTCTAATAAACCAAGAATTGAAATAATTTATTACCCACATAATTTTTTCTTTTATATGGTTATTGTCTTTATTCTTTTTAAGCATTTTAAGAAGTTCAAATTTAAAAGATAAGTGGTCAAAATATTCACTAAATTGAAAAATATTTAAAATGTTCCAACCATCTCTATCTTGTAAAAGGTAATGTGGTAAAATTTTTGATAATTCTTTTTGAACAAGAATTCTTGGATAAATAGCTTCTTTTTCTTCTAATTTTACAGCTTGTACATGCCCTTTGCCATATACAATAATGTTATTGTGAAAAAATTCACCTTCGATAATTGCACCACGCATTAAATATCCATAGCGCAAAATTTCATTATATATATTTGCTACTGTATTGAATAATGCTGCGATTTTATTATCTCTTTGGTCGTCATTTTCTTTTAATTCAATGGCTAATACAATATTGTCTGAAAATATTTTTACAAATATATCTTCTTTTTTAGAAAAAATTCCGCCGCCAGATTCTTCAATAGCATCTTCCAAGAACATATTTAAATGATTTAGAAAACTAAAATCATTGTCATTACAGATCAAGTCCGTTGCACCAAGTATATCAAGATATGCAATAATATGATTTGTAGTTTTATAATCCGTTGATGGAAATCTTGAAAAACCAGTTCTTAAAACCATTTTTTAATCCTTATTTTGTTTAATTGTATCAAAAACATAGTTACTACAAAGATTACTGTAAAAGTGACCGTAAATTTAAAAAATAGAGTATTTGTGTTGTTATGTAAATCTTTCAATGCTTTCTCTCTGCTTTCAAGCTAATGTTGTGAACCAAAGGAGGTTTAAATATGGAAAAAGTCGGATTTAATATTACTCCAAAGGAGTTCAAGCAGTTAAGTAAGTGGTCAAAAAATATTTATAATATTGCCGTAGTCATTGATTACTTTGTAGTTAATCAGCCGGAGATTGAAGAATGCTATAATCTTGCACCGGTAATAAAACACCTGCGAAATGAGGCAGATGTATTAAATGCATTCTTTATCGATCACGAAAAGATGTTGAAAATTTAAATACCGTTTAAAAGGTATTTAATCGGTGTTCAAATCGTGTTCACAAATTTCTTCGTGTGTTATGCCGAGAATTTGTTCCTCAATTTCTCGTATAACATCCGGTGTTAAACCTTTCGGCTTTTCCTCTTTCTGTTTTTGTTTTTCACTTATCACTTCATCCTCGTAAGATTTAACCAGACCAATCAATTTCAGCATTTTAGTAACAGCATAATACCTTGCTGGCTCGACTTTAGCGTTATTCTCCATATCCTTTTCGATAGAATTTATTAAACTTCGGATAAAATCATATAAATCCGAATGTAATGTCGTTTTAGTACGAAGATATTCAGCTCTTTTGGTTTCCCAATCATCAGACTTTTTCCACCGACGAAGCGTCTTCTCGTTCAAATGAAGCTGCCTTGCAATATCTTCCAATGACATAAATTTTTCAGCATAAAGTTTAAAGGCATCTTGTGCCAATATTTGTTTTTTCATAGTTAACCTCGGGGTAAATAAAATTTTGGTACACACAGGATAACTCTGTTTCGCAGAAACATCAAGTTGGATTTTGCGTAGGCTGAAGTGAGTGTAAACGAACATAATGCCGAAGTAGCACGGAGCAAAGGAATGTAAATTCTGCGATAGCAGAATAAAATGAACGACCGCGTAGTGTGGAGCAATAATCCAATGTTATGTGTCTGTATGATACATTTTTGAGTTTTAGGGTTGATATTTGCCGAAGAAAGAGTGATGAATTGTACTACGAAAGGAATAAATATGATTGAACAGTATGGCAGATACAGATTAAAAAGAATCCGTGGCTGGGAAATAAATGACAATAGAGAATATATCGTCATTGGCTTTTATAACACGGATACAGTTTTATGCGAAAGTCCCTGCGGAGAATTATATGTATTTTTGAAAGAGTTTTTAATAGATCCTGAAAAACCTGATGACATATATTCAAATATCACAGTAAGAAAGGCTAATAATGATGATTGAAAAAGATTATAAGTTATACGGAACAAAGATTTTGAATTTAAAAACACAAGAAATAGGATTGTTGATTTGCCTATGGGAGAACAAATATGCCGATAAAACTGTTGGTTTTGCTACTTGCGTAGACAAAACCGGCAAACGATACAATATTGAACTTGATAATATCAGAGGGTTTGAAGATAATTTTTGAAAATAAATTAAATAGGTGTAAAAATAATAAATTCATATGCTTACAAGAATTATTTTTAGTATTTATTTTTTGTCAAATAAAAATTCATAGTATTTCATCTTTTCAATTATTAATTTCCACAATTCTTTATATTTTTTATTAAATATTATTGTAGTATATAGATGTTCTGAACTCCAATATAAATAATTTTTTTTGATATTTTCCGATATTATAATAAATAATTCTATTAGTTTCGGGATTAAACATTTTGATAATTGTGAAGCTTGTGCTTCATAAAAGATTTCTGCGTTATAATCAGGGAACATCTTTAATCCGTCTTTATAAAATTCATCTAAATCTTTTATATCCCAAATGTGTCCAAAATACTCATATAATTCTTTGAATTGTTCATACATTAAAATATACTCAAAATCATCAAAATTTTCATCCGATAATGACAAAAAAGAATCCCTATATAGATGTTCATCTAATGTGGCTAAATTTTTTTCCAAATTTAAAATAAAAGAAATCATTTGGTTTTCAATATGTATTAATGAATTTTCTTTGTTATATTCCTGTATTAAAAATTTTTCAATATCATCTTCGTTTAATTTTGATAATGAAAAATCTTTATCAAATTTGATGTTTTTTAAAGTCCCTTTTTTGAATTTTTCATAATTTTGCCTGATATATTTTTTTACATTACAATAATAAGCTTCTTTATTTTGAATATCAATAAAAAAAACGAATGTTGTTGTAGGAAGGGCATACCAATAGTTAAAAGTAGAAGGCTTTATATTATTACAAGTTAAATTATTTTTTATTTTTTCTATACTTTTTAACTGACATGTGAATAATTTGCCTGTTATATGATCATCTTGAACTATTTCCACAAATAGATCAATGCCATAATCTCGTTCAGTTACACCTCTAATAACCCAGTGTTTGGGAATTTTTTGTTTAAAAATATCTATAGAATTCGCCTCTTGAACATGCTGTTTAGGGCGTTTGGGAAAATTGGAATATTTCTGTTCTTTTATCATTACGTAAAATCCTTTTTAAAATAGGGTTTCCAACTTAACAGTATATTATAGAAATATATGCTTATTTATTCTTCAGTAAAGAAATCTTCATCTAATTTTTTAATTTCTATTGTCGTTTTAGGCTGAACACCAACATTATGTTTTATCATTAATTTTGTTAGTTCATCACCATTAATGAGTCTTATTACTTTTCCCTGAACAGAAGCAGCTTTTTGTTTTGCTTTTTCATCGAAAAAACTTGTAGTTATAAATACACCTTTACGTACGGTTGAACAGCCAAGTGCTCCGGCAAAATTTTGCATTTCCTTTTCATTAACTTTATTATCTGAATATCTTTTTGCTTGAAGATAAATTTTCTCTAGACCTAATTCATCTTCGTCAATGATTCCGTCGATACCACCATCATGGCTCATTTTTGTCATAGACCCGATGCCATAATTCATCTTTTCCATAAGTTGTAAGACTATTTTTTCAAATTTAACAGGATCAACTTGTTTTAATTTTTCTAATAGTTCGCTTTGAAGATTATCAGAATATAAAGCTTGCGCTTTTGATATCATTTCATCAGGAGTTTGACATTCATCAGTTTCGATAATGTTCCCCGCATCAGAATTTTTCTTATTTTCAATATTTGAAAAATCTACAAAAGATGGGAATTTCTTTAAGTACCCAATATTTATCTTATTCCCTGTTTTATTTTCCTGTACACCAGCCTCACTAATTTTATAATAACCTCTTTTAGGTCTATCTAATAATCCAGCTCTGAATAAGTAATAGACTGCCCAATTAACGCGGTTGCGAAGAATAGTTTCAATATTGCTAGGTATCATTTGATTTTTATCTTCTTCAGATAAATTGAATAATTTAGCAATTTCATCTTCGATATCACGTGGGCGTAATTCTACATTTTTCTTTTCATACAAATTTAAAACAGGATTCATTAATGATTGAAAATCAGGTACAGCCATGTCTAACTCCTTTTTCTTTTTAGGTTATCACAAACATGGATCGGAGATATTTCCATAATAAAAATATCACTTCTTGTATTATAATAAATATAGTATTTACAATGCTTTTAGCATGAAAAATATAAGGAATGTGTATATGAGACTAAGCAAAATAAAATTATTTAATTTCCGTTGTTTTGGGGAAGAAGAACATATAATTGCCATTGATGATTTAACAACATTTATTGGAAGTAATAGTACCGGAAAAACAGCGGCATTAGCAGCACTAAATTGTATGTTTTCAGAATTTACAAGTGATAGGAATATAAGACGTAGTGATTTTTATGTCCCCAAAAATACACTACCTGAAAATATGACAGAACAAAAAATGTATATTGAAGCTGTTTTTGAATTTAAAAATATACGAGAAGGAGAAGAAGATGACTCTATACCACCATTTTTTGAGCATGTAATTGTAGATACTCCTGATGGCATTCCATATATACGTGTTAGATTGGATGCAACTTGGGAAAAAAGCAATACTATTGAAGGTGCGATAGATTATCAGATTAGATACATTACTTGCCCAGAATCTGCAGAAATAGAAGATAAAGATTATGTTAATGCGCAAAGGCGAGATTTAGATAAAATTAGGGTCATATATGTACCTGCTGTTAGGGATCCTTCAAAACAGCTTAAAAACACATCCGGAGCTATGATGTATCAACTTATTAATAGTATTAATTGGAAAGATGAAAGGCGAAATAATATTAAATCAAAGATTGAAGAATTAAATTCTGAATTTGAAGCTGAACAAGGCGTTAAAATATTAAATGAATCTTTAGATAAACGCTGGAAAAATTACGATACACATGAAAAGTATAAAAATGTCGCATTAAAATTTAATAGTGCAGATATTGAAACATCTATAAGAAGAGCCGATGTTGTGTTTAGCCCAACAGAAACTGGAAATGATTATACTGTTGAGCAAATGAGCGATGGATTAAAATCTTTATTTTACATTTCATTAATAGACAGTATTTTAAATATTGAAAATACCATAAAAAAAGAAATAGAAACTAATTCAGAAAATATATCTTTTAATAAAAATTTGCCAGTATTGACCATTATGGCAGTAGAAGAACCTGAAAATCATATAGCACCACATTTACTTGGGAGATTAGTTAATAACTTAAAAAATATTGCAGATAAAAATAATGCTCAAACAATTATAACATCTCATTCAGCATCTATTGTTAAAAGAATTGAACCGTCTCAAGTCCGCTATTTTAGAACAGATAATAATGGATGTACTAATATTTGCAATATAACTTTACCAGATAAAACAGATGAACAATATAAATATGTAAAAGAAGCAATTAAAGCATACCCTGAATTATATTTTGCCAAACTTGTTATTTTAGGTGAAGGTGATAGTGAAGAACTGATATTGTCAAAGTTATGGGAAAAATACAATGGAAATATTGATTTGAGCGAAATATCTATTGTTCCTCTTGGGGGTAGACATGTTAATCATTTTTGGCGCTTATTAAATAATTTAAAAATACCCTATATTACTCTTTTAGATTTTGATCAAGAACGATTTGGTGGTGGTTGGGGGAGAATACATTATGCATTAAGTCAACTACTCAAAAATGGTATCGATAAAAATGAATTATTAAAAATTCGCACAGGGGTTATGACAGATGAGAATTTCAATATGATGTCACAAAGAAATAACTCTGACATTGAAAATAGAGATGCTTGGCTGAGACGTTTAGAAGATTATAATGTATATTTTTCTAATCCATTAGATATTGATTTTTTAATGCTTGAAAAATATGAAAATTTTTATAAAAATATTTTAGAAAAGGCTATGTCACAACAAACAGTTGATAAATAGCCATTTTTATAGGGGAGTATCAGAACTCCCCTACAAACTGTT
>CALUQL010000102.1 GCA_944322895.1 Candidatus Gastranaerophilales bacterium
TATTTCTTATTTTTACTCATACGACCTCCTTTTTTAGGTGTCGTATTCATCACTTAAACAAAAATATAATAGAAGTATATGTGTTAAAATATGTCACAAAACAATTAATAGAATAATTTATATTAAAACAAAAAAATATAATACTTGTTAATATATAAAACTATTATTTCTTATCTTTATTAAATTCATTCATAAATTCAGCTGTTAAAATACTTGTAGGAAGTGCAAAAAGCATAATTCCTATTAGTACCACAATACCTGATAAAACTTTTCCTATAGCTGTTATTGGGTAAACATCGCCATATCCTACAGTTGTAAAAGTAACCAATGACCACCAAAAAGTATCTAGAATATTGTGAAAAGCATTAGGCTGGGCATCTGCCTCCGCATAAAACATAAAAAATGAGCTTATAAACATTAGCAAAAGCAACACCCCAAATATACTTATTAATTCATATCTTTTTCTATAAATGACTTTACCTATCATTTGTAGAGCATCAAAATAACGAGCTAATTTGAACATTCTAAAAATTCTCAGCAATCTAAAAGTTCTTAATATTCTTAAATCTAACCCCTTCAAAGGTAAATAAAATGGTAAAATCGCAAATAAATCTATTATCATCAAAGGTTTTAGGGCATCTTTTAATTTTTGCATAGATATTAAACGTAGAATATATTCAATAGTAAATATAATTACAGAAATTAATTCTATTTGATTAAATAAAGTTTTGTAATGTAAATATATTGTTTTATCAGTTTCAAAACCAAGACATATAATATTAATAATAATGATTATTACTAAAAACATTTCACAAATTTTATTGTTTAAAAAATTATCAATTTGTTTTTTCATATTTACATTCCTACAAATTATTTATAAATTCCTTAGCACCATTAAAATCTAGGCATTGTTTTTCATATGCTTTATTCAGAATATTATCTGGTAGCAAATAATCAAATTTCTTTTTATATTTTAAAGATTTATCAACTAAATTAATTACGGAATTTTTATCAAGATTTGAAAAATTAATTGATTTTAAAATTTTAATTAGTTCTTGCTTTCTACAGGTTGAATAATAACCAATTCCTCCATCTTCAATATCTATACCACAATATTTAAAAAGCAAACCTATTGTATTTTGGATTCGAGTCCCTTCCAAAACTGTAAGGATATTACTATCATTAGTTTTTACATATGTTTTATAATTTTCAAATCCTTCTTCTAAGATTGGAATTGATGCTTGAGATAAATACTTCGGGATATAACAATTTTCATAAATTTCTAACATTTTTTGATGAATTGTCCTGTGTATATTTTGAGATCCCCCTTGGAATTTAATAGGTTTTTTCCCATATGCTTTTTTTACAATTATCGTTTGAATTTTATTTTTGAACTCAACTATTTCCCATCGCTTACCAGCTAAAAGAAAATGACTTCCCTCTTTTAAGAATAATAAATTTCCTCCGGATATTTGACCTATTTCCTTACCATTACAAACAACTTTCCAATCTTTTGGAGTTATAAACGCGGCATAGAATTCATAATTCTCAACAATTTTCTCTCCCAGTTTGCTTAATGTAATTATTCCATTAGGCATTTGATAAATAATTTCATCTGAATTAAGCTTTTGCAATATAGCTATAAAATCCTCTTTAGAAAAATAATTATTAAAAGAGATATCTGCGATGTTATAATATATTTTAGAAGCATCAGCACCGCCAGTTTGTCCCAAATATGATAAAATTTGGTGAATAAAAGTTGAATAGTCAAATGTATTAGTTTCAAGGGGTTCAATGCTTTCTTTTAACATTAATTCAACAATAGCAATACTTTGAACCAATTGAACCCTGAACATATCTTGCCAAGTAGCATTATCATCGATATCATTTTCTTCAATATAAAATCTAAACTCTTTTCTTGCATTTTCTTTTCTACCACAACGACCAAGTCGTTGCACCATAGAAGCAACAGAAAATGGCGGAGCTAAAAATATCACTCTATCTATATTTCCAATATCAATACCCAATTCCAATGTATTAGTACAAAATACTGAAATATTTGATTCTTTTTTTAGTAAGTTTTCGCATTGCTCTCTGATATTTTTAGCCAAAGAGCCGTGATGGATATAAAAATTATTAGGGTAACTGTTTTCATAAGCAATATTTTGCATGGAATCACAATATTCTTCCAATGTCATTTTTGCATTTGCAAAAATTAGATTTTTACCTTGTTTTATGACATTAAATAGATCCTGTTTTAATTCGGAAAATTCATCTTTATCAACGCCTACAATAGGAGGAATGTTTTTATAACATTTTATTAAACCAACAATATCTTTAGATTTATCGTTATCTTCAATTATTTTTACAGTGCTAGGGTTACTGGGATTTAACCATTCTGCGATATCAGAAAGGTTACTTATTGTTGCAGATAATGCAATTTTATAAGGTTGTATTTCTACAGTGTGTTCTAAACGGTTAATTAAACTCTTTAATTGCGATCCTCTTTCATTACCAATAAAGCTATGTATTTCGTCAATTACAATATATTCTAAACTATTAAACAATGATCCTAAAAATTCTGTCTTATTTATAAATAAAGATTCAATTGATTCTGGTGTTATGAGTAATATACCTGCAGGATTTTTAATCAGTGAGACTTTTTTTGATTGGTTTGCATCCCCATGCCATTTAGTAATTGGGAAGTCTATATGTTTACAAAGAGCTTCTATTCTTGAAAACTGGTCATTTATAAGTGCTTTTAATGGTGATATATATAATATTTTTACAGAATCCTTTCCTTTATCTGCTATTTGTGAAATAATTGGGAGAAATGCAGCTTCTGTTTTCCCGCTTGCAGTAGGAGCAGATATTATCATATCGCTAGGATTATTAACCATATGTAAAATAGCTTCATCTTGAATTGGTCTAAAATTTTCCCATTTCATTTCATGAATAACTTTTTGTATTTTTTTATTTAATAAATAAAAAGGTTCCATTAATCTCCTAATTTTAGTGATACCAATTCTTCATCAATTGGTTCTTTATACTCCTGAATTTTTACTCCTGATAAGTAATTTGAGATATTTGTATCAGGATAATTCTGTAATTGGCTTAGTAAACCTATAAATGCTTTAATAGATTCTCTCGGTGAAAGAAAAGATTTAGCACCTAACCTGTTCATAAGCCATTGCATAAATGTTTTAATATCGTTTTCAGAAACCAAATACTTAGTTTCATCGTATTCTGCAAAAACATTTCTTATATTTAAAAATAACATATACAATTCTTCTTGTGATAAGTTGTCTAATCTTATCACTGGTCCAGTTAAATCTTTCATACCTCCTTTTGCAAAAGGATTATCGGCAAGTCGAGTTTCTAAAGCACCATAACTATACATACCCTTGTATTTATCTTCCAAAAATTCTGGTGTCCCACCAAATATAAACCCTAGATATTCTGTTGTCCCTTGTAACGAATCATTAATTATATTTAAAATTCTTTCAAAATTTTTATTTCTAATGTTTGATTTCAGCCTTGCTAAAATTGCCAATTCATCAATATTAACTATTAAACCAGAATATCCTGCTAATCTTACAAAACCTGCAAACAATTTTAAATATTCATAGAAATTATTATCATCGATTATTGTTCTTACGCCTAAATCGTTACGAGCATCAGTTTTTGTTGTATATTCTGCTCTTAACCATCTTAAGACTTGTGACATTTTTATATCATCACCATTTTGGTATGCATTAATATAGGTTGTTAAAACTTTTGAAAAATCATAACAAGCAACATATTTTTCTAATGGCATCAATTCTTTATAAATATTTTCTTCAGTAATATTTTCATTACTTTTTAATATTTTTGATGCCCATCTCTCAATAATAGATCTTAATGCACCACCATCAGGTTTAGTTTTGGTAGACATATTTGTTATTAGCTCAGAAAATAATTTTTGTGATTTCCCATCTGACGAGCATAATACCTTTTCTGTTGTAATATCTGCAGAAACTACCACTAAATTCTTTTCATGAGCAATTAATTTGGATAATGTTAGGAAAAAAGTTTTGCCTGAGCCATATTCCCCAATTATAAATCTTGTTTTTGCTCCGCCATCAGAGATTAATTCATAATCTTTTATCATTTCTTTAATTTCATCAGCCCTACCTACTTGAATATGTTGTAATCCAATTCGTGGAACAATACCTGCTTTTAGAGATTCTATAATTGCATTCTTTTCTTTTGATTTGATTTTTATTTTTTCCATAATAATTATCCCTTATTTTTTAATTAAACTAACAACGTCTTTATTTACAAGATATACATCATCATCTTCTTCAACAAGAAAATCACCAAATTCTTCGTTGCTCCACTCATTAATTTCATCTATTGTGCTACTTAACATCATTCCTTTATTTTGAATAACATTTAGGAGTTCATTACGAGTCCAGTTTTCTTTTTCAATAATGATGTTTACGATGTTTTGTAAACCATTTTCTATTTCAGTTTTATCCACATCTTCTGAGTTAGTAGTTTCTATTGGCTCAGCTTTTAATATTTCGGCTTGTTCTTCGGCAAAAATTTCTTGTAATACACTATGAATTTCAGAAGTATTAATTTTTATTTTTTCTAATTTTTCAGCATTTAATTTTAACTCTACTTTTCCATTTAATTCAATGTTTGTAGGTATTTTCGACCCTTTTCTCTTTTTACCGGTCCCTTTTTCAACTATAACAACTTCTTCTGTATTATTAATAAGTTCAGAAAGAGACGAATTCAAATAATCTTCAGAAAGACCAAGCTGTTTAAATATTTTTTGTAAAATTTTTAATTCACTATCCTTGATAATGCCATCTACTTTGGCTACAGAGATTATAAATTTAGAAACAGTTTCTTTACTACTATCATTTAACATTTTAATTAGCTTTTTGATTGTATCATTTGTGTTTATTTCTTTTGTATGAACAATTAATTCTGTTCTCATTTGCAAACGAAGTCTTTCTGAAGGAGATAATGTAAATTCCTTTTTTATATAGTTTTCAATATATGACATTTCTATTGGAAGAAGTTCATTATCTTCTAATGCTATTTTTAAACCAATATCTGTAAATAATGCAGCCATATGATAATCAACAGGCGAAAGTTTTATAGGGAATTGGCTTTTATATATCATAACTTTTGAATTCTTTTTATATGGTTTTTGGTCAACATTAACATTTGGTTCAATTTCATATCCAAATGCTTCACAAGCATCTATAATTAAAGAAGATTGTCTTAATGTTGTTTTATCTTGCATTTTAAATCCTAATTTTTCTGCAATTGTACCTATGTCAGAAATTGTTTTTTCTCCAAAATCAAAATGATTAGATGAATAATTTATATTGTTTCTTAATTTAGAAGGCAAGTATGCAAGTTTTTCAATTTCTGTCAAAGGATTACTAGAACTATCAAATTTTTTAACAGTTTGCTTAATTTCATCTTTTATTATTTTACGAGCCTGATTCCAAAGACGTTTTACCTTTGTTGATGGAACAATTGCGTTATAAGTGACAAGGTTACTAGTATGATAGTACGCCATAGCCATATAATAATTATATGTTTGTGTTTTTACACTATAAAGTTCTGATTCCTCAAGGTTTTCTGTTATCTTCTCAAAATAATAAGATAGTAACTCATTTTTTCTATCACTTAAATTATTGTATTCATCATTATTTAAGAATTGATAAGGTGAGAATTTTACATGATAATCTTCGCTTGGTGTTAAATTTTTAATTATTGAATTATATGCAGGATTGTACATATATTCTAGTTCGTTATTTTTTAAAAACACTAATATTTTATCTATTTCATCTTGTGAAAAATTATTAATTGATAATATCAAGTAAACTATTAAGTCATATCCATATCTTAATCTTTTAAACTTATTAACTAAATCTATAATTTCAAATAAAACTTCCTTTTGATCCTGTTTTTCTACAAGAGCTCTATATTCTAAACCATAATAGTAAATGTAAGCATAGCCTAATTCTTCAATATAAGGTTTTCCGTTAGCTAACCACTTTATAAAATAACCTTGTTGAGTTTTACTTATTTGATTATAATTTGGCCAGTAATTTAGTCCTTCTGAAGGAGTCTCTCCAAAATTTGGAGTTGATTTTGTATATATAGCAAATGGCATATCTGATTTAGAAGTACTGGTATAAAATAAAGAATTTGTAATTGTATA
>CALUQL010000103.1 GCA_944322895.1 Candidatus Gastranaerophilales bacterium
ACTTGTTTATGCAAGTCTTCTATAACAGGATGCATATTTCTATAATGAGAAACCCATATAGCATCGTGTAAATAATGAGCTAATAATGTTCTAACAGTTTGAGCCAATCTCGGACTAAAAACTTTTGTGAAACTTAAATCAGAATTTAAAGCCTGAATTTCTTTATTACTTCTATCGCCCCAGAAGAATATTTCAAGTGAAGATGAAATATTATATTCGTCATTTTTTAATAGATTCTTATATATAAAATCAGACGATAAAAACGCATCATACATGTGTGAATGTAATTTATAAACACCATCAAAAAACCACGTTTTCATTTTAACATCATTATTATTTGAACCATTGATATATATAAACTGAATTTCTTTTGGTTCAGCAGCTATAACATTTTGAACAAAAACGAACAAAAAAACTATAAGTAGAAATATTTTCTTCATACCTAATTTTACAATGGTAAGTTTCTTTTTTCATTTCTAAAAATTATTTTGTTACAATTTTCTAGATTTAGTAAGTTTATAGTATTATTATTACTATATTAGATATCTGAGGCTAAATTATATGAATATTCTCTTTGGTATTATTGGAATTTTAGCAATGTTATTAATTGCATTTTTAATGTCTAATAATAAAAAAGCAATTAATTATAAAACAGTTGTTGTTGGACTGGTTTTACAGTTCTTACTTGCTGTTTTTATATTAAAATTCGAACCTGGAAAATTAATGTTTGAATATATAGGTAAATTTGTAGAAAAAATATTAGAATTTGCAAATCAGGGGGCAGACTTTGTATTTGGACCCTTATCAAATAGCCCTGAAGTATTACAAGAATTGTTTGGGGATAAGGCATTTATGTTTGCTATGAAACTACTCCCTGCTTTAATCTTTATGATGATACTTGTAAATATTTTATATTATTACGGAATAATGCAAAGAGTTGTTGCCTTCTTGGGTAAAATTGTAAATAAACTAATGGATGTATCAGGGGCAGAAGCATTGTCAAATGTTGCAAGTTCTTTTGTAGGCCAAGTTGTAGCTCAAATAATGATAAAACCATATCTTCCAAATTTGACCAGATCTGAAATATTGGCATCAATGACAGGAAGTATGGCTTGTTTATCTGGTGGATTAATAGCGGTATATGCCAGTATAGGAATTCCTGCTCAATATATGTTAGCAGCATGTATAATGGCAGCTCCTGGTGCTTTAGTTGTATCTAAAATAATATATCCTGAAACATTAGAACCTCAAACAATGAAAGACTTTAAAATCAGAAGAAGAAGAACTGATGTTAATGTACTTGATGCTATTTCAAAAGGCGCTTCTGATGGCATGAAGGTAGGGTTAAATGTACTTGCAATGCTAATCGCTTTAATTGCTCTTATTGCTTTAATAGATTATTTTTTATGTAAATTTGGAATATTTTTACATAATATATTGCATATTAATTTAAATTTTATAGGTATGGATATCGAGCATTTATCTATAAAAATGATTTTTGGGAAAATTTTCTCTGTTTTTGCTTTATTGATTGGTATACCATTAAATGAAATTACTACTGTAGGCTCGTTGCTAGGAACTAAGTTTGTATTAAATGAGGCAATTGCATTTACAGATTTGACGGCAATTAGAGAAGTTTTATCAGAAAAAAGCTTCATTATTACAACTTTTGCACTATCAGGTTTTGCTAATTTTTCTTCAGTTGCTATTCAAATTTCGGGTATTGGAGAAATTGCACCTAATCAAAGAAAAAATCTTGCAAGAATGGGAATTAGAGCATTAATTGCAGGAACCCTAACATCATACATTTCTGCTTGTATGGCTGCAATGCTAATATAATATTAGCCTTTAATGTTTAATTTTTGAGCAATATCTTCATTAATGGCGGGAGACTGTTTTGGACCATATTCGCTTGTTGTATATTTATCTTTTGCATACGCGTGTACAATTCTCATCTTGCCTTGTAATTTTGTTTTTGGAGGCATTGATGCATAATTTAAATAATTAATTTCTTGGAATGGTAATGTTGTGCAAACTTTACATTCTCTTAGTCTGTATTTTGGTGTTTCATCAGATTCATCAATATATGCTTCTGTATTTTTTTCAACTACTGATTTAATTTCTTCTTTTGTTTCATCTTGGAAAGGATAGTAATAGCATACTTCTTCTACTTTTGGTATGCCTAATGCTTGGTCAAAATCTGAATTTCTTGAGGTCTTACCCCATAGGCCTTGAAAGTTTTGTGTTTTATTTATATTACCAAAATTTGAATGATTTAATGCTGAAATTTTCATTGTTTAACCTGTTTTTTCTCTTACATTTGTTATAAAATTTCTAAATAAAAAGTTTGCTATTTTTATAATATTTCTTATCATTTATTAATAGAAAAATAAATATCTTTAAGTCTTTTTTTACTAATATGTGTATATAGTTGTGTTGTAGAAACATCACTATGACCAAGAAGTTCTTGTACTACTCTTAAATCAGCACCATTCTCTAATAGATGAGTTGCAAAAGAGTGTCTTATTGTATGTGGTGATATTTCTTTATTGATATTTTTACCAAGTTCTCTAATAAAAACATATATATCTTGTCTTGTTATTTTTTTTCCATTGTCTTTTATAAATAAATATTTTGTATTTAAATTAAATTTTTTTACTATATATTCACGTTCTTTTAAATATTTTCTTATTGCAATGCATGCTTTATTTCCAATTGGAACAATTCTTTCTTTTGAGCCTTTTCCTATGCATCTTATATATTTAGAATTTAAGTCAATGTTATGATTTTGAATATCAGCCAGTTCTGAGACTCTTAGACCTGCTGCATATAGTAGTTCCAGTATCGCTTTATCTAAGACAGACATATTGGCATCTAGAAGTTCAGATATTTCTTTCATAGATAAAACCTTTGGCAACCTTTTGGGAAGTTTTGGTTGTTCTATTGATAATGCAGGGTTATGTTTTATCAATTCATTTATACTTAACCATTTAAAGAAACCTTTTATAGATGCAATCTCTCTTGTAATACTTCTTGGAGTATATTTTCTATCATAAAGTCTCTTTATATATAGATTTATATGTAATCTTTGAATTTCACTGAAATTATTAATGCCAAGTTCCTGAAGAAAATTGGCTAATGAATAAAGATCACTTCTATATGCAAGAATGGTATTTAATGCCAATCCGCATTCAATCTCCAAATATTCAATATACTGAGAAATATAATGAATTAACATAAAAGAATTCTATCATTTATTTTATAAAATGTTAATTATAAATACTTCTTGGAAGATTGAATTACTCTATCAGTACTTTTTAATATTGCATCAACTTTAGCTTGTATCTCCGAAGAATTATCTGGAATTTGAACAGGTTCAATAGATGGGATATATCTTGAAGTATCTGCTCCTTTTTTATTTTTATTAAATAGATTCAAAGCCGGAATATTCTCATTTTGTTGTGGCTTTAACGGTTGTGAATCTGATGGGTCCTGCTTGCTAATCGGAGCTGAAGCGTTAATAGCAGGATTGCTATTATTTATACTCATAGCTTGATTTGAAATACCATTATTATTTTGCGCTGGAAGTTGTGTCCATTTTTTAATCAAGTTAGTTTCTGTTTGGTTTTCCATTTGTGGTTTGTTTAGAGTATCTTCTGCAGGTTGATTTGTATTTGATTGTTGATTTTGTTTTGCTAAATATGTTTTTGGCTCGCCAAAAATCTTATGGAATAACTTTGTCAATGGTTTTTGGATAAGAGGTTGAATTACAAACATAATAATTGCAAATCTACCTAATCCGCCTAAGAAGCCTTTTAATGTTGGCTGTGGTAATTTTCTTCGACCAAGTTTTGGAAGATTGATAAATTTTGGTTTTTGCATTTTATCTAAACCTGTAGATAATATACTACCCACGAATTTTAGTGGCTTTTCCCAAAACTTCAATTTTGCACCTTCTTTGTTTAAAGATTTAGCCAATGTCTTTGCTTCTTTTATTCCTTTTCCTGTTAAATCTGCAACTTTGTCTTTATCTACTCCTTTAATTAATAAATTTCTTTGAAGTTTAGCTACCTTTAACGCTTCTTTTGTTAAAGTTTCGTCTGCATTTGTGGTTTTTACTAGATTTTTTAGTGCTTCTCTTGCTTCGACGGTCATGCCTCTATATTTATTCCCACCTAATTTATACATCAAGCTAATACTAGGTTGAAAAAGAATCATACCTAAATATTGTTCAGATAGAACATGCATAAATGTAGCTTTTCTTTCACCTTTTGGTGCCTCTTTAGCTGCTTTTACTGAGTTATATATGGCACTTGCCATAAAGAACATAGATATAAGACCACCGCCATATGTTATAGTATCTTTTGTTTTTAGTAGTCCTTTTGAAAATATTTTACCTAATAAACTATTTCCAATCTTCGAGTTTGCAGCATTTAATTTGTTTCGTGCTATTGATATTTTATCAGTACCGCCAAGTTCAATTCCTTGTTTTGCAAAATCATCAACTACCGAGAGTATTTGTTCTTTTGAAAAGCTTTTTTGCGATACTGATGATAAAACATCTAATGTTTCTTTTGAAAGGTTTACAGAATTGCTTTTCAGTAAATTACTATGTGCTTTATCCTTAAATTGAGAAAGTAAACTTGCAATTTGTTCAGACAATGCCTTTTCTGAAATGTCATCAGCTCCTGATAAAAATTTTGATATATTTGCTTTCAATACATCAATCATTTCTTTATCTTTTGTACCAATGGCTCCAAAGTGTTTTTCTGCAACTCCTGCAAGTTCTGTTAATGTTTTGGATACTGAATTTAAATAGTTTGGAGTTAATCTGTTATTTAATGGACCCATATCTTGTATAAAATTTATGCTTTGTGGGGATATTACTCCATCTAACTGCTTCATTATTTCCGGATTATATTTCATTTCTGTAAAATCAGGAATTAATTTTTGTACAAGATCGTTTAATTCTTTAGAATATTTTTCAGCTATTGTTTGGCTTTGTGCTAATGTTGACTTTGGTATAGCTTTGTATTCATTTGTAAAATACTTTGTAAATCTATTCTTTTTCAAAAATTCTGAAAACTTTCTAACTTTTTCTTCAGAAAAAATATTTCCCAAATGTAATAAATCGGATATTTTGTCGCCTAGTTTTGCCGCTTTACCAAGTGTACTTTTTTCTACTTCTCCACCCATTTTTTTATCAGCAAATTTATCTAAAATATATAATATGGGGACTAAACTCATTGAATTACGCATTGATCCTGACTCACCAGTAGCTCCACTTAAAGTTTTTATTGCAGAGTTACTTTCAAAATTATCAGAAACAACTTGCTTTGATTTCTCTAATCTGTTTTGAACATTTTCTTGGTTTAATATTGATGTTCCATTTAAAGAATTTATACCATTTACCATATATAAAACCTTACTTATACATGATAATAAAAACAGATAAAAAAAATAATTGCTTTTTTATTAAATATAAATTTAGTAATAAAATAAAAAAAAGACTGATTTTATTCAGTCTTTTTAACCATCTGAGAATAAGTTAAATGTTCTGTCAACATTACTGCTAATTACTTCTTTGACAGAGTCATACTCCTTCATTATTGCCTCATGCTGCGTTTCGAGTTGTTGCAATTCCATGTCGAGTTGATTATCTTGTCTTGAAATTCTGGCCGTTTCGCATTCATACTTGCTTTGAGCTTCAGCATCATCTGTTGTATCAAGAATGTATTCCATTTGTGTTTCAGATTGTAAAGTTGTTAGTGATATTCCGCTCTTTTGATTTGCAGTATTAAGTACGAATAAAAGGCCATTCATTATAGCATCTTGTAAAACAGTTTTATTAGATAGATATGTTCCTCCATCTAAGATATCATATGTAGTCTCTGTATCTTCTCCAATTGTAGCCTTCCCATCAGAATTTATACTAAGAAGATCTTTCCCATCTAAATTTTTGGGAATAATCCACTCTCCATTTTCATCTTTTTGCAAGTAAATCTGCTTGTTTGCATTTGTAACAAGATACCCCATAGATGTCATATTCTCAAATGTAACATCTTCTTTCCTATATCCTTTATCTTCTGTTCCATCTGTAACTTTAATTTGAAGTTTATAGTTACTAATTGCATCTTGATATTCTTTTGCTGCTTTTTCACTTTCCCAAGCCAAAGTATTTTGTCTTTGAGAAATCATAACTTCACCAAGCTCTATATCACTTAGTCTTGA
>CALUQL010000104.1 GCA_944322895.1 Candidatus Gastranaerophilales bacterium
TTTAAATGAACAGAATGTAATTTATAATGTACTTTTCTCATTGCAGAAAAGTACCAAAAGGCTAGCAACTTGATATTCCGTTTCTATTTTGTTAATTTCAACCAAAAGCTTTGTAACTCGGACTTCGTCCTCAAACAGACAAAGCTTTGATATTGTTTCAATAAACAAAATTACGAAACTACATATATAGTTGCATCTTTTTTCTTTTTTTATTCAAATTCTATTTAAATTTTACTTTCTAAATTTTGGTTTTTAAATGAACAGAATGTAATTTATAATGTACTTTTCTCATTGCAGAAAAGTACCAAAAGGCTAGCAACTTGATATTTCGTTTCTATTTTGTTAATTTCAACCAAAAGCTTTGTAACTCGGACTTCGTCCTCAAACAGACAAAGCTTCAATATTGTTTCAATAAGCAAAATTACGAAACTACATATATAGTTGCAATTTTAATAAAAATAAAACAAAAAAAGACCGATTATTGAATCGGTCCTTTTTAAACTCTTTCTAATCAACTAGGCTGCAACACCTTTTATTTCCGTAATTAAATAGTTTGCGATCCATTCAAAATCGCTATTGGATTCGGCTGCTTTTTGAAGATAATCAATAGATGATTCCCCAATCCTAATTAAAATCATCGCAACAATTCCTCTTGTTCTGCCTTTTACAACTTGAAGTGAATCAACAAGGGAAGGAACTGCTTCTTTACCGATATTAACAAGTTCGTTCTCAATTTCGTTCTTTACATTATTATCAGCGTTTTCTAATTTATTTAAATATTCATTTATTGGTAATAATACTGTGTTCATCTATTTGCCTCTTCATTATATTTCAAAACTTCCGATTTTATTATAAGTCAAAAAATTCAAAATCCTGTTTTTTTAATATATTCTTTATATCGATACTGAAAGCCAATAATAACAACTATTTTGTGTGTATTGTGATTATAATTTCTATTGTGATTTACTTAAAAATAGCCCGAATATATAGTATTAATATTACCTTTTGGTATATTTTTTTATTCCTGGAATGTGTTTAAACTGGAAATATCCTGAATTTAAATGGAATTTTTCAGGACTTGGGAGTATGTTTAATAAAAGTCATTACGGGGTATAGAAAAAATGCTAGTTGAAAAATACATTAATGGACTAAATCAAAGAAGCCAAATAGAGTTTAAGAATATATCAAAAGATATAATTCCGTGGTTGGAACAAACAGCTCTGGAAAATAATTGCTTAATTGATAAAAAAGAGTGGAAAAGTAAGTATAACAGTTATGTTATTTATGATTATGAGCCATTTTGTTCAGATGGCTTTGAGATTAATGTAACAGTGTCATCTCATGATATTAATTATTTGTATTTTTTAAAATTTTTATACGATAACAAACTGGATACTATAGAGTATCTGAATAATTGTATAGGTGTGTAGTACAGTTTATTATTGTAAAGATATAAAACAAAATATATAATTATATTGCAAGAAAGAAAGGAAGCAATATGGAAGAAAATAACGTAAATAATCAAAATGAAATGATGAAAGAAACAGATAAGCACATTTGTTTTGAAAATCATTGTTGGAAAAAATGTTTGGCTATGATCTGTGCAGCATTTATCGGTGGTTTTTTGGCTTTTTATTTTGTAGCGGATCAAATGATGCATAAATACTATAGACCTCATTTTAATCCTTATAAATTTGAAAAAAGAATGTTTGATGATATTGACAGAATGTATAAGCATGATATGAAAGTTTTTGAAGATGCTTTTAATATGAAAGACAGATTTCATAAGATGAAAAAAATGCATGAAACTGATTTTGGCATGCCTATATTTATGATGGATGCAGTTAAAATAAAAACAGAATTTGATGATAATAAATTTAATATAATTATTGGCTTAAAACCTTTTCAGAATGATGAAAATAGGGTTAATTATAATGTTGAAGGCAGAAAATTGACTGTTTTTGGAAATTCAGAAATAAAAGATAAAGAATATGAGCAAGATGTTGCGTTCTCTCAAGATTTTATACTTCCAGAAAATGCAGATACAGCAAATATTTCTAAATTCACTGATGGACATAAACTCATAATTTCTGTTCCTATAAAGGAATAGAATCTGCATAAAATAAAAACAGGGCTTACAAAATCGCAAGCCCTGTTTTTTATGCTTCAATAAATAACCTTCTTCCAACAATATTAGGTTTACCATTATAATACCCAGCAAAATAACCACCTTTTACCGGTTTATTTATTGCATAGTTATTTCTTTGTTGAGGTTGTACAAAAGGATTTTCAAAAGGATTGTATCCTGTATTTGTTGATGTAATACTTTGTGTTGATACGCTTGGTGTATAGAATACTTGAGCCACCATATTTTTTAAACTGTTAATCATTTATTTTTCCCTTATAACATACACATTATAACTTATAATGATAAAAATTGTGATGTCATTATTATAATATTTTTTTTGTTAAAAGATATTATTTAATTAAAAAATACATTTTTTAAATGAATTATTAAAAATAATTATAATTACATGTTTAAAAGCTTATATTGTTGGGAATATTCAAGTTATAAGTCACAAAAAACAACAAAAATAAAATATAAAAAAGGAATAAATATAGTAATATAACATGTTTTGCCGTTAAATTGACGGGTCAGCTATATGCGCCGTATTTATTAGAATAATGGGCGGACATTGTTTATGTGGTATGTATTTATATCAATTTATTTTTTATTTTGAATTTGTGATTAAGATTAAAAATAATACTTAGAAATATAGAAACTTATAATAATTCTGAATGCTAAAAGTACAAGAAAACGAAAGTTAATGAAAAAATGAGTTGTCTTCAAATCCTACAAGTAAATGAGGGAATGGATTTGAAAGCTTTGTTAATTTTTGTTAATACTTGACGAATTGTTAAAAAAAGTATACAATTGACTGGTATTTAGAAAAAGTTTCGAAAAACGAAAGGTAAAAATTATGAAAAAATTAGGTTTCACCCTTGCCGAAGTTTTAATTACTTTGGTTATCATCGGTGTAATCGCTGCTATGACAGTTCCTACATTGATGAACAATACTAATGCTCAAGAATACCGTTCTGCATTAAAGAAAGCTATTTCTGGTCTTAACCAAGCTTTAACTTTGAACTATGCATTAGAAGGTTTGTCTGCTCAAGATTATACTTCAGGTACAGATTTGGTTAATGATGTATTCAAGAGAAGAATGAGTGTTATTGATGGAGATACACAATTTACAACTAATGATTGTCAAGGTAACAATGTATTTACAACAGCTGATGGTATGATGTTCTGTGTAACCGGATTTACTTCTGATATGTCAGATAACCAAGGTACTTTGTGTGACTCTTACAATACAACAGCTTGTGTTACAGGTTCAACTCCAGATGCAGCTGGTGGCGCTAATATTTGGATTGACGTAAACGGTGTTAAAAAACCAAACAGAGCTACAACATCAGCTAAGAGACCAAGAGATATTTACCAAGCAACAATATATTCTCAAAAAGTTGTTCCTTATGGCGGACCAACTCAAGGTGTTATGTTTGACAAAGGTACTGAAGGTGCTGTTGACAACGCTGCTGCTGATGGTAGTGGCGAGTAATCATAGTTATAACAATGATGTTTGCAAGGGACTGAGTTTCGGTTCCTTGCTTTTTTATTAAATTAATTTAATATACATACTGTAATAAAAAATTCATATTTCTTGACTTATAAACATTTATTCAGATATCATGTGACTATTAAAGGGAAAGGATTGGGGTATATAATTTATGAGAAATTCATCAATGTATAGATCAAACTTGTCAGATGAAAAAGTTGCTTTTTTATCTGAGCTAAAAAATCAAAAAAATTACAGCCAAATTCAACAGGAAGACTATACCCCTAAGGCTTACAAACGACCTAGCAAACAAAAAGAACTTGATCTTTTATGGCAGAATTTTAAGATTAATCCAAAAGAAGAGAAATCCCCAGGTGTATATTTATTAACGGGTTTTATAGCCGGTGCTTTATGTATGTTTGTTATGAATGCTATATTGAGTATTAGTTCAGGAATGCCATCAGATTCTTCTTACGCGTCTCTTGGACAGCCAAAATTTGAAAAGAAAATTTCAAGAAAAAGTAAATTGCCGCAGATTAGTTCAAATATTTCTGTTGTTCCGGCTACAGCTGAAACTATAGAAGAGGTTGCAATACCCACCGTAGAAACTTATACGGTAAAAGAAGGCGATTCAATGAGTTCTATTGTTTTTAGATTCTATGGTAAATATGATCCTGCTAAAGTTGAAAAAATAAGACAAGTGAATAAGTTAACAAATGCTCATAAACTTTCAATCGGACAAAAGTTGATAATTCCGCTTGATTAAAAAATTTAGAAAAAAGCAAGCCTTCTTATTTGGGAAGGCTTGCTTTCTTATTTCTATTCATCAGGTGATGGTCTTATGAATATAAAAAAAAGAACAGAATTTATAAGGGTTCTGTTCTATAAATATATTTTGCTTTCTGTTAAATTTAATTATTTAATGCTTCTTTTAATAGTTTATTTAATAATTGCGGATTTGCTCTGCCTTGAGTTTCTTTCATTACTTGACCTACAAAGAATCCAAACAACTTATCACGTCCGTTTCTGTATAATTCAACTTGTGAAGGGTTAGATTTTACTACTTTTTTGCAGATTTCTCTTAATGCGCCTTCATCAGATATTACGCTTAAACCTTGTTTTTCAACAATTTCTTTAGCGCTTCCGCCTTCTTTTAACAATGTAATTACAATTTGTTTACCTATGTTATTTGAGATAGAACCTGAGGTAACCATATTAATTAATTCTGCAAAAGATTCAGCAGTTAATTTTGTTTCTTCAATTGTAACTTTTTCTTCTTTCAAGAAAGCAGCAATTTCTTTCATTAAGAAATTGTTTGCAACTTTTGCATCAGCCCCTAAAGCTACAACTTTGTCATAAAATAGTGCTATATCTTGTTGTTCAACTAACACATTAGCATCATAAGGTGTTAATCCGTATGTAACATAACGTTCTCTTCTTTTTTGAGGAAGTTCAGGCATTTTTGCAGCTATTTCGTTTACCCATTCTCTTGAAATTTCTAATGGCATTAAATCTGGTTCCGGGAAATATCTGTAATCATGAGCATCTTCTTTGCCTCTCATAGATTTTGTAATACCTTGATTGTCATCCCATAATCTTGTTTCTTGGACAACTTCTTCGCCTGCTTCTACAAGGTCAATTTGTCTATCTATTTCATATTCAATAGCTCTTTGAAGTGCTCTAAAACTATTTACATTTTTAATTTCTGCTCTTGTACCGAATTCTTTTTGACCATAAGGTCTTATAGATATATTAGCATCACATCTCATAGAACCTTCTTCTAAGTTTCCGTCACATACGCCTATATATCTTAGAGTAGTTCTTAATTCTTCCATATATGCTCTTGCTTCATCAGATGAGCGCATATCAGGTTCTGATACGATTTCTAATAATGGGGTTCCTGCTCTGTTTAAGTCAACCAAAGAATAACTTGAACCGGCGATACCAGATGAACCCATATGAACGAGTTTACCGGCATCTTCTTCTAAGTGAGCTCTTGTGATACCGATTCTTTTTCCTTCTATGTCAATATAACCGTTTATACAAATTGGTTGGTCATATTGTGAAATTTGATAGCCTTTTGGAAGATCAGGATAAAAATATTGCTTTCTGTCAAATTTACAGTATTGCGGAATTGTACAGTTTAATGCCAAACCTGTTAATATACCCATATTAACGACTTCTTTATTTAAAACAGGTAATACTCCAGGCATACCAAGTGTAATTGGACTTACTTGAGTATTTTGTTCATTACCGAATTCTGTAGAGTCACATGCAAAAATTTTAGATTTTGTTTTCAATTGAGCATGTACTTCTAAGCCTATTACAACTTCATATTTTTTTCTTAATTCTTCCATTGTTGCAGTTGTCATTTAAAAATCCTCTGTTAATTTTCAATAAAAATCATACCACGAATATATTTGTATAACAAAAAAAATAATAGATTTTGAAATCCATTTTAAATGTAGTAAAATGTCATATAGATTGGCGGATATATGAAAAAGAAAATAATTGCAATATTTATATTATTAGGA
>CALUQL010000105.1 GCA_944322895.1 Candidatus Gastranaerophilales bacterium
GCACCATGTTCTTTTATATAAGAAACAATAGTTTTAACGTCATTTGTAACACCTGTAGATGTTTCATTTTGAGTTAGGGTAACAATTTTAATTTCTTTATTTACATCTTTATCTAATCTTTCTTTTAAAACAAGAGGATTAATAGCATTACCCGGCTCAACCTCAATAGTTTCAACGTCAGCACCTAAAGCTTTTGCAATTTTAGCCCATCTTTGACCAAAATTACCAATTACTAAAGATAATACTTTATCTCCGGGATTAATCAAATTTGATAATGCAGCATCCATGGCTCCAGTACCACTTGATGTATATACAAGAACATCATTCGAGGTTTGAAAAACATATTTTAAATCAGAATATACGGACTCCAGAATTTTAGAAAATTCGGAGCTTCTATGTCCCATTGGATGTTTTGCTATTTCTAAAAGTACTCGTTCAGGTACCGGAGTTGGTCCTGGAATCATTAAAAAAGTTTTGTCTTTCATGTATATCAATCTCCCCTCTTCTGATAATGTTATTCTCTCATAAATCAACAATAAGTTTAAGCATTTGTTAAATTTGTAAACTATTATTGGACTTCAGTAAATTTTGAATAACAAAATGTTTTTATATAAATAGGTAAGTAAAAAAAGGTTGAAGGTCACTATGCCAAACGGTATTTCATGCGCATATTTTGCAGCAAGAAATCATATATATGGAAAAAAAGAACATAATCTTTTTAAAGAAGGTATTGCCGGAGCACAAACAGCAAGAACAATTGATACTGTTGCAAAAACAGGGGTTATAAAAGGACCTTTAGCTTCACCCGTTGCAAATATTTTTGATAAAGCAGCAGCTGTTGCAAGGAAAATAGTTTACCCTTTAATAATAGCTTCAGGAGTTTACAATACAGCAATAGCAGAAGATAAAGTAAAAACAGGAGCTTCACAAGCATCAGGTATTGCTACAATGTATGCTTTTGAACAAATCGCAGAAAAAGGACTAAAAAAAATCAATAACAAACTGGCAAATACAAAAATTGTACAAAATAATAAAGCAGCAAGAATTGCTTTGTATATTGCAAAAGGACTTACCTTCGTTGCCGCTTCTTTATCCGGTTACAACTTAGGAAGTAAATCGGCAGAAAAAATTGTAGATAAAGCTAGAGATAAGAAGCAAGTAACAAGCATTGAAGAAAAAAACATCTTCTCTGATAAAAATAATGTTGAAGATGAACTTTTTAAAGAAATGAAAATGCTATAATAATATGGCTAAAATCATCAATAATATACCACCAATTTGAGACATTGTAGCCATATTTTGCATTTTTCTATTATTCTCATATTTATAGCTGTTCTTCTTTGCATCATATGCAACCATAATTCTCTGTAAACGGGTTACGTCTGAATCTGAAACAAAAGTCCTGTTAAAAAGTTTTTGTTCAAGTCTACTCAATCTATTTGCAGTATTATCGTTATTATATGAATTTCTAAGTAAGTCTTCTTCCAATGCTGCAAGTTGAAATGGTATAGATTGATCATTAACAGGTTCGAAACCGTTATTATTATAATAAGCATCTAAATCATCGCTTGAGTAAGCATAATTATTTTGTTTATACATTTTTTTTGTTTTTGGCCTTATAACAGAAGCCAATTTATCTACTCTTGAATTTAAGTCTTCATTACTTGTTTTATTAAATACGCTTTCCTCTAGCCTGTTTAAACGAGAATATATATTTTCATTTTTGTATGTGGTCTTAAATATTTCTTCTTCCATTTTATCTACAATCGGATATTCAACAGAGGCATCTTCTTTTAACTCAGGAATATTTGTATATTTTTTAGCATAAGTATTTGAAGAATTACTATCTTTTTTTAAAGATGGTGTTTTGGAAAATGTTAACCCTGAGTCATTTTTAATATTTTCAACTCTTTTTGTCAAATCACCGTTTTTCTTTTGACCATATAAATTTTTCTCAATACGTTCAACTCTTTTTTCATCAGTTTCACCTTTATAATCATATCCAAAAAGAGTATTCTCAATTGCTGTAATATTATCTTGTATTGAGATTTGAGCATTAACATCAATATTTATTGTAAATAGCAATAATATAATTATTATATATTTTTTCATAATTTAATTCTCTATATTGAGAATATATACCACAATTTAGAAACAAAACATACCATCCAGTTAATAGCGAAAATTGAAGCAACAAACGGAAGAAATATAAGCATAAAAGCTCTGGATATTGTTATATTATATGCAGCTCTAAGTGCTAAAGCATATAAAAAAATAATCCAAAAGTATAATATAAATTCAATTATTGTTGCAAAAATATAACCAATTTCTCCTATTTGTTTTACTAAATTTAATGGAGCAAAAAATATATACGGAATTGGAACAAATGCTGTTAAAAATAAAATCTTCTCTAGTTTTTTGCCTCTGTCAAAGATTCTTGCAATATATTCAAAAAATAAAGCTGTTATGAACCAAAGAAAAACAGTAGATATTATCGAGCCCAACAATGAAAGAATAAACATAGCATTCAATATTGAACCATCAAAAATCCCTAAAGTAATTTTATTGATTAAAGAAATAAAAATTACAGTTACTAATGCTAATCTTATAGATATAGTTATATCTTCCCTCTCAAAAAATGCTTTTGGAGAAAAAATCACACTATATATATTTTCAAAAAAATCATTAACAGTTATTCCCATAGATACAAAGGCCTTCTACTTAATACCATACTTGTTGGAATTATATCCGAAAATTTTATATTTCTATTCAAAGAATATTCGGTTAAACCAGAGAAATATTCGCCAAAAGAACTTTTTCTATTATAATTTACCAACTTTACTTTTAGTTTATTATTAAATTTCTGTTGAGCCATTTTTTCTATCATAGATTTCGCAGTATCCATGTCTCCAGTTTCATCAATAAATCCTAGCATTTTCGCTTGTACACCGGTGAACACTCTTCCATCTGCATACTTGGTTAAATTATCCTCTAATAAATCAACTTTCTGAACATCATAACAAGCTTTTCTCTCAATTCTTCCTTTTCTTATTGCATTTAAAAATTGCTGATAAGAATCATCTACAATATTTTGCATTAATTCTTTTTCTTCAGGAAGCATAGCTCTTGTACTTGAACCTATATCTTTAAATTTACCACTTTTTATAACTACTTGATCAATGTTCAATTTATTAGTAAGTAAATTATGATAATCCATAAAAGAGAAAATCACACCAATACTGCCGGTCAAGGTCCCATCTTGAGCGATAATTCTATCGGCAGCAGAAGCAATATAATACCCTCCACTTGCAGCTACATCATCCATTACAGCAATAACAGGTTTATTTTCTCTTATATTCATTATCTGATTGTATATATTCTGAGACATTGCAACAGTACCACCGGGAGAATTTATTTTTAAAATAACACCCTGTATTTCTGAATCTTCTTTTGCTAATTTTAAAGATTTCAACATATTTGCAGCATTAGCTTCTTTTGCAAAAAAATTACTTTCTGAAGAAGAGGCAATTACCCCATCTAATTCAATTACAGCAACTTTATTTGTATTAGAAATTATATTTTTACCTTTTTTATTTTCGCCAATATATGCTTCATCCTTATCTATTGCAAAAAAACCTAAAATTAAAGATAAAATACATAAAAGAACTACTATTTTGGCTAATATTGATGCTTTCATTATTCCTCACATTCTGAATATTTTGCAATACATTCATCTAGAAGCGAAACTAAAACATTTTTATAATGTACTGCCTGTTCTTTTTTTGATGCTTCAAATCTTAGTGTAAATACAGGTTCTGTATTACTTTGTCTTATTAAAGCAAATCCATCCGGGAATATAATCCGTAAACCGTCTAATGTTACTATGTCATTTATTTTTGTACCAAATATCATATCATCATTTTTAATTTTTTCCGTAACTTCCTGTAGAACCTTCTTTTTAAGATTATTCTGACATTTATGTCTAACTTCATCTAAAGTACAAACTCTATTAAAAGCTATAAGCAAATCTCCCAATTTAAAATTAGGATTTGTCTTTTTATTTTTTGCTAAAATTTCAATAACTCTGCAGCCTGCATAAACAGCATCATCAAAACCGTAATATCTGTCTTTAAAGAACATATGCCCCGACATTTCACCAGCTAATATAGCATTGGTTTCTTTCATTTTAGACTTTATATAACCATGTCCTGTCTTACACATTATTGCATTACCGCCTTGAGCATTTATTTCATCAAATAATACCTGAGAGCATTTAACTTCAGAAACAACTGTAGGTTTTTCACCTCTAACAGATAAATCTTTTATAACATCTTGTGCATAAATATATAATAATTTATCACCAGTTAAAGCATTACCTTCTGAATCAATTACACCTAATCTATCAGAATCACCGTCAAAAGCAATTCCAATATCGGCATTCGTTTCTATAACTTTCTTCCTAATATCCTTTAATGTTGATAAATCACTTGGATTTGGATGATGATTTGGGAAATTTCCATCAGGTTCAGAATATAATTCTATCACTTCGCAACCAATATCAGCATAAAGTCTTGGAGCAACAACACCAGCTGTACCATTTGCACTGTCTACAACAACTTTAATTCCACTGCCTATTCTTCCAAATCTTGAAGTTAAGAACTCAATATATTGAGGTAATATATTATACAATCTTGATTCGCCATGCTTCACGGCAGTAATATCATTACTCATTTGCTCAATTGTATATTCTTTAACTTTTTTTATTTCTTCTTCGTTCAATGATGATTTATTAAAAGTAAGCTTTAAACCATTATACTCAGGCGGATTATGGCTTGCTGTAACAATTAAAGCCCCTGAAATTTTTGCATCTTTTGATATACTTTCAGGAATAGAAACAAATTCAGAAAAATATCCGATTGGAGTCGGCACAATATCTAAATTAACAGCATTAGCGCCCATATGAACAATACCTTTTATCAACGTTTTTGCAAGTGATTCAGAATGGAGTCTGGCATCTCTTGAAACAGTTATCCAAATATCATTTGGAGCCAATCCAGTTTTATCCTGAATGTATTTAACATATCCTTTACCTACATAATAAAATAATTCTTCTGTAACATCTTCGCCATATATACCACGAATATCATTTTTACCGAAAGCACTAAAATCAATTGTTTTTGTCATATTTATTTATATCCTTGTTTCAAAATTAAAAAACGATTATACTCAACATTATAGAAAAGATTTCAAGTAAAATCAAAAATGATAAGAAATTATTGTAATAAAACGAAATTAAATAAAAGTTTAGTTTTTTCAGCTTTTATTTTGCCTTCATTTATAGGGTGCTTAATTTTTATATTTGTACCTTCTGTCTTTTCATTTCTACTAAGCTTTTTTAAATGGAATTTAATTTCAAAAATTAAATTTGCAGGTTTAAGCAATTATATAGATCTTTTTACTGCCAAAGAATTTTGGTTCATATTAAAGAATACAGTTATATATGCAATCTCCGTAACAATTTTTGCAACTTTAATACCTTTAATACTAGCATCTATAATAAAAAACAAAATATTAGGGAAAGAATTATATAAAACCGCTTATTTTTTACCATTTATAACTCCTATGATAGTAATAGCAATGGTTTGGCAATGGATTTTTGACCCCAATATAGGTATCGTAAATTATATTCTAAAATCAAACTTACAATGGTTATATGATCAAAGTCTTGCAATGCCTGTTCTAATATTTGTTTCCGTTTGGAAACTAATAGGATATAATATGGTTATTTTTCTTTCCGGATTCTCAACAATAAATGAACAAATATATGAAGCAGCAAAGATTGATGGAGCAAACAATAAAAGAATCTTCTTCAATATAACTATCCCTTTATTAAGTCCAACAATCTTTTTCGTACTATTAATAACAACAATAAGTTCTTTTCAAGTATTTGACTTAATATATTTAATGACACAAGGCGGACCTAAAAACTCAACTAATATCCTAGTTTATTGGCTATATAAGAATGCTTTTGAACTTTTTGATATAGGAAGAGCCTCCGCTATAGCATACATCCTATTTATGTTCATTCTTATTCTAACGATAATACAGTGG
>CALUQL010000106.1 GCA_944322895.1 Candidatus Gastranaerophilales bacterium
AATAGCTTCATCATATTTTTCTTTATCTGCAAGCAAGTTCGCATAATCAAAACGAATTGAAGTCATCTCCGGCTGTAATTCCAATGCCTTTGCAAATTCATTCATTGCCAAATCATCTTTATTTTGAGCCAAATAAACATAAGCCAAATTCGCTCTTGCTACATAATCATTATTATCTTTTTTTATGGCCTTTAAAAGAATATTTTGAGCATTGTCATAATCAGAAATTCTATATAATGCAAGACCGTAATTAGAAAAATCCTTAAAAGTAGCAGGATCTTTCAAATAAATATCATTGTATATTTCAACAGCATCTTGAGGTTTGTTCATTCTTAGGTATATAGATGCCATATTTTCCCTTGCATCCAAAGCATCGGGATAATAAGAAAGAAACATTTGATAATATTTAATTGCTTCTTCATCCTCTTTTAAATGAGTTTTTACACTTGCAAGATTTAGATAGTTATATTTATACTCTGGGAAAATTTTCATAGCATGATTATATGCTGTATAAGCATTCTTATAATCTTGCATTTGCTCAAATATATTGCCAAGACTTATATAAATAAAAGCATCATTAGGTCTTAACTTTAAAGCTTTTTTATAAGCCTCAACTGCATTATCCCAATCAGAGAGTTCAGAATACATGCCGGCAAGTTTTGTATACAACAAAGCATCATCAGGAGACATTTGAATTGCAATATTCAATTGTTCAACTGCTTCTTCATATTTTGATTCATCAGACAAAGAACAAGCTTTATGATAATACTGATTTGCTTCAGGAGTCATTGCAAAAGAATAAGAAGTTAACCCCGAAACAATTATAATTCCCGATATTATAGACTTAATGTTAATGGCACTATCCTCCCTCTTGATAATATTAATTATCTTATTTAATTAGTTAAAAATCAATTAATAATTTCTAAACATTAACACTATCAGTCTCATACCATTTTACCAACTCATTTCGCTTTACTTTTTTTGTAGATGTTTTGGGAAGTTCATCTTTATGAATAACAATTACCGTTGGCATTTTGTACGGTGCAAGATTTTTTTGAGAAAGATTTTTTATTTCTTCCTCTATTAATTGTAAAACATTTTCATCATTCAAAATATTATCGGCAGGAACTACAATAGCACCAACTTCCTCAGTACCTGCTTTATTTCCGGATTTTATCTTTAATGAAAGGACACATATCTCTTTTATTTTATCAGATTGTTCTAATACTGCTTCAACTTCTTCCGGAAATATTTTTTTACCTCCGCCCAATACTATCATATTTTTAATTCTGCCTGTAATTTTTATATAACCGTCTTTATCAAGTTCAGCAATATCTCCCGTATGGAACCAGCCATCTTCATCTATAACTTCTGCAGTCATCTCTGGCTTACCATAATACCCTTGCATAACATTCTGACCTGTAACAAGAAGTTCACCATTATCAGCTATTTTCACTCTGACAGAAGGAAGCGGCTTTCCTACAGTACCTATTTTATTATTGCCATAATAATTTGTAGAAACGGTAGGACTTGTTTCTGTTAAACCATAACCTTGAAATACAGGTATACCAATCCTGTCAAAAAATTCTGCAATACTTGGTTCTAACGGAGCACCGCCTGAAATAAAACATTCAAACTTTCCGCCAAGTTCATCTATTATTGACTTAAACATAATTCTTCTTATTTTTAGAGGCATATATTTTGCCACTTTATACATTAAATTGAATAATGACTGAACTTTTTGACTCTGCTTCTTTAATTGCTTATCTATGCTATTTTTAAGCATTTTTGCAACTAAAGGAACAACAATCATATTGGTTATACCTTTTTCTTTCATTGTTTCAGTGAGTTCTTTAGGACTCAAACTTTTTATATAAACAATTTGAGCCCCCATATAAAGCATTGCAAAAAATCCGTCTGTAAGCTCTAACAGATGATTTAAAGGTAACAAAGAAAGAAGCCTATTCTTTGATGATAACTTAAAAATCTTCTCAAAATCTTTGAACTGAGAATATACATTACCAAAACTTATCATAACACCTTTGGGATTTCCTGTTGTACCAGATGTATAAACAATTAAAGCGGTTTCATCCAAAGAACGGGGACGTCCTAAATCTTTATCAACATCCGCTTCAATATCAAAAACATTCATATATGAAGTTTCTTCTTCTTTATCCAAAAGAAAAATTTGTTCTATTGATTTTACATTTTGCTTTACTTCTATTGCATGATTTAGATAATGAGAAGAACAAATTAATATTCTTGGATTACAATCAGACAATATATTTGTATGTTCAGATACAGTCAATTTTACATCCAATGGAACTGTAATCGCCCCTGTTTGAATAGAAGCAAAAATTCCAATAGCAAATTCCGGGCGGGACTCAGACAAAATTGCAATTCTATCGCCCCTATTAACCCCGACCGTTTCAATCAAATAATTAGCAAATTTCTTCGCATTTCTGGAAAGTTCTATATATGTGATCGACTCATAACCGTCTTTTGTTTTCATTGAAACAGCATTAACAGGAGCAAAAATATCACCTTTGTCTCTAATTAAATCTAGGAAATTGGAATAATTGTGCTGAGAAATTTGGTAGAAAGAGCGTCTTTCTAATGCTTTTTTCATAAAATTAACTCTTTGTTGGAGTTCATGAGCAATTTCTTTTTCGCTTTTTGTTAAATCTTTAACTGGCTGACCAAATTGAATAACAATAGTATTAAAAAATTTAGGAAGTTTCCTCTGTTTATTCCAAGTTTCAAAGCCTCCTTGAATACAAAATGGGACTATAGGACAATCGGCATTTTTTGCCATTATCCCCACACCTCTGTTGAATTTACAAAGTTCACCATTCGGTGTAAACTTTCCTTCCGGGAATATTATAACAGCCTCACCTTTTTTAAGCTCAGTTACAGCAGAATCAATTGTTTCAAGTCCTTTACCAAAATTAAGAGGTAAAACATTATAAAATTTTAAAAGATATCTTACAATAGGAACTTTAAATGCTGCAGGCCCCGTTACAAACCACAAAGGTCGTTTTGTTGCCATCTGCACAATAAAAGGATCTAAATGCCCTGTATGATTACCGGCAAGTATAACTTTCCCATTTTTTGGCAAGTTTTCTATTCCTTCAACTCTGTATCTAAACAAAAACAAGAATATTTGTCCTAAAGTTGCTTTTAATAAAAAGTATCTGAAAGCTTTATCAAATAAGAGAACAGAAATTGCCAGTATAAAAGAAACTCCTGCAATAATTTTAAATGTATTTAATGGTTGAATATATTCTGTAGAAAGCGCAATAATGAGTGTTCCGAGTAAAAAGCTAAATGTATTTAAAGTTAAATTTAATCCGAATATTTTACCTCTCACTCTATCAGGAGTAACTTTTTGTAATATCGTATCTAAAGTAATAACAACCATAGCATCAGCTATACCGATAGGAATTAACCACTTCCAAGCGATACCAATTGAATTACAGAAATTAGCAGTAAAAAGAGTTATACACAAAATAATAAAACCTAAAGAAAATAAATGTACCACTTTTAACAATCTTGCAAAATATATAGTTAAAAACATACCCAATATTATGCCAAATCCCAAAATTGTTCTGAGATATGTCAAATCAGAAAATGCTAAACCATAATAATCTGTTATAAGTGTATTTAAGTTGTTAGAAAACATAGCCACTATAAATTGAATACAAAATGAAAGCATAACCAAATATAATGCTTTTTTATGGTTTTTTATGTATTTTATGGCTATATTCATATCATTAACGAGATTGTTTGAAATTTTGAAAAATGATTGTTTAAATTTCAATTTTATAGTCAAACACAAACAAGCAGAAATCAGATAACTTAAAGCAATAATATTTAAAGCAGTAATATAGCTTGTATGGCTAATTATAAAATTAGAAATAAATGCACCAAATAAAACAGCAATAGCACCAATAGATGAATTCATGGCATTTGCAAATTTCAACTGCGAACCTTCAACCAAATTAGGTAAGATAGCCATTTTCGCAGGATAGAAAAATGCACTTCCGCAACCTAAAAGAAAAGAGATTAAATATATATATCGTGGTTCTATTATGCTCTGCTTAAATATTAAATAAGTTGCTAAAAATAATATTAAGGTTCTATAAAACAAACTAAATGCTAATATATTTTTTCTTTGAAATTTATCACAAAATGCACCTGAATATGGACTAAAGAAAAATTGAGGAAGAAGAAATGCAAAAAATGTTATTGCAATGGCTTTTCCTGCATTTGGCAACTTATCCAGCAATATCGCAACCAATGTAAACTGCACAACAGCATCTGCAAAATGCGATAATAATTGACTTAGAAATAATTTATCAAATTCTATATTTGAAAGAGGTCCTATTTTATTAACTATATTTTTCATACTTTCTCCTATTTTTTTAAGAATATCATTAAAGGATAAAAAAGGTCTATTTTTAATAATTATTCACTTTGTAAAAAATATCAGTATAATATAAATTATGAATAAGTTTCTAACAATAATTTTACTATTTATAATAGTCATAACCACAACAGGAGCTGGATACGTAGGTACACTTCCTAACATTGATGCAGAATTTTCCTATTTAAGGAAACAGCACGATGAAAAAGCAATGGCTCCATTTTCTGTTGAAGAACTGGATAAACAAAACGAAGCAAAACTAAAACCAATTCCGAGAGACAATGACAACTATGTAGATATAATTGTAAAGAAGGATAAAACTACACAATATCTTAAAGATGTTAACAGCGTCATTATTATTCTTGAAAAGTTAAGAAAATGCCTAAATACAAATCAAGATATACAGATGTTTAACGCAATAGTCAGCAATTTAATTGATAATGTTGAATATATAAGGGCCGAATATAAAGACAAACCAGAAAGCAATTACCTTTCCTATAATAGATTAATAACTATTTCTCAGCAAGCAAGAGAAACTGCTACTTTTAGAACTCAAGGTCTAGTTTCACAGAAATATTTGCCATACACTTCAACAAATAATATATATACTAAAGAAAATTTAGAGTCTAAATTAGAAAAACTTCTTGTAAATGTGAATGAAACTATTTTTATATTAAAGAATTTGGAATAATTATACTTTATTATAGCTTAGTGTCTGTTTATAAAATATTATTTTTAATCCTATATATAATAGGGAGATAAATGATGTTGAAAAAATTATTTATTATAAAAATAATATTTTTATTTACAGCAATAATAGGCTTTTGTTTTTCAGAAGATGAAATAACAAATATAGAATTATCAAAATATGGAGAAAGCTATGCTAATGAAAGTATAGCAGAAAGACTAAATCGCCTTGAAACAGATTTTTTCGGAATGGCTCAATCAGGTGATTTAGATTCTAGAATAGATATGTTAAAACATATCTCTGGTAACTCAAGACAAAGTGCAATTATAAACCCGAGAGAAAATTATTACCCAGGTCAAAAAAGAAGTGCTATAAGAAAATTTTGGGATAATGTAACATCTACTTTTGATACAACAGGAACAATGACAGGTTTTACTCCATCTATGACAACATCAGGCTATGGTTATTCATCAAACACTTATGGAAACGAATTTTTAAATTTTATGAATGGTTATAATAATTACTGCCCATATCATAATAGATACCATAATCATAATCGCTATATTCACAATCCTTTTTACAACAACAATAACTTCATTAATTCAGGATTAAACAACAGATATTTTAACAACGGATATAATCCAAGCAGACATTACTATGGACGACATCCACACAGACCAGGTCATTATCCACATAACAGAATTCAAAGAAGCTCATATTGGTTGCCACCGAATGTATCTACAAGATCTTCCGTTCAAATTATCAGAGACTAAAAAAGAGAGAACAATGTTCTCTCTTTTAAATAAATTATTTTGATTATAAATTAAGACTCAAAAACATAGCATAATAAAGAAGCTTCTCTTGCTTTCTTAACAGCTTTAGCAAGCATTCTTTGATGTTCAGCACAAGTTCCGGTAATTCTTCTTGGAAGAATTTTACCTGCTTCAGTTAAATATTTTCTTAATTTTTGAGCATCTTTGTAATCAATAGA
>CALUQL010000107.1 GCA_944322895.1 Candidatus Gastranaerophilales bacterium
ATAAAGATTATTCGAACCAACCTCATTAAAAATTTTAATTAGGTTAACAATTTGAAAAATCAGTAAAAAAATCAGTAAAAAAGTTACAAAACCACTCATTTTTTTGCGTACATTCCCATTTTGTCTTGATATAATAATATTATGAAAAAACAATTTGATAACAAATAATGAGCGAACTTTTTATGTATACATTAAAAAAGAGGAATATTAGCCATGAGAAAAAAATATCAAGAAGTAATAGAAGTTGAAGAATGTAAACAAGCCGTTATGTTAGCCCGTGTTTCAAGTAAAAAACAAGAAAGAGGAGCTAGTCTAGAAGCACAAGTTGAAAAGATAGAAGAATACGCTTATAAAAATGGTTTTAAGATTATTGAACCATCATATAAAGCATTTGTATTTACAGAAAGTTCATCTCGTGGCGGTCGTAAGAAGTTTAATGAAATGATTGAGTTTATAGAAAAACAAGATCATAAGACTGCAATTCTCGTCCATACTCTTGACCGACTACAACGTGGATTTTCTGAATGTGAAAAAATCCAACAATTACTTAAAGCCGATAAAATTGAAGTCCATTTTATTAATGAGTTTTTAGTTCTTGATAAATTTAGTTCAGATGATGAATTTGCAAGATATGACTTTGGTATCCTAGCTGCAAAAATGTATTTAACTGCCTTGAATAAAAATGTTAAACGCAGTCAAAAACATAATCGTGAAGCAGGTATGTGGCAAGGATTAGCTCCTATTGGTTATTTAAATGTACCGAAAAATAAAAGAAATCCGGCAACTCTTATCCTAGATCCTGAACGCGCACCAATTATAAGACAAATATTTTTGGAATATGCTACCGGAGTTCATTCATTACAAAGTATTTGGCATTCTGCAAAAGAAAAAGGATTAATGTCAAAAGAACCTAATTATAATCCTAGATCTAAAAATTTTGGTAAGATATGTCCAATTAGCAGAAACAAGATACATGATATTCTTACCAATCCTTTTTATTATGGAAAAATGTATATCAAAGAAGAAGAAATAGATGAAAAGACTAAAAAACCTATAAAAATGTATTACCGGCAAGTAAATCACATATACGAACCGATTATTGACAAAGAATTATTTGATAAAGTTCAAAAAGTTCTAGAAACCAGAAAAAAAGAAAGATTTTGCAAAGAACAAAAATATGCGGGTATTCCTTTTGTATTCAGAGGATTGATTAGTTGCAAATGTGGTTGTGCCATAACGCCGGAACACCATAAAAAGGGAAATAAAGAGTATGTATATCTTCGTTGTAGCCATCAAAAAGGAACTTGTAATCAAAAATTAGTTAATGAAAATAATATACTAAAACAGCTTGATAATGAGATTTTTCATAAAATTAAAATATCTCCAACTATGCACGACCAACTTAAAACATCTATTATCCAATCCTTAGAAGATGAAAAGAAAGTCAATGCCAGCGTTAGGAAGAAAATTACTGATGAAATTAATGTTATTGACAACAGATTAAAGCATTTATGGGAGTATTTTCTTGACCGTGGTATTACTGAAAATCAATATAAACTTGAAAAGCAAAAGTATCTAGAGCAAAGAAAAGAACTAGAAGAAAGATCTAAAAAATATACTGATATAAGCAATACCTTAAAAGATGATGTTGAAAAAGCCTTAGATTTTATAGCTGATATATCAAATGTTATGAAAATTGCGACACCGGATGAGAAAAATACACTCCTAAAAAATCTATTAACCAACTGTATTTTAGATGGTGATGTCTTAAAATATGAGATTAAGGCACCTTTTGATAAACTACTTTCCTGCTCCAACTATAAAAAATGGAAAGACATTGCTTTAGATAACATAAATGATTTTGAGAATTGTATCCAAAAATAAATTAAAACATTTAAACTCCAGAAGTGAGAAGTTGTTTTTGTTTATTGAAAATGGAAAAATAAATAAAAAAACTGTTTTACAAATCCCAAAATTCACGACATTACGTATATATCAGATTCCTTTTGATAGTTATAACACATTGTAAATAGGTATTATTATGTTCAACCTTTGCAAATTTTAGCAGAAGTTCATTCAATCAACCTCATTTAAAATTTTAATGAGGTTAATCTTTTGAATTTACATAAATATCTTGTTAAAACATATCCCATTGCTCAATAAACAACCCAGAAACAACCGGATTTGATAAAATAAGTAAAACATAAGCCCGACCTGAAATCAATCAAACCGGGCTAAATTATCAACTTTATCTATGGAATAGTTAATAAAAGTTGTTTAATATTCGCTTGCCAGCATAACGGTCATAACACGATTTGTTAAATTTGGATTGGCAGGATCCTCTGATAAGTATTGATAACTCTTGTCATAGTAATCTATTTTCCAGAAGATTTTTTCACCTTTATAATCAAAACTGCCAAAATCGTGTTCATTATATGGGTCATTATCTGGTGTAAAATTGTTAAAATGTCTTATCTTTAGCATAATTTCAGCAATTTCTTCATAGGTTTTTGCTTCTATGCCTTGAGTTAATACAATTTTACCACCAATAAGATGTTTACGAAGATTGTCATTCAAAGTTTTAATATCAGTCATAACACACCTCTTAAGCAGATATTTCAGAAGCAAGAAACATTTTGAATTTTCTTAAAGCCTGACGAACAGAAGTATGAGAACGTTTGCCATAGCTTGATTTTTCACCAGTCGTTTCATATTGAGGTAGGATAGAAGAAATATTTTCAACCAGATGAGCAAGTGTAAATTCTTCTTTTCTACAAAGCCTTTCAATTCGACCAGCATAATCGGCAGAAGTTAACTCAGAGTATTTATTTTCTAACAACCAATTTTCAAAATTCTTTAACATAACACTATCTCCTTATCCTTAAATTAGTTAATAAAAACCGGCTCTGTACAAACGGCCACCATTGTCTGCTTTAATCTTTGACATTCAGACAGGCAGTCACTAAAAAATTGATAAGGTGTTGGGATTATTGTGTCATTGAGTTTTACATACCACATAACTTTTTCCTTTCATAAATAGTTGTTTTACTCATTAACTATTTATATTATGCGGTGTATTTTCTTATTCGGGAGCCCCTAAAACACTAGTTGCCAACGACATTTTGCTACGATTTGGACGGGATTACTAATTTATGGACGGGAAATACTTGTTTTTGATTTAACGACTTCAATGTCACTTAATCGAAATATCGCGAAATTAAGCCTTAAATATTTTTCTTGTCAAAAAATCGTTGAAAAACTTGCTTTTAGAAAATGAACTTTATACAATCGAAGTAATTTGATTAACAGATTTTAAGGAATAATAATGCCTATTGCTAATTACATAAATGAGATAAATAAACGTTTCAAAACAGGCATCTCTCGTGAACATTCGTATCGCGGAGATTTACAAACTTTGGTAGAAAGTTTGGTAACTGGCATTATTGCGACCAATGAGCCTGCCCGTATTTCTTGTGGTGCACCGGATTATGTTATAACTAAAAATAATATTCCTTTGGGATATATAGAAGCCAAAGATATTGATGATGATTTAGATAATAAAAATCATAAAGAACAATTTGACCGTTATCGTAACAGCTTAAATAACCTTATCATCACAAATTATCTTGAATTTCGTTTTTATCGTGATGGTGAAAAAGTTACGACAATCCGGATTGGGCATATTGAAAACGGTAAAGTTGTTGCCAATCCGGAGAATTTTCAAACATTTAATGACTTAATTGTTAACTTTTGTGCTTATAAAGGTCAAACAATACATTCTGCTTCAAAATTAGCTAAAATGATGGCAGGAAAAGCAAGACTTTTAGCCGATGTTATCAAAAACGCTCTGAATAGTGATGATGAAAGTTATGACAATAGAACACTTCAGGATCAAATGAACGCTTTTCAAAAAATATTGATTAGTGACATTAAAAAGGAAGAATTTGCGGATGTTTATGCGCAAACGATAGCTTATGGAATGTTTGCAGGGCGTTTAAATGATACTTCATTAAATACATTCTCAAGACAAGAAGCCTGTGAATGTATTCCAAAGTCTAATCCTTTCTTGCGTAATTTGTTCGGATATATAGCCGGACCTATGCTTGATGACCGGATTAAATGGATTGTTGATGATTTAGCTGATATATTTGTTGCTGTTAATCTTGCTGACATATTAAAGGATTTTGGTAAAGCAACTAAAACCCAAGATCCAATAATCCACTTTTATGAAACATTTTTAAGTGAATATGATCCTAAACTTCGTAAATCACGTGGAGTTTGGTATACGCCGCAACCGGTCGTTAATTTTATTGTACGAGCCGTTGATGATATTTTGAAAAATGAATTTGGTTTAAGTTCAGGCTTGGCTGATACTTCTAAAATAACTCTTTCATTAAAAGATAGCAAGTATGGGACAACTAAAAAAGGTGATAAGCTTGCTCTAATAAAAAAAGATGTGCATCGTGTTCAGATTTTAGATCCTGCTACGGGAACAGGAACATTTCTGGCAGAAATTATCCGTCAAATCCACGAGAAATTTATTACCATGCAAGGGATGTGGTCGGGCTATGTTGAGCAACATCTAATACCTCGCTTACATGGCTTTGAGATTCTTATGGCTTCTTATGCTATGGCTCATTTGAAATTAAACCTGATGCTAAAAGAAACCGGTTATGAAGCAACCCAACATGATAGGTTAAAGGTTTATCTAACAAATAGTTTGGAAGAACCTCATCCAGATAGCGGAACATTATTTGCTAATTGGTTATCACAAGAAGCGAATGAAGCAAATGAGGTTAAACGAGAAGTTCCTGTAATGGTTGTTTTAGGCAATCCTCCGTATAGTGTGAGTAGTTCAAATAAAGGGGAATGGATAACTAATCTGTGTGAAGTATATAAAAAGAATTTAAATGAACGAAATATCCAACCTTTATCGGATGATTATATTAAATTTATCAGATATGGACAGTATTTCATAGATAAGAACAACGAAGGTATTTTAGCTTATATTTCAAACAATAGCTTTATTGATGGTACTATTCATCGTCAAATGAGACGATCTCTATTAGAAACCTTTGACAAAATATATATTATTGACCTGCACGGAAACTCTAGAAAAAATGAAGTTTGTCCTGATGGTTCAAAAGATGAGAACGTATTTGATATTATGCAAGGTGTTTCTATCAACTTGTTTATAAAAACTAACAAAAAGAGAAAAAATCAATTAGCTGAAGTTTATCACTATGATTTGTACGGTAAAAGAGAAACCAAGTACGAATTTTTATCAGAACATAGTTTAGATAATATTCCTTTTAATTCTATTAAGTGCGAAAAAGATAATTACTTTTTTGTTTCTAAAAATTTTGCAAATAAAGATGTCTATGATGAAGGCATAGATATTGGCAAGCTATTTATATTGAATAAAGTAGGAATTGCTACAGGTAAAGACAGTTTATATGTAAATTCTTCAATAAATGATTTAATAAAAAATATAGAAGCTTATTTTAATACATCAGCAGATATAAACCTCTTGAAGAGCTACGTCTATAGACCATTTGATAAACAATATTGTTATTATGATAATAACAAATTACAACGAGCAAGATATGATTTAATGAAACATTTATTAAAAAACAATACTGCATTATGTGTATCAAAAGTAAACAGGCAGTTAAGTCTAGGTTATTATTGGATAAGCAATAGTATAGTGGATAGACATATCCTTGATTCTTCCGGAGATACAACCTGCTGTTTTCCTCTCTATCTTTACGAAGATTTGGATAATTCAAAACACCCTAACTTTAATAATGAAATCATTCAGAAATTTGCAGATGGCTTAAAACTTAAATTTACAGATGAAAAAACAGATGAAAAAGATACTTTTGCTCCGATAGATGTTTTAGATTACATTTATGCTGTTTTGCACTCTCCCAAATATCGTGAGACTTATAAAGAGTTCTTGAAAATTGATTTTCCTAAAATTCCTTATCCTAAAGATAAATCTAAGTTTTGGAAATTAGTTGCTTTGGGAGCACAAATCCGTGAAATCCATCTA
>CALUQL010000108.1 GCA_944322895.1 Candidatus Gastranaerophilales bacterium
TCTCCGAAAACTTAAAAAGTTTGAGAATTCTCTCAAACTTCCGGGGGTAGTATTCTTAGACTAACAGATAATTTACATCCAATTACAATGGAACTTCAATCACTTTGGAAATTCTAATTGGTATATTGAAAATATGTAATTTTTGAACATTTATTAAACAGTTGTTAAACGGTATTTAAATACCGTTTAAATTTCTCTCATTTTTCAAAATCTTTTTAATAATAAGTATTTTTTGTCAAAAACTTTCCTACTTACATGTCAAACTCGCGATACTTTTTCTCAAAAACCATGACACATGACAAAAATAAATAAAACGCAATAAAAAAGAGCCTTAATGGCTCTTTTATTAATTTTGGAGGATAGGAGGCTCGAAAACTCATTTTCAATTTTTGTAATCTTAAGTAATCGTCAGTTTTGTATCTCTACCTTAAAATTAAGCCCTCTTTCCATTTTTTATTATTTAATAATTTTCAGGGACTTTTTGCAACTTTAGTCCCAAAACAGTCCCTAAAATGCTTGAAATAAATATAAAATAAAACATGAAATACTCCTATAGCTTTAATAGAAATCTTGATTATTTATTCGGACATATTTAATATATTTTGATAACATTGTATAAGTTTTTTGTTGTATCTCTCATTCAACTAAAAATGTTTATGTACAAAAATTTGAATAATTGATATAATTACTATATATTTTAAAATTATGTATTTTATAATTGAAAAAGAAAATAGACTTATCTAATGGCAACGGCAGAACATATAAAAGCATTAATTAAAGCTTTTTTAACGGATAATGACAAAGAAAGATTCAGGGTCATTTCCCTTCAAGTTGCGGCATATGAGGCTAGTAAAGGACACAAATCGTTAGCGTTAGAGATAAAAAATATTGTTGATAACGCAAAATTAAAAGAAAGTAATGTAATTCAATTTACTCCTGATTTATCAGACTTAATTTTACTAACAAAGCCCAAAGCATATTTAAGCAATTTAGTTATATCTGATGAACTGATGACTAAGCTTAACAGAATTTTAAAGGAATATCTAAACAAAGGGAAATTAGAAAAACATGGTTTGTCAAACAGAAGAAAATTGTTAATGGTTGGAAAACCAGGGACAGGAAAAACAATGACAGCTTCTGTTATTGCATCAGAATTAAATCTTCCATTATATACAGTTCAAATGGATAGACTCATTAATAAGTATATGGGTGAAACTGGTGCAAAATTAAGACAAATATTTGAAGTAATAAAAAAACAAAAAGGTGTGTTCCTTTTTGATGAATTTGATGCAATTGGTGCAGAAAGAAATACTGAAAATGAAGTAGGCGAAATGAGAAGAGTACTAAATTCTTTTCTGCAATTTATTGAAAACGACCATTCTGATAGTTTAATTTTAGCAGCAACAAATAATTTAGATATTTTAGATAAAGCATTATTCCGGAGATTTGATGATGTATTAAGTTATGATTTACCTGACAATAATCAAATATTAGTTCTATTAAAAGATAAATTTGCTGATTTTAATATAACATTCAAATTTGAAAAAATTGTGAACCATGCATTAGGATTAAGTCATTCAGACATAACACTTGCTTGCTTAGATACAATTAAAGAATATATACTAGAGGATAAAAAACGAATTTCTAAAAAAAGTTTATGTAAAATTCTAGCAGACCGAAAGATGGTCTATGGGGATAATAATGGTATCTAATTTACCTCATTTGTTTTTAAATAAAGAGCCCGAAAAAAGGAAATTTACTTCTATGGGTTCTATTAATAATAAAATAAAAAACTATAAACCAAATGTGGCACATGGAAAAAAAATCTTTCGCTGTTTTTCTTCTATTATTGAAACAGAACGCCCTGAATATCTTCCTGAGGATTATAAAGTTTATATTACAGTCGAAGGGAGTAAGGATTTACTAAATGTTTTATCTAGTTTAGAAAATGAACATCAAAACATAAATGTAAAAATCTCTACTATCAAAACCGATGGTAAAAACTATAGAATTACACTTTGTGTCAACAAAAAATACTTAACATCTTTTTATAAAAAACTAAATGGTTATATTTCAGAATTAACAAAAAAAGGTGTTCCTAAAAACCGTGAATTGATGAATGAAATTGAAAATGTCTCTAAGTCTGTAATCAATGATTTATGGATTGGGGAAAATGACTTAATGCCACCTGCCAATATAAAAAAATGGTGTGAAGTATGGATATTAGATACAAAAAAAGATTCTTTTATAGGAATTTGTAATGAATTAGGTATTCGTCATAATCCAAAGTCAATAATGAAATTTGTTGAAAGAATAGTTATGCAAATTGAAATATCTGCAACAGATATGAAAAACCTACTTCTTAATTATGATTTAATAGGTGAATTTAGACCAATTAATGCATTATCTTCATTTTGGACCAGCTTGCATAGAGCAGAACAAAGTAATTGGGTAGATAATTTATTATCTAGACTTGAAGTTGAAAATAAATCAAATACAATTATTAATGTTATGGACACAGGTGTTAATAATAGACATCCTCTATTAAAAAAAATTATTTCTGATTCTGATTGCGATTCTTGTAATCCAATTTGGAAAGAGATTGATACAGATGGTCATGGCACAGAAATGTGTGGTATTGCAGTATATGGGGATTTACAACAATGCCTTGAACAAAACACAAAAATTCAGATTAAACATGGTGTAATTTCAACAAAATTATTGCCAACTGGTAATTATAAGAATGAAGAAGTATCATATGGAGCAATTACTAGCGAAGCTATTTCTAGAAGTAGAATATTGCATCCAAGAAAAAATATTATAAATTGTCTTGCCGTAACAGAGGATGAGACTAATAATATTGAAGGATTACCTTCTTCTTGGTCTGCTACTATAGATGCAATAGCAGCAGGAAAAAACATTTTTGCATTTGATGAAGTACCAACAGAGATAAATGAGAAAATGTTATTTATTATTTCTGCAGGAAATATTGATGATATGCAAATGAAATACCCAGATGATAATAAAACGATGCCAATTCAAAGCCCTGCACAAGCTTGGAATGCTTTAACAATAGGAGCATATACAAAAAAAAGCGATATTATTGATGGAAAAAATACATTAGCAAAGAATGGTGGATTATCTCCATATAGTAGAACTTCTTTTGCGTGGAAAAATTCTACTTGTCCTATAAAGCCTGAAGTCCTATTTGAAGGTGGAAATAAAATAGTAGATGCATCTCATAGTTTTCAATCTAACAATCATTCTGTATTAACAACTGATAAACAATTCATTGATAATTATTTTAGTTTGAGTTCAGGAACAAGTCCTGCCACTGCAGAAGCAGCACATTTCGCTGCACAATTACAAGTTGAGTATCCTCAGTTATGGGCAGAAACATTAAGAGGTTTAATTATTCACTCAGCAGAGTGGACGGAAGAAATGAAAAGACAATTTTTACCAAGTAGTTCAAGAAAAAGAGATTATGAAAATATACTTAGAACATGTGGCTATGGTGTACCTAATATAGAACGGGCTCTGCATTCTGCTAAAAATAGTTTAGTATTAATTGCGCAAAACGAAATTCAACCATATATTTTTGAGGAAAAAAGTGTAAAAACAAATGAAATGCATTTGTACGAATTACCTTGGGCTAAGGATGCATTATTAGAACTAGGTGAAACAGAAATTGAACTAAAAGTTACATTAAGTTATTTTATTGAACCAGCACCATTTTCTATGGGTAAAATTCCAAACAATAAGTATAAATATTCTTCTTGTGGATTAAGATTTGACTTAAATAGACCAAATGAAACAAAGGACTTTTTTATAAAGAAAATTAATAAAATTGATAATGATTTAGCGAAAAGGAATGGGGAAACTCTTGGTTCTAGAGAGAAACCGAAATGGTTATATGGAGAAGATACAGGGATAAACAATGGGTCAATTCACTCAAATGTTTGGAAAGGTACTGCTGCAGAATTAGCGACTTGTAATATTTTAGCAGTTTACCCTGTTATGGGATGGTGGAAAGAAAGGAAATCTGCAGGAGCATATAATAATAAACTAAGATATTCCCTTATTGTCTCAATAAAAACTCCTTCAGTAGAAACAGATATTTATACACCAATTGCGAATATTATAAACATACCAGTATCTACACAAATAAATATTTAGTTTATAAAAAAGCTTCATAATTAAATAAGGAAGAGATAAATGAATGCTAAAATTTCTACAATATTTTGACATTTAACTCAGTATAAAACTCTTCCATTTTATTAGCTACTTGAGCCTCTTTACTCTTTATAATATGAGAATATGTGTTCAGGGTGATATTCTTATCCGAGTGACCTAATCGACCACTAACAGTTACAATGTCCTCACCTGCTGAAATCATTAAACTAGCGTTAGTATGTCGTAATTGATGAAATGTTATTTTAGGCAGATTATTCCTCTCTAAGAATTTAGTGAACCATTTATAAGGGAGATGCGGGCTTATTTCTTTCCCATCCTCTAAAACAAAAATATAAGGAGTATTATGCCAAGCCGTTCCAAATTTTAACCTATTTCGATTTTGATAGTTCTTATAAGCCTTTAATAACCTACAAACTGTTTTAGAGACTGTAACTATTCTTATTCCTGCTTCTGTTTTAGGCTTATCCTCAAATGTTCCATAACCCATAACATAATGCCTTTGTTTGTTTATGTTGACCGTAGATTCTTCAAAATTAACATCAGACCAACAAAGTCCCGTTAATTCACCCTTTCTTAAACCTATATCTAGAGTCAGGTATATCATTGTCCTAAACATCAAAGGCTCTTTTTCTAATAAATTAAGCATAATTGCAATTTGTTTATCATCATAATATTTAACGCTTTTCCTCGGTACTTTTTTCATATCAACTCGTCTAACAGGATTATCAACTATAATGTTCCATTTAACTGCAGTTGAAAGAATTGACCCTATAATCCCTATATGAGAACGAATACTCTTTTCAGACAATGTCCTTCTAACCTTATAAGTAAACATTTTATTTATATTCAGGTGCAGGGTATCACATAGTCGTTCTGCAGTCGATTTATTTGTATCCTCTAATAGTTGAAGTCGTTGACAGGTTTTATATGATATCCCTGTGATATTTTCTAACTGCTTTGCAGTATATGGAGCAAGAACTGTTTTTAATCGTTCAGTAGGTGTGTACCTACCATCAAGTCTTATATTCTCATCCTTTAAACTATTATAAAAATGTAAAATATGAGTTGGTTGTAATTTAGCAAGTTTTATATGTCCGATTGCAGGGATTATCCTCTCTCTTAACTTAGTTTTGTAAGAAACTAGAGTTGAGACTGCTAAATTTTCAGCCGCATAATCTTTTAACCATATATCTACAAATTCTTTAAAACTCACAGACTCACCATTTAAATAAGTCCCATCATTTACAACCTTTTCAAACAGGATTAACTGACGAGTTAATTCCTTTTCAAGTTGTTTATCAGTGAGTTTATCACTTAATTTTATAGTTTTTCTCTTCCTTAATTTCTTACCATTTGAGTCGTACCCTTGGCAGACTGTTAATCTGTATGTATATTTAGATAGTTGTTCGTAAAAAGCCATTTTTCCTCTTTTTTTTTAATTATCACTCTTTTTTTAGTGAAATGCTCGTCCTTTTATACCTTCTAAACAGGCTCAAGGCTTCTGAGCCTCGTTATTGGGTAATTTGTTTTTTTAGAGAAGGCAGGGAATACATAAAATATTTATTTATATATTCCCCCTCCTTTAAGGTTTTTTTATTCTTTCTTTTCTTTTTCTTTTTATTCTTTCTTTTCTTTTTCTTTTTATTCTTTCTTTTCTTTTTCTTTTTATTCTTTCTTTTCTTTTTCTTTTTATTCTTTCTTTTCTTTTTCTTTTTATTCTTTCTTTTCTTTTTCTTTTTATTCTTTCTTTTCTTTTTCTTTTTATTCTTTCTTTTCTTTTTCTTTTT
>CALUQL010000109.1 GCA_944322895.1 Candidatus Gastranaerophilales bacterium
AATTTCATTTCGTGGATACATTCAAAATAAGCATTTTGTGGGTCATAACCAGCTTCAACAAGTGTTTCAAAACCTGCCTGCATTAAAGCAGTAACACCACCGCAAAGAACAGCTTGTTCGCCAAATAAATCAGTTTCTGTTTCTTGTCTGAAAGTTGTTTCAAGAACACCGGCTCTGGCTCCGCCAATACCAGCTGCATAAGCTAAAGCTGTTTCCATTGCTTTTCCTGTTGCATTTTGGTGAACTGCAACTAAGCAAGGAACACCTTTGCCTTCGACATATTCACTTCTTACTGTGTGTCCGGGACCCTTTGGTGCAATCATAACAACGTCTACATCGCTAGGTGGAACAATTTGTGCAAAGTGAATGTTAAAACCGTGCGCAAATGCTAAAGTCTTTCCTGCTGTTAGATTTGGTGCAATTTGTTTTTTGTAAATATCAGCTTGTTTTTCATCAGGTAATAAAATCATAATCATGTCAGCAATTTTTGCTGCTTCTTCAACGGTTGCAACTTTTAAACCTGCTGCTTCTGCTTTTTCCCAAGATTTTGAACCATTGTACAAGCCTACTACAACGTTAATTCCGCTTTCGTGTAAATTTAAAGCGTGAGCATGTCCTTGGCTTCCATAACCAATAATAGCAACAGTTTTTCCCTTTAATAAACTTAAATTACAGTCTGCTGCGTAATAAATTTTTGCCATAATTACCTCATTTCTTAATTTTTATTACTCTAATGGCTAGTTTCTAGTGTAAAACTTAAAAAAATGATAGTCAATATTTAGATTTTTTGCAAAAAATTTAATAAAATTATCAAAAAAGCCAAAAAATTTGCACTTGGATATTTACTAAGTTAAAATTTAGTATACTATATTCTTAAATAAGTATTTTTTAGGTAAGAAAAAGATAAAAATGGAGATTAAAATGACAGCCGAGCAAATTAATAAAACAGAAAAAATGACGGGTGCCAGAATTTTCTTAGAATGCCTTAGAAAAGAAGGTGTAGATAAAATATTTGGATATCCCGGCGGTTCAATTCTTCATATATATGATGAACTATACAAATGTGATTTTATTAAGCACTATCTTGTAAGGCATGAACAAGCAGCTGTTCACGCTGCTGAAGGTTATGCAAGAATTACAGGAAAACCGGGTGTTGTTTTAGTTACCTCAGGCCCCGGTGCTTGTAATGCAATAACAGGTATAGCAAATGCTTATTATGACAGTTATCCTTTGGTTGTATTTACCGGGCAGGTGGATTCTCGTTTAATTGGAAACGATGCATTCCAAGAGTCTGATATTGTAGGTATTACTCGTACTTGTTGTAAACATAATTATTTGGTAAAAAACGTTAGTGATTTACCACGTATAATAAAAGAATCTTTCCATATTGCAAGAACAGGTAAGCCTGGACCTGTTGTAGTTTCACTGCCAAAGGACGTTTTAACATCTGTTCGTGAATTTAAATATCCAGATAAGATAGATCTTCCTGGTTATAATCCGACATATGAAGGACACCCAATTCAATGTAGACGTGCACTAAAAGCATTGTGTGATGCAAAGCGTCCTGTAATAATATCTGGTGGTGGTGTTATTCATTCAGATGCTTGGCAAGAAATAAGAGAACTTGCTAGAAGCTTAAATATTCCAGTTGCAACAACGCTTATGGGTATTGGTACTTTCCCTCAAGGAGAGGAACTTTCACTTGGTATGCTTGGTATGCATGGTACATTTTGGGCAAATCATGCAGTAAGTAATTGTGATGTACTTTTTGCGGTTGGAACAAGATTTAATGATAGAATTACAGGATGTCTAAAACGTTTTTGTAAAGATGCAAAAGTTATACATGTTGATATTGATCCTTGTTCTATAAGTAAGAATGTTCCAGTTGATACACCTATTGTCGGTGATGCTAAAAAGGTTTTAAACCTGATGTTAAATGAATATAACACAGGCAAATATTCATATGATATGGCGGAAAGAAGAACTTGGATTTCACAAGTTAATGAATGGAAACATAATAGGGGGCTGAAAGCTGTTAAAGATGGAATTATGAGTCCTCAAGATGTAATAGAAGCCATCTATAATAAGACAAAAGATATGGATACAATAATAGCTACAGAAGTAGGGCAGCACCAGATGTGGACTGCGCAGCTATATAAATTTTCTAAACCGCATCAATTAGTAACTTCAGGTGGTTTAGGAACTATGGGCTTTGGTTTCCCGGCTGCTATTGGTGCTCAAATTGCTGCTCCTGATAAATTGGTATTTAATATTGCTGGAGATGGCAGTATTCAAATGAATATACAAGAACTTATGACTTGTGTTGATTACAAAATACCTGTTAAAATTGCTGTTATAAACAATGGCTATCTTGGAATGGTAAGACAATGGCAAGAAAAATTGTTTAATAAACATTATTCTCAAACACCGATAACTTCTCCTGATTATGTAAAATTAGCAGAAGCATATGGTGTTTTGGGTATAAGAGTAACAAAAGAAGAAGAAATTAATTCTGCACTTGATAAAGCAATAGCATACAATGGACCGGTGATTATTGATTTTGTTGTTGAACCTTTCGAAATGGTTTATCCTTGGGTTTTAGCAGGTAAACCTTTAGATGAAGTTCTTTTATCAAATGAAACGGGAGTAGGAGAGTAATTATGCGACATACTATATCTGTTTTAGTAAAAAATGAACCAGGGATTTTATCTTGTGTTTGTGATTTATTCTCGACAAGAGGATACAATATAGAAAGTCTATCTGTAGCTGCTACTATTGAACCATCTTTTTCAAGAATAACAATAGTTACTGTTGGAGATGAATTTGTAATTGAACAAATTTGTAAGCAGTTAAATAGATTGATAAATACAATTAAAGTTGTAGAACTACCTAAGTCAGCAGAAAAATGCATAGAAAAAGAATTGATATTATGTAAAGTTACTGCAAAAGATAATGCGAGAAGTGAAATTCTGAGAATTGCAGAAATTTTTGATGCAAAGATTATTGATGTGTCAACAGAAACTTATACTTTGGAATTTTGCGGAGATTCAAGACAGGTTGCAACTATATTGGCACTTCTAAAACCTTTGGGAGTAAAAGAATTAGTTCGTTCCGGAGTTGTTGCTATCACAAGAGAAAACCAGTTTATTAATTTAAATAAGTAAAATATTTTATTATAATTTTCTATACAATATAGAAAGGGTATTTATGAAAAAATTTTTATCATTAATTTTATTTGTTTCGGCATTAATTTGTCTTTCTGGTACTGATTTATGTTCTTTAAATTCAGTTTCATCAAGAGTTGAAGCTGCAGAATATAAGCAAGTTCAAGCATATCATATCTTAGTACCTACGGAACAAGAAGCAATTGACCTAAAAAATGAAATTATGAAAGGACAAACCAGAACTGAAATTTTCAGTAATTTTACAAGTGCTGCAAGAAAATATTCTAAATGTCCATCAGGTGCTGATGGGGGCAAATTAGGTTGGTTTGGTAAAGGTGATATGGTTAAACCTTTTGAAGATGCAGCTTTTAGCCTCACTGAAGGTACTGTTTCAGATCCAGTTAAAACACAATTTGGATATCATTTAATTTATGTAGTGTCAAAGAAATAAAACAATATATCTGAAAAAAAATAGGGCAGATTTACTGCTCTATTTTTTTATAAACTTAAATAATAATCTTTTAAAAGTTTTGTATCTTCTTCAATATTAGGGCTTTCACATACTAAAACGCCTTTTACATTATATTCTTTAAATACTTTTAAAAGATCTTTGTAATTCATATCACTTTCTTCTAAAATAAGATGATTCTTCTCACCTTTTGCTCCATATTCTATACCGGCTAAATGCGCGTGGAAATTATTAAAAATATCATCTCCTAATTCTTTTCCCATATATTCGAACATTTTGGAAAATTCATCATAGGTATTATATATTCCGTTATTTCTTGCGTGAATATGTGCAAAATCTACGCAAGGTAATACATTTTTAAACTCTTTTGAAAGTTGTACAATCTCTTCTAAAGTTCCCCATTGGGTTCCTTTTCCTGTAGTTTCAGGACGTACCCAAATATTGTTGTTTTCTGCTTCTAATATTGAACAGATTTTTTCCATAGATTTATATACTGTTTTATAAACCTCATCTATAGATTGTTTCATATAAAATGCAGCGTGGAAAGTTATACTGTATGCACCTATTTTCTCACCCATTCTTGCTGTTTCAAGTATTCTGTTAACACTTGCCTCAATTTTTTCTTCTTCTTGAGAGTTAAGGTTTATATAATATGGACCGTGACAAGTGATTTTTTTATCTTGAAGTTGGCTGAATTGCTTTACAAGTGTTTGATTTGATTCATTCATTTTGACACCGTGAACGAATTCAACCTCGAGTCCATCCAAATCCATTTGATTAATCAAATCAATTCCCTTTTTGTAGCCTTTCCCTTCAGCTGCTAAAGGTAAACCGGCTGTTAAAAAATGAAGTTTATTCACTGTATAAAATTTCTCCTTTTTTAGGATTTAAACGTTCAACAAAATCTCTTCCCGAAGAAATGAAAAATGCTCCATATTGAATTGAATCTATTTCCAAAATATCTTCACCACAAGCAACTTTTAATGAATTTTTTGTATCGCATATAGTCCCGGGGGTAAAATTGTGATTTTTTTCTATAACATATGCAGAGTTTATTCTTAAAATAGTTCCATTGTAACAGGTTATGGCACCTATATATGGGTTTAATCCTCTAATAAATCTTTCAATTTCTTCTGCAGATTTATTCCAGTCTATAAAAATATTTTTCTTTTCAAATGATAGAGCTTCAGCTTTTTTGTATTCTCCGTCTTTTGGCTGTGGTTTTCTCGGGAAATCGTGAGTTTCATAGTAATCTAATGCTTCATAAAGCATTGAAGCACACATTTGGTTAGTTCTGTAAAACAATGTTCCCATTGTTTCATTTAAATCTAAATTAAATCTGTATTGAGAAATTATATCTCCTGTATCAAAGTTTTCATCCATAAAATGAAGTGTAATAGCAGATTCTTCTTCACCATTTATAATTACGTGAGAATATGGATTTGCTCCTCGGTAATCCGGTAATTTTGATGGGTGAAGATTTATAAATCCGTCTTTAGTAAGTTGAAGGAGTTCTTTAGGTAATCTTTTATTAAAAGAAGCAACAACACCTAAATCTGCATTAAGATTTTTTATTCTTTGTAAAAATCCCTTATCGCTTAAACTTATATTGTAATCGATAATATCAAATCCAAGATTTTGAGCTGTATCCACCATTAGTTTGTTTGTAGGATCATCTTTTGCTGGCGGTACGACACCTACTATGTTTATTCCCTTTGCTGCTAATTTGCTTAAACAAACTAATGCCATATCAGGCATTCCAATGAATAATATTCTCTTTTTATACTTCTTTTCTGTCATAATTTTTTCCTTAATAATTATTATAACAAAAAAATAGCTTTTATTTTAAATGTGTTTCGAATAAAATACTAAGTGATAAATACGAGGTGTGATTATGTTAGATATTAGAATGATTAGGGAAAATCCTGAAAAAGTTAATGAGTTATTGAAAAGAAGAAATCCAAATCTATCAATTGACGGTATTTTGGATATTGATGCACAAAGAAGAAAAGTTCAAACTCAAGCTGATGAACTCAGAGCAAAAAGAAAATCTATGTCTCAAGAAATTGGTATATTAAAGAAACAAGGTCAAAATACTGATGAAATTCAAGCTCAAGTAAAAGAAATGGCTGATGAAATAAAAGCTTTGGAAGAAAAAGAACAACAACTTGATATAGAACAAAAAAATCT
>CALUQL010000110.1 GCA_944322895.1 Candidatus Gastranaerophilales bacterium
CCGTTTGTGATTTATTTACAAGCAAGGATTATTCCTATTTGCCCATAGGCAGAATGGTAACGGCGGGCGGTATGGAAGCCGTGCGCGAATATTACCAAAGCCTTGGCAAAGAATACATTGACGCGCTGAACGCCATGCTGGTGTTTGATGCCGTTATTTTTAATACTGACCGCCACTTTGGCAACTTTGGCTTCATGGTAGATAATAAAACCAACAAAATAACTGCATCCGCACCGCTGTTTGACCACGGCAACGCGCTGTTTAATTATGCCGGGCGTGATGATTTGGAAAACTTTGCGGCGCTTGAGGCTTATGCTGGAACGCTTATGCCATGCACTTATGATGATTTTACCGGCACGGCTAAAAAAGCCCTTACGCCGGAATTGCGCGAGGGGCTGCGCCATTTGCTTGATTTTAAATTTAAAAAGCATCCACGCTACAATTTGCCAGATAAACGTTTGAAATTACTGGAGCAGTTTGTACAAAAACAGGCAAGGGTATTGTTGGAGAAGTAAAGAAATTGATAATACGATTATAAGCTTTTAGAAATTAATGTTAAAACCATAAATATAGGGAGTGTTTAAAATTGACAGATAATATTATTAGTAAGCAAGATAAAGTAATTTCTCTTTTTAAATTTATAGAAGAAATGAATAAATTGCGACAAAAAGTCATTTTAAATGTATCTGAATATAATTGGTTTCGTCCAATATCTACAATTCCAAGTGACTCTGAAAATATTCATATCTATTATAGAGATAGAGTAGAGATTGAAGATGAGGAAAATATTGATAATGTTTTATTATCAGTTCATAAACCGGAGTTTCAAAATTGTCCTAAACCAGACGATAAAATAAAAGTTTGGTTAAATGATGGCTGGGATAATTTTGAAAGCGATGTCAGTATAAAAGAATATATTAAAATACAAAAAGAAAATAAAAATTTTCTGGAGAAAGAGAAAAGTGATGATGTACAAGTAGAATATTTTCAAGATAATAAAGAACGCATTGAACTTTATAATAAATGGATGTTACAAAGAAATTTATGGGCTGAAAAACAAAAAATTTATGCAAAAACAAGGCGGTTTTTTACTGAACTTTATAAAGTTTATATTGATATGGAGCGAGAATCGGAATCTTTAGAGTTAATAGTGGCTGATGGATTTATTTGTGATAAAGCATTGCCCAATATCAATCATCCGGTTTTAACCAGACGTGTAAAAATTAGACATGATGCAGCAGAGAATGTTATTTATATAGAAGATAGTGATAACGAATCTCAATTGTATACAATTATGTTTCAGAATATGAAAGATGTAAATTTAGCGTCAATAAACCATATGAATGAGGATTTAAGTGAAAACGATTATCATCCATTAGATAGAAACGATCTTCCAGAGTTTTTTAAAGCTTTAGTTCATCAGCTTTCCGCTAAAAGTATATATTCTGAACAAGGAATTCCAGAAAATTGGCAAATCACAGATGATTTTTTATTATATCGTAATCCGTGCTATATATTACGTAAACGTTTGGATGGAACTTTAAAAGCTATTGAAGAACTTATAGACAATGTAGAAAAAACTGGGGATATTCCTAATCCTATAGCTGATATTGTACAAGGAGGTAAGATTGAGATTTCAGAAGAAGCCGAAGGAAGTTCTATTGAAGAACAATTAGCGGCAGTTGGCGGAGAAAGCATTGATATTTTATTATCAAAAGAAGCGAATAAAGAGCAATTGGAGATTGCTAAACGAATTGAGCGGTATAATGCAGTTTTAGTGCAGGGACCTCCTGGTACTGGTAAAACACATACTATTGCTAACTTAATGGGGCATTTTCTTGCACAAGGGAAAAGTGTACTTGTTACAAGTCATACACAAAAGGCATTAAATGTTTTAAAAGAAAAGATTGTTCCGGGTTTGCAAAATCTTTGTGTTTCAGTATTAGATGATTCCAATGTTGATATGGAAAAATCAATTGATGGAATTACAAGCTATATGTCTCAAAATACTTCTTATGAAGTAAAAAAAGAGATGGAAAGTTTAAATATCGAAAGAAAAGATATTATTAATAAGCTGGCGAATGTTAGGAAAAAGCTATTTACTATCATAAATCAAGAAAGTAATAATATTGTTTTTAATGGAGAAAGTATATCTTTATCTAAGGCTGCAAAGTTTGTTTGCGAAAATAGCCAAAATTTATCTTATATACCAGGCAACGTAAAATTATATGAGCCAATACCGCTTAGTTCAGAAGAATTAGCATTTTTATATCATAGTAATGGAAATGTTAGTTTAGAAGAAGAAACTGAACTTGAGAGTGATATTCCTTCACCAGATGAAATAATATCTCCAATAGAGTTCGAAGCAGAATGTAAAAAAATAGAAGTAAATAAAGAACATTTAAAAGAGATTTGTGAGAAAAATCAATGGAAAATACAAAATTTGATTACAGAACCTGAATTAATTTTAGAAACTTCATTAGGAAGTTTTAATATAAATTATCAAAAAATAGAGTCTGTAAAAGAATTTAAAAAATATATTGCTGCGTTTGGAACATTAGAAAAATGGATGCAATATTGTGCTGTTGATGGTAAAAATGGAGGCGCATATAAAGAAGTATGGCTTAGATTAGTTGAACAAATAAGAAAAACAAGTGAATATTCTGCTAAACTTACTTTAGAAAAATTTGGAAAAGATGTAAAAATTTTAAATAATGATTCTAATTTTTATAATGCGCTAGTTCAATTACGTGATAAATATAAAAATAAAGAAAAATTAAATAAATTAGATCTTTTATTACATCCTAAGCTGAAGATTGCATTGAATGGAGTTACTATTAATAATAGGCAACCTCAAAGTGTAGAGGATTGTGAGCTGGTTCTTGACACAATTGCAATGGAAGAAATGCGTAATACATGTGCTAACTATTGGAATGATTTAATAGCTAAATATGGTATTCCGCAATTTAAAGATTTGAGCATATCTGAACCGGAAAATATTGCATTAAAGTATGTACCGTTAATTGAACGTTATCTTGATTGGTATGCTAATGATTATATTACTTTAAAAACATACATGGAAACAATTGGTTTATCTAATAATATTGTTTTTCAAAATAATGTTCTTGATTCAGATATTACAATGACGAATAAAGTACTTAATATTGTTACTAATATATTGCCATTAATATGTGATACTTTTGAAATATGTAATGATATTCATGAAAGATATTTAATTATTTGTAAAACTAAAGATAAAATTTTGTCAGGTAGAAGAATAAATTCAAATATTTGCAAAAGAATTGTTGATGCAATTGATAAAGAAGACGTAAATGCTTATCGTATAGCGTTTGGAGAATTAAAAGCTATTTACGAAAAGTCTACTGTAAAACGTCAAAGGGAAGAATATATTAACAGGATTAGTTTTGTTGCTCCTGAATGGGCAGAGGCAATTAGTAAGAGAAGTGGCGTCCATGGGGCAGATAGTGTGCCTGAAAATATTATTGAAGCATGGAAGTGGAAACAGTTTGATAGTATTATTAAAGATATAATATCAGAGCCGTATACAGAGCTTCAAAAAAATAGTTTGTATTATAGTAAACGTTATCGTGATGTTACAGCAGCTTTTGCGGAGAAATGTGCATGGTATAACTTGCTTAAAAAAACTGAAAATGATATTGATATGAAACAAGCCCTTATAGGATGGAAACAGACGATTAAAAAAATTGGTAAGGGAACGGGCAAAAATGCTCCTATGTATCGTGAAAAAGCACGTAAATTAATGGCGAAATGTCAAAATGCTGTACCAGGGTGGATTATGCCTATTAGTAAAGCATTGGAAAGCTTAAATCCTCAAAAAAATAAGTTTGACGTTATCATAATTGATGAAGCCAGTCAATCAGATATTTCTTCTTTAGCAATATTGTATATGGGACGGAAGTTGGTTATTGTTGGCGATGATAAGCAAGTTAGTCCAATGGCTATAGGTATAGAACTAGATAGAATGAATGCTTTAAATAGGATGTATATTGAAAGCAAAATTCCTAATTCTCACCTTTATGATGCTAAAACATCTATTTATGATATCGCGGCAACAACTTTTCAACCATTAATGTTGCGAGAACATTTTAGGTGTATGCCTGAAATAATAGGTTTTTCCAATATGCTTTCTTATGATAATAAAATTAAACCTTTACGTGATGACAGTAATAGCGTTTTGTTACCAGCAGTAATAAATTATCGTGTAAAGGACGGTCAGCGTGTTGGAAAAACTAATCCTAATGAAGCTAAAACAATAGTGGCATTAATGAGAGCTTGTATGGAACAGCCGGAATACACAGGCAAGACTTTTGGCGTTATTTCTTTACTGGGTGATGAACAGGTTAAATTGATTCAATCAGAAATTTTTAACCATTTTGATGCTAAAGAAATTGATAAACGAAAAATATTATGCGGGAATGCATCAAACTTTCAGGGTGATGAGCGAGATGTAATATTTTTAAGTATGGTTGATTGTGCAAATGGTAATGGACCAATGACTAAACAAGGTTTTGGTGTAGATGATGCTTATAGAAAGCGTTATAATGTTGCTGTAAGCCGTGCACGTGACCAATTATGGGTTGTCAATTCGATTGATTCTGCTAATGATTTAAAACCTGGTGATATTCGTAAAATTCTTATTGATTATGCTATAAATCCACATTCGATAGATATTAAAAATGCAGAAATTGATAAGAATTCAGAATCTCCTTTTGAATCTTCGGTAGCAAAATCTCTTGTTAGCAGAGGATATCATTTAGTTCAGCAATGGAATGTCGGTGCATATCGATTAGATATTGTCGCAGTTTTTGGCAATAAAAAAGTTGCTATTGAATGTGACGGTGAACGATATCATAGTGGTGAGAATAAGATACGTGAGGATATGGAACGGCAGACTATTCTTGAGCGTTTAGGTTGGCGGTTTATTAGGATTAGAGGCAGTGAATATTATAGAAATCCTGATTTATCTATAGAACGTGTAATAAAAGAATTAGATGAATTAGGTATTGAACCAGAAGATAGTCAAATAGTTGCTGTAAATAGTTCGAGAGATACGGAATTATTACAAAGGATTAAGGCTCGTGCTCATATAATTATTACTGCCGAAAACACAGAAGAACCGAAAGTTGATTTTAGTGCTGTTAAAGCTGCATTAGATGTAAAAAATGACATAATTGGGAAAGTCGATAATTACATAGTTGACACAATTTTAGAACAGAAAAAAAGAGATGTTTTAAACCCAGAAAAAGAAATAAAGAAAGATATTTCTGTTATTTATCCTGAAAAAACTTTAAAAGAAGAGTCTAAAAAGACTTTGAAAAAAACTAATAAAATATCCAAAAAAGATATTATTCAGTTCCTTAATTCCGAAAAAGTTAAATATGTTGATAATCGTTCTAAAGGCGGCAGCTTATGGATTATTGGTGGAATAGACCTTTATGATGTAGTGCAAAAAGCAAAACTAATGGGAATAGTTTTTAGGTTTAAGAAAGATGGTGGCAGGGCGACAAAAAATCAACCCGGATGGTGGGCTAAGTAATACATTATAAAACTTTGTATACACTGCCTTTAAATTTACAAACCCTTGTAAATAGTGTATACTAATTATATATGCACTTTGCATATCCTCA
>CALUQL010000111.1 GCA_944322895.1 Candidatus Gastranaerophilales bacterium
TCAACTTTATCCGGTAAATCCTTTGCAACATCTCGTTTCATACGTCTTAAAATAAACGGATATATTTGTGATTTTAAACGCTTTTCAACGATTTTTTCTCCTCTGTCAACAATTGGAGTTACATATCTGTAATTAAATTCAGATTGATTTAATAAAAATCCCGGCATTAAAAAGTCAAATACAGACCATAATTCTTCCAGTTTATTTTCTATTGGTGTACCTGATAGCGCAAGTTTATGCTGACCGTTTAACATTTTAATGCATTTAGCTGTCATTGACTCAGGATTTTTTATATTTTGAGATTCATCTAAGATAATGTATCTAAACTCATATTTTTTTAGTTTTTCAATGTCACGCCTAATCAGAGCATAACTTGTAATGATTATATCATGTTTAGGTATTTCTTTAAAATGTTCTTTTCTGTCAACACCTGATAGTTTGAGACATTTCAATGTTGGTATAAATTTTTGTATTTCTGATTCCCAGTTGAATACAACAGAAGTTGGGCATACAACTAAGCTTGGTGCTTTCTTATCCTTTTCTTTTGCTTTTTGTAAAAGCGTTAATGCTTGCAGTGTTTTTCCTAAACCCATATCATCTGCTAAGATACCATTTAAACCGTACTTGTATAAGAACCATAACCAACTAAAGCCTTTATATTGGTATTCTCTTAGCTCTGCATTTACACCTTTTGGAAGTGGTGCATTATCCATTGTTGAAAATGTCGAAATTTGTTTCCAGAAACTTGAAAAACGACGGCTCATTTTTAATTTAAAACCAAGGTTTTGCATTTCGGATAATAAACCGGCACGATATGTTTTTACTATGTATCTGTTATCTTCATTTTTATATACGTCAAAAGTGTTAAATGATTTTAAAAGTGAGAATATATCTTGTCCCGGGACTTCAACAAAACCATGTCCTTTTACTCTTAAATATTTATCACCTTCAATAATTAAATCGTATATTTCTTCAAAAGAAATTTCTTCATCACCGACTTTTCCGTATAAAGAAACTTCAAAACTATCTGTTGAGTCAAGAGAAAAATCAATATCAGCAACCATTTCAAATGGTTTTTCGGAAAGTTTAAAGAAAGACATATCATCTTTTTCTTCAAATTTCCAGCCATCGCCTGCTTGTTTTAGATAATAATTATAAAAATCTATTGCGTTTTCTTTTTCAATAGCCAAATTATTTGTTTGCATTGGGGCAAATTTACATGCTAAAAGCATTTGATATGCTCTTTCTTCATGCGCAATATTTCTTCTGACCCAATATAATAAGTCCTCTTTCGGCTTCTTGATTGTCACATATGGGCTCTTTGATGCAGATTTTGAATATGCGACTCGTGTGCCATCATAATCAAATTCAAGTTCAGCTTTTAATGCACCATCATAATCAAGCCCCATTGTTACAATGTTTAATGGTGGTTTTTGTTCTAATGTTAAACGGTCTATTACTTCTGATACTTCACAAGGAATTAAATTTCTAAGTTTGGGAAGTTCTTCATATAAGAATTTTGCACCTTCTGCATCTTTTACATCAGTAAATGTAGATTTGATTAGGTTTTGAGGCAAAGATGATAATGCTATATTTATTGGGAATACTTTATTCTTATATCTTCCCCATTTTAATTGTCTTGAAAAGTATCTTACTTCTTCAAAAGGAATAATATCATCTTTATCAGGTCTTTGCCAATATAAAGATAATAGAACATTACCAACCATAGAGAAATTGACGGCTAAAGATAATTTCCATTCTTCATTACCAAATATAAGTTTTTGTTTTGATTTGCCATCAATTACATCATCAGCTCTGGCTAAAAGTTGGAAGAAACCATCAAATTTTGCAATCGGAATATCATACCAACCTGCTTTTTTATCTAATCTTGAGTTTTTCATTAATAATTGGAATATTGCTAATTCTACTTTCTGAGAATTATTTAACTCAAAATTTGGATCTGCTTTTTGTGCTGCAATTATTGCTTTTAGAAGAGCTTCTATATCTCTGATTACTTTGTTTGTATTTCTGTCCATAACTAAGATGGAAAAGAAATTTTGACGGCGTTTCGCATTAAAATGGAATATATAACCGCCTTGCGGATTTTGATTCATCTGTGTTTGGAAATCAGAATAATCAGGTGCTATTTTAAAACGACGTTCTAAAAATTCATCATACGCATGATTCTCAATTGCTTTGATTGCAACTGCTATAGCGTGTTTACACCATTTTTCTTTTAATGGGCAAGAACAGGTTGGTTCAACGCTTGTTTTTTTAAATTTTAATTCGACATCATAAAAGGATTTAAAATTGCCTTTTACTTTTGCTTTAATACCTGTTTTTCCAACCTCAAATGAAGCCACCTGATCTTTTTGGTGGTATTCATATCCTCGTCTCCAGCTTCCTGGGGTTGAATTTTCTTTTAAATACTTAAAATTGAAATCGCAAATTGTCATTTAATCTCTTTTGTGGTCTCTTCTGCAAAAAAACATCTTATATGTTGAGCAGTAACATTTTGTATAACCTACAGAAATATTATACAAGAAATAAATATATAGGCAACAAAAATAAAAAAAACAATAGTATTTTTTTGTAAAAAAATATGAAGAATCTTAAATTTATAAGCACTTTGGGATTTTTATATTATTTACTTAATTCAAACTAAAAAAGAGGTAATGTATGGAAATTAATTTTTTATCAGGTATTGTCCCTACTAAAACATCAAATAAATGGGAACAAAAAAAGAAATTTATTCAACAGTCTGATTCTATTGAATTTAAGAATAAAAAAGAAACGAAAGAAAGAAAACAAGATTTCTTAAAAAAATTCAGAACTGCTTTTGTGGCTTTATTTTCTTCATTAACAACGGCACTTGCAGTTATTGCTGTTACAAATAAAAAGACAGCAGCTCTAAGAGCAGATAACGAAAAAATAAAAGCTGACAATGAAACTATGAAGTCTGACAACCAGAGTCTAAAAGAACAAAATGAAACTTTACAGACTAAGAATAATCAATTGCGTGTACAGTTAGATAGTATTGTTTTACCTGAAAACATTTCGGACTTGGTGGCTGATAAAGTTTCAGAATTAAATATTTCAAGTTTATCTTATTCTCCAACAAAAAGGATAGAAATAGAAGGTAAAAATAATAAAAGTGTTAATTATAATCCGATTTGTATTTTGCCCGAAAGATATGAGAAAACTACTAATAGGAGTGATGCAAGACAACTGGATTATCCGGAATTTCAGGAAGGGAAAAGTTATTCGTTTAGTTTCCCTTATATGGGTGAAGTTAGATTAAAATGTGAAGATATTGATTTTTTACCTATTCCAAGAACTTTTACAAACATAAGTGAGTCTTATGCTGATTCCTTGCAATGGAACAATGATAAAATAGCCAGAGATTTAATGCAAAATTTCTATGATGGTCATGGTCAGACTCTTGGTGGTATAAGCTTTAATGTTATGCCAAAAGAAAACGGAAAATATACTGTTAAAATTGAAGGCAAGGCTACATTCTCTCCAGATAAAGCAATTTTACTTGGAGAAAGTTCTAAAAGATATGATGATAAAACCGCTGGCAATTATGGTGAAGGTTTAAAGATGGTTGTATTAAAACTTCTAAAAGAAAAAGGTGCAGAAAATGTTGATATAGCTTCTGCTAATTGGAATGTGAACTGGCAACTACAAGATAGTGGCCTTGGTAAAAGAGTTTTGGCTTATAAATTGGATGAAGTTCCTGAATTTGACGGTAATTATATACAGTTTGATACAGATAATGTTGGTTTTATAAAAGCTATTATAAATTCGTTTGATAGGTTTTATCATTATAATAATCCTGCATTTAAATGCCCTGATTTTGAAAATGATATGCTTGCTATGAAGTTAATTGACGAAAAAGCTGATGGTAAATTTTTTATTAATGGTCAAGCTTTTGAAGTTGATGGTTCTTATGATGGCATGAAATCCATGAATATAGCAATCAAGAAAAAACCTCCGCTTAAATATAATGGTGAATTTATCTTTGATCCTTCCAGAGATAGAACTTCTTTAACAAGAGATAATCTTGAAGCTTTAGGTTCTTGGGTGATTTCTAAAGAAAATATGTCTAAAGATGATGCTGTTAAATTAATTCACAGCCTACAAGAATATTGGGATGTTTGTACAATGAACAACAATCATAATACTATTGGTACAAGTTTTGTTTACGGGTTATTCAAAGGTGCTTATGATAGACTTGATTTGAATATTCAATTCCCATCTGATATGTACGTTGCTGATTCTTGGCGAGTATCTGATGAATTAAGAAGAATGTATGAAAATGCTGGTTATAAGATATGTTGTAGCCTTTTGCAAAATCTAGGAATGCGTTCAATTGAGGAACTTGTCAAAGAAACAAGAAAACATACTCCTGTAGAACCAACGAAATCAGAAAAAAATAAAATTTTAATTTTAAAACAAGCTATAAATTTATTGAGTAATGTTTTAACAGAAGGAAATTTCTTTACACCTGAAGAACTTGATACAAAGATATTTATTTATGATAGAAGTTCTGCTGTCGAAGATAAAGCTTATAAAAATGTTAATGGTGAAGCAATTTTGGATGGGCAAAAATCTTTAGGTTTCTGGCTTGATAGAGAATATATTGGTAATGCATCTTTTTCGGAAGCTTTTGCTACTGCTTTGCATGAGTTAACTCATAAGTATGGTGGAGATGAAAGTTCTGCATTTTCTTACAAACTTACTGATGTTATGAGAAAAGTATTTTCTGCTATTAATTCAAATCCGAATTTAGCTATTCAATTAAAAATTCTTGAAAAAGCATGGAATGAACAAAACTAATATGAATGGCGGGATTTATTCCCGCCTTTTTTAGTTTGATTTTGTATTAATATTTCATTTAGAAAAAATAGGTCTTGTATTTTTTTTTTTAGCGTATAATAATTATTTTAGCTTTTTGGCTGGGTAGCTCAGTTGGCGAGAGCGCACGGCTCATACCCGTGAGGTCGAGAGTTCGAATCTCTCCCCAGCTATATTTTTTTATCACGGGTAATCACCGAAGCGCTGTTTTTTCAAAACAATTCAAGTTATGTTCATTACTTCACATAACTTTCATTGGAGCGCACGGTCCCTCTCGTAAAACGATATTAAATCGTTTTACTCGGCAGAGTCCGTGAGGTCGAAAGCATAAAATTGCTTTGAGGAGTTTACACAACATACAGGTAAGCTATTGAAAAACGAATTTCTTCCCAGCTATATTTTTTTGTCACGGGTAATCACCGAAGCGCTGTTTTTTCAAAACAATTCAAGTTATGTTCATACTTCATATAATTTTCATTTGGTTGCATGTATCCATATTGTAAAACGATATTGAATAATTAATGCAACTATATATGTAGTTTCGTAATTTTGTTTATAGAAACAACGTCAAAGCTTTGTTTGTTTGAGGACGAAGTCCGAGTTACAAAGCTTTAGGTTGAAATTAACAAAATCGAAACGGAATATCAAGTTGCTAGCCTTTTGGTACTTTTCTGTAATGAGAAAAGTACATAATGAATAAATATTTAATT
>CALUQL010000112.1 GCA_944322895.1 Candidatus Gastranaerophilales bacterium
GAAATGGAAGTAAAAAGACTCGATACAATGGTAACAGCACTACAAAAACAATTAGAAGCAGTAGAAGAAGCAGAAGGTGCTGCAATCGACAGAGCAACTCCAAAATTCAACGGTGTAGGTTAATACAAGTAACAATATATAAAAAAGAGGAAACAGGATGTTTCCTCTTTTTACTTTTTCTATTAATGACTACTGTGCCATTGCTTTTCTTACTTCTTTTTTATAAATTTCTACGTTTGGTTGAAGTACTTCTGGCAGAGCCACATCCATTTCTGTTATATCACCATCTATTTGTCTTAGAATATTACCTGTGTATAATGTTTCAAAGTGCTTAAATTCAATAAATTTAGCTAAAGTAGTAAGTGATAAATCTTTAAGTTCAACAACAGAAACAGGGTGCATGTTTGAATATGCTGCAATTACACCTGTTAGAACTGCTTTTGTTACTTTTTCTTGCGGAGTTACATAAACAAAAGTAAAGAAAGAATCTTTATTTGCACTATCTAAATCAGCTTCTGCATTATAGTGTAAATATCCTGGTCCAACATTTGTATCTGTTGAAATTCTTGCTTTTAAAGATTCATTTTTTAATTGTTTTTCCCACAAAGTTGTACCTTGGAATGCGTCACCAAAGTATTCAATGAAGTGTTTTTGTTTTCCGTCAAGTCTTGATTGAACATTGAATGCTGCTTGTTGAAGTGCCATATTTTTATTTATGTCTGGATTCAAAAATTCTTCTTGTGCTTTTAATGAAGCTTGAAGCATTGCAATAACGTCTTCTTTTGCTACTCCAACATATGCTAAAGTAAATATAGTAGCATCATCAAAGATAGAAAATCTTCCGCCTACATCATCATGAACTAAACCTGAAAGTTTGATATCGCCTGCGTTGACCATCCTTCTAAGATTACTTTTTTCTGCTGAAACATCAGTCATTGCAATGAATCTGTCAGAAACATCTTCTCTTTCTAAATATTCTTGCATAACTTTTTTTGCATTTTCATAAGCAACAGTAGTTTCTATAGTGCCACCTGATTTTGATACTACTAAGAATTGTGTTTTGGCCAAGTCTAAAGTATTAATAAATCTTCTGAAACTTTCTGAATCTACAGAAGAAAAGAAATGTACATTTGCTTCTTTACCGATCATTCTGATTAATGATTCTGTAGTATGTCTTGAACCGCCTATCCCAAGAATAGCAAGGTCTGTATATTTATTGTCTTTGGCTTTTTCTGCCATGTCATATAAGTTATCAATTGTTTTTAATTGATTTTCAGGCAATACTCTAATCCAATTTAGAAATTGACCCGGTTTGCCTGCTCTTTCTTTGATTGTTTCTACAGCTTGCTCTGCATTCTTGCTGTATTTTGAAAGATTTGACATATCAAGTTTTAACGTAACATCTGATACCATTGTTTCTGTCATCTTAATATCCTTTTCATTATTAATACAAAGTTATTATCTAATGAAGTAAAAATAATTTCAAATAATTTTATTAACAAAAAAGACTCAAATAAAATTGAGTCTTTTTGATTGTAAATATTTAGTTATTCTATTCTTCAACTTTTTTTTGTTTGTTGATTACATCTTGAAGTTTTGCAATTAATTCATCACCTTTAGCTTGCATTTCACTAACAATGCCGTCAGCTTTGGTTTGAATTTCAGAAACTGCAGTATGAGCTTTATCACAAATATCTTTTGATTTATCAGCTAATTGTTCGCGAGTTTCTTCACCTGACTGAGGTGCTAAAAGAACACCAATTAATCCGCCTACAATACTGCCGATTGCAAAACCTGCTATAAATCTACCTATTGACATTTTTGTCTCCTTTTTTTCTAAATAAATTAAAACCACTTTTTAATCCGCTAAAAAATCCACCGTTTTTTGCATTTCCAAATGCTACACAAGATGCACCCAATAATGTTGTTAAGATCTTTTTTATTAATTCAAATTGCTTATTGGTAGCATTCGAAACATTATTTACTGTTGATAGAATATTATTTACCGATTTTAATGCGGGTTCAAGTTCTTTATTGGTCATATCTGTGAGATTCTTAAGACTTGTAAGTGTAAGAGTTGCCTCTTTTATAAATTTTACAAGGAATACAGTTAATATGACTGAAACTATAATTAATACAACTATAAAAATAGCTAAAATACATTCTAGTACTGGGGTCATTATCATCTATCTCCTAGTTGACTTCATAATCAACGGATTCTTTTTCTTTTGCTTTTGCAATTTGTTTTGCTTTAATAGTTTCGTTGATTTTGTTATATTGCTGTTCTAAACGATATCTCATTACATCAATAGAAGTTAGTGCCTGCTTCTTTGCTTCTTTGATTTCGGGAGTGTATTTCTGTGCCATGTCTGTAATAACATTTTCAACATCCTTACGTGTTTCTTCGCCTGATTTTGGCGCATATAATACGGCAGCAATTACACCGCCTACAACACCTAGAAGTAATCCGACTCCAAAACTGATTGAGCTGTCTTCTTTTGACATTTTGTCCTCCATTCACTTTTATGTTTCCGATTGTAACATTTTTTTTTTGAACTTTCAATTGTACATATTTAATAGAATGCCCGATATTCAAAAAATAGAAACTCTATAATTTTAAATATTCTATTTTTTAATTAATCTTTTGGGGCTTATAAAATGCAAATTCATTTTGCTTGTAAACATTTTTTGTTTGAGTTAGATTATAATCGTTATGTAAACAAGAGGAGGCTAGTAATGGCAGAAAGAAAATTAGTTGGAACAAATGAAATGTTCAAAAAAGCATTGGCTGGCGGATATGCTATTGGTGCTTACAATGTAAATAACATGGAAATTTTACAAGGTATTGCGGAAGCAGCTGAAGAAACTCAATCTCCTATTATTCTTCAAGTTTCTGCTGGTGCAAGAAAATATGCTAATCAAACATATTTAATTAAATTGGTTGAAGCTGCTTTAGCTACAACTACAGTACCTATTGCTCTTCACTTAGACCATGGTGCTGATTTTGAAATTTGTAAAGCTTGTATCGATGGCGGTTTCTCTTCAGTTATGATTGACGGTTCAAGATTCCCATTCGAAGAAAACGTTGCTTTAACTAAAAAAGTTGTTGAATATGCTCATGAAAGAGGAGTTTCAGTTGAAGCTGAACTTGGTAAATTAGCTGGTGTTGAAGACGATGTTAATGTTGATGCTAAAGATGCTAAATATACTAATGTAAAAGAAGCTGTTGAATTCGTAAAACAAACAGGTTGTGATTCTTTAGCTATTGCTATTGGTACTTCTCACGGTGCATACAAATTCAAAGGTGAAGCTAAATTAGACTTTGAAAGATTAAAAGAAATTAAAGATGCATTAAAAGAAGCTGGCTTTGGTGATTATCCAATCGTTCTTCATGGTTCTTCTTCTGTACCTGCTGAATTTGTTGCTAAATGTAATAAATTTGGTGGTAACTTACCTGATGCACAAGGTGTTCCTGAAGAAATGCTAAATTATGCTTCTAAACACGGTGTTGCTAAAATTAATATTGATACTGACTTAAGATTAGCAATGACTTCTACAATCAGAGAATTCTTTGTAGAACATCCTGAAAAATTTGACCCTCGTGAATATATGGGTCCAGGTAGAACTGCTGTAAAAGAAATGGTTAAACATAAAATGATTAACGTTCTTGGTACTGCAGGCCATGCTAAAGACTAATTTGTCAGATTAATGATTATAAAAAATAGAGTAAAGAGATGACTTTTTTACTCTATTTTTTTTATATAATTTTTTAGTAGTAGATTGTCCGAACAAAATTTCTGATAAACCGAAAAAGTAAGTAAAATTTTGTGAGTGGCATTTAGAAAAGGCTAGCAATAAAGTGAAAATGACGAAATTTCAGTTTATTGCGACACTAGATAGAGGTAGGTTATGTTGAAATATTTTAGAGGCTCTTTAATTGTAACTATAGTTGGTATTTTATTAGCTTATTTCTGGGGAGAACATTCTCATCCTGGAAGCGGTTTTTTATGCTTGTTTATAGTTGCCTTTCTTTCTATATTGGAAGTTACGTTATCTTTTGATAATGCGGTTATTAATGCAATAAAACTTGAGAAGATGAATGATACTTGGCGCCACAGGTTTTTGACTTGGGGTATTGCAATTGCTGTGTTTGGGATGAGATTTTTATTTCCAATTATTGTAGTTGCCGCATTTTCAGGTTTAACATTAATTGATGTAACAAAGTTGGCTTTTTATGATGTTGATAAATATGCTCATTATCTTCATCTTGTACATGCTCCATTAGTTACTTTTGGCGGCGCTTTTCTTTTAATGATTTTTCTTGCATATTTCTTCCATGAAGAAAAAGAAGTTCACTGGATTGCCTTTTTAGAAAAGAGATTGATTAAATTAAATTGTGTGAAATATATTGATGTAGTTTTTGCATTATTAGCTTTATTAATTTTGCAAAATTTTATACCTGAAGAACAAAAAAATGCTGTTTTAATGGCGGGTTTTATAGGTATTATTTTATACTTAGTTATCGATAGTATCAGTAATTTATTGGAACAAGTTGCAGAGAAGAAAGCTGCAATTATGGGCGAGACTGCTAAACTTGGTTTTATTGGGTTCCTTTATTTGGAATTAATAGATGCATCTTTTTCTTTAGATGGTGTTTTAGGTGCTTTTGCTATAAGTAAGGATATTATTATTATTTCAATTGGTTTGGCAATCGGTGCTATGTTTGTTCGTTCATTAACAATCTTTATGGTTGATATGAAGACATTAAAACAGTATTTATATCTAGAACATGGTGCTCATTGGGCAATCGGATTCTTAGCTATAATTATGTTTATAAGTACTCGAATTGAAATCCCTGAGGTTGTTACCGGTAGTGTCGGTCTTGTAATTGTTGGGGCTGCATTTATTTCTTCAATAATACATAATAAAAAACAGCTTCAAGACAAAGTTAAAGAAATTTGTGAAAAATAGACAATGGATCTTATTTATAGATTTTCTATTATAAATTCTTTAATAGAGTCTTTTATTCTTGTAAGAAGAGAAGGTTTTTTATAACTGGAGGATAAGCCTGCTTTTGCATATTTTAAAGGATTATGTTTTCCTTTTTTGTAAAAATATTCTTGAATAGGACTTTTATCTATTTTATGTTTAATATAAATATTTTTTATTATTTGTTTAGGTGTATAAAATGGCGAATATTTACGTATTAGCATGTAGTTTCCTTTCGCTTTATATATATAAATCTTGTAAAAAAAATTTTTGTTTAAAATTTTTTATATCAAATAATTAAATTAGAAATTATATTTGAAAAACAACTCTTTTAATTGTAAAATTTATACTATAGAAAAGAAGAGGATTTTTTTATGAAATTAATGGAAGGCAAAAGAGGCGTTATTTTTGGCGTTTCTAACACACATGGTATTGCTTATGGTATTGCAAAACAATTATTTGAAGCAGGGGCTGAAATAGCGTTCACTTATGCCGGTGAAGTTATGGAAAAAAGAGTACGTCCTATTGCTGAAGGAATGAATGCAAAAGTTATAATGTCTTGTGATGTTAC
>CALUQL010000113.1 GCA_944322895.1 Candidatus Gastranaerophilales bacterium
ATTTTTTCTAACGTGTTACAATAAACTTTTGTTTTATTAATAACTAATTGTGAGAAAGCGTCGACTTGATCATCATTTACTCCAAAAGGAAAGGCGACAATTTCTGCTCTAAAATCATCAATCCAAGGAGCATTTCGCTTGAGATAAATTTGTCCATAAGCCAACGGTTGCGATGCATAATTGGCTCTAGTTTCTTTAGACTCTTTGGGGTTATACTTTATAGGATATATATTCCTTTTAGCAAGGTTTTGGAGCAGTAGTTCTGTGCTATTAGTTGCTTCTATAATAATATTTTTACATTGAAACTTTTGAGCTTGAGTAATGATTTCACATTCTAATGCTGCTATGTCTATTTTATCTCTATAAATATTTTCTATGTAAATGTTTTCATCAACTATTTTCGCAGTTATACAGACAGAATAATCATTATTTTTCCCTGTTTTAAAAGCTATATCCCAACTTTGATACACGTTTCCTCCAGCAGGTGCAATATCGTAATATTTAAATAAACCAAAATCTATAATATTTCCTTTTTCAGGAATGGGGGCTTGTTGATATTGGGCAGAGAAATTATAATTCGTCATACTTTTCTTCAATTTTAGGACTTCATCTACCGGTTCTAAAACAGGGCATAAAACTTCTCCTTCTTTTCTTAGAACTTCTTTTCCATTTGAAAGAACATATTTTTCATCTTTTTCTGCAATTGCCGGTAATGATAGAACCTCCCATCCATCTTGTTTAAGAAGATGTCCCGTAAGATCATCTATGTGTAAACGCTGCATAACTACAATTATGACCCCTTCTTTTTTGTTATCAAGCCTTGAAGATAAAGTATTATCATACCAATCATTAACACTTTTCCTAATAACTTGGGAAGTCGCATCAGAAGCTTTAATAGGGTCGTCTACTATAATAAAATTCCCTCCAAATCCGGTTAAAGTTCCTTCTACAGAAGTAGCATAGCGATATCCATTCTGAGTCGTTTCCAGTTGCTTTTCATTTTGTTTTTCGGGATTAAGCCTGGTTTTAAAAACAGATTTATAAAAAGAACTGTTCATTAATTTTTTACAATCCCTAGAGAATTTACTTGCTAGATCTAAGGAGTAACTTACGCAAATTATTCTTGCATTAGGATCATGTCCTAAAATCCAAGCAGGTAATGCTATTGATGTGATTAAAGATTTTAATTTTCTGGGTGGAATATTAATTATGAGTCTTTTACATTTTTTCTCTGCACATTTTTGTAAAGCATCGGTTACTATTTTTAAATAATCCGCATGAACAAATTCTTGAGAATTATCAATTTCATTAAAAGCTTTTTGAATAAAAGCATAGAAATCATTTCTCAAGATTACATTAAATTCTTTTATATCCATTATTTAGTATTCCTTTCTATAAAATCTTGTAAGATTTTCGCATCTTCAACAGAAAGATCTTCGCTTAAATCCTCATTTTTTACAGGCATAGAGCACATTATGCTTGTCACAAGCTTTATAGAAGGAGCGTGACCATTTAGAGCATTAGTAATTAGTCTTTTAATTAAAGCTCGTTGCTTTGTCATTGTTTTTACGTTATTACCTTCTTTTAGGGTAATTGTTTCTTCTAATTCCGCTTGGAAATCGCTTTTAAAGTCCTGAAAACGCTTAGGACGTCCTTTTTTATTCCCACTTTCCCCTGGTTTAAATTGGTATTCCTTAGGAGGCTTTTTGTAACCGACTTCATATTCTTTATCCATTATTTAAATCTCCTATATTTCCTACTATTTCGGCTTTTTGACCTGTTAATTTTTCCCATCTAGTAATAATAACATCACAGTAATGAGGGTCAATTTCTATTAAACGAGCTCTACGCCCAACCTTTTCAGCTGCAATTAAAGTTGTACCAGAACCGCCAAAAGAATCTAATATGATGTCATTTGGTCTAGAACAATCTAAGATTGCGTCCATTACTAGAGCACAAGGTTTAACTGTTGGGTGATATTGCAATAGTTCCTTAGCTTGAGGGTTTGAAACGTGCATACCTTGATAGTTCCAAATATTTGTTCTATATCGTCCATAGGTTCCGAGTTGAATATTGTTTATATGCGGTGCGGTTCCGTTTTTAAATACAAAAATCATTTCATGCTGTGAGCGATATAGAGACCCCATTCCGGCAGTCTGTTTATCCCATATACATACATTTTTGAGCTCGTCAAAAACAGAATTTCCAGCTGTAATAATTTCTTCAATATGTTTCCAGTCCATGCAACCAAAATGGATTGAACCATCTTCAGAAAATTCTTTTTGCAGTTGCATTGCCTTTTGTAAGAATTCTTTAAATTCTTCTTTAGTCATTTCTCCAGAAGCATTTGCAAACTCTTTAAAGTGCTTTTTAGTAGTTACATTCCCGATAATTTTGACGTTATAAGGATAATCTACAAATGACATATTTGCTCTAGAATCTTGCATTAAGGCTTTATAACTTATTTGTTTTAGTGCATTTGCACAAACTAGCTTATGTTTACCAAGAACAACAATATCACCCTTTTTCACACGTTGAGCGATCTCGGAAGGTTTTGGTAGTTCATCATCAGAACTATTTTCAGTTACAACATTATCTATTATCAAATCGATTTCAGCAATTTCAAACCCCGTTGTACATAAGTCATAACCTATATCTGAGAGATATTGAAGCTCTATTTTTAGAATTTCCTTATCCCAACCTGCCATTTCTGCAATTTTATTTTCAGCTATTATAAAAGCTTTTATATCATCATCAGAAAGGTGGTCAATAATAAGGACTTGAATTTCTTCAAGTCCAAGTATTTTAGCAACTTCATATCTTAAATTTCCAGCTAAGATGTGTTTTGATTTATCAACAATTGGGGGATTTAAGAATTTAAAATGTTCTACTGCATAGGTTAATATAGACTCCTGCTTCTTACTATGAATCCTTGGATTTTTTTTATTTGGTTTTAGTTCTGCTGTTTTTACTGAAACCAATTTTGTTTCATAAATCATAAGGTTCCTCCTTCAAACGGTACACATTAGAATACATGTATATTATACAGTTTTTAATTCTAGATTTCAATATGCCTATTGTAATACAGCGATTTAATTCGTAGAATACGTTTTAAAATGTACTATCTTTACCTTTTAAAATCTTAAAGGCTTGAATTTATAAGCAATACGAGCGATTAATATTAGTAATAAGAGGTATGATATGACGAAAAACAGGAAAGAAATAGAACAAGAATGGCTTAATTGCTATGGAGAAATGCTCCCAAAGCATGTGCATATAAATTATGCTAAGCAGTACCTAAATTGGTATAAAAAATATGGCAAGTTTGATAAAGGTACTATCAGACAACTTGAGAAACTTATAGAAGATTTGCAGACTGGTTATCAAAGAGATTCTATAAAATTAGAAATTAAATCAGGTACAAGGTTTATAAGAGAGTTTAAGGGCAAAAGGTTCGAAGTAGAAAAATGTGATAATGGTTATAAATATAACAATAAAATCTATAGAAGTCTTTCTGCAATTGCTAATGAAATTACCGGTACTCGTTGGAATGGTAAAAAATTCTTTGGATTAATATGATAAGAATTGTGTCTATTGAGTTGAATAATCTAATATAAAGAGCGATTAATAGGCTATGACAAAGATTTTACGATGCGCAATTTATACTCGCAAATCTTCTGAAGAAGGTTTGGAACAAGATTTTAATTCTTTAGACGCTCAAAGAGAAGCCTGTGAAGCATATATTAAATCTCAGCGTCATGAAGGTTGGACTCTAATTGAAAAACAATATGATGATGGAGGTTTTTCTGGTGGAACAATGAATCGTCCAGCTTTTCAAAATTTATTAAAAGATATTGAAAGTGGATCCATTGATATAGTTGTTGTTTATAAAGTAGACCGCTTAACTCGTTCATTGATGGATTTCGCTAAAATTGTTGAAATTCTTGATAAGCACTCAGCTTCATTTGTATCAATTACACAACAATTTAATACAACTACTTCAATGGGAAGATTGACTTTAAATATTTTACTTTCATTTGCACAATTTGAACGAGAAGTAACTGGAGAAAGAATAAGAGATAAATTTGCAGCTTCACGTAAAAAAGGGATGTGGATGAATGGAACAACTCCTATTGGTTATAAAAGAGAAAATGGAAAACTTGTAGTAATTCAATCTGAAGCAGATATTATAAAGACAATATTTAATAAATATCTTGAAATAGGTTCTGTTCCCAAATTAATGATTTATTTGAGAAATAAAGAAATACTAACAAGAAAAGGTAAATTTTTCTCCAGAGGGCATTTATACAGAATTCTTACAAATAAAGTTTATATAGGTAAAATAGAACATAAAAATGAAATAAATGAAGGTCTTCATGATGCAATTATTGATATTGATCTTTTTGAAAAAACAAATAAACTTTTATCAAAAAACACTTTAATTAGGAAAAACTCTGTAAATGCCAAGTGCATATCATTATTAAAGGGAAAATTATTTGATGATAAAAACAATTATATGTCTCCTTCGCATAGCAATAAAAAGGGGAAACGTTACCGTTATTATTTAAGTCAATCAAAAATACAACAAAAAACTGATAATGTCGGTACTGTATCAAGAATTCCTGCAAACGAAATTGAAAAATTTGTTATTGAAAAACTAAAAGAATATATCCTAGATAAAAGAACTATTCAAAAATTATTTGAACAACATTCTTTACAGCAACAAAATTTCATACTAGAAGCAATGTCTAATAATGATTTGGATGTTAATTTTATAAGGCATTCCATTATAAAAGTAATATTATCTAAAGAACAAGTTCTAATTACTATTTCTGAAACAACATTGAAAGAAGCTATTGAATATATTGCATTTAAATCAGAAATTCCTTCAATACAAAATTTTGATGATAATACTCTAATCACTCTGGCTTATAAAATTAGAATAAGTTCAAGTGTAAAAAATGGTTGTAAATTAATTCTAGGTGAAATTAATAAAAAATGTGTAAATGAGACCTTAACGAAAGCAATAGCAAAAAGTTTTTATTATCACAAATTAATGTTTGAAAATAAGCTAAGTTCAGAACAAAAGTCTAATAGTTATATAAATAGAATTATGAAATTAAGATTTTTGCCTAAAGAAATAATTGAAGCAATATTGACTGGCAATCAAGAACCAGATTGGACAATAGATAAATTATATAAATTAGTATGAAAAAATTTCTAATAGCACATGCAAAAAAAAGTTTAAACATCAAAGGAATATAGCACCAAATATGACGTATATTCTATTTAAAATAAAAACAAAGCAACAATAGAAGCATAAAATGAAACTTATAAAAACATTAAAAGATGAATATATCAATGCTAATATGCAAAGATTTATCGCCCAAGATGAAACTGTAGAGGAAGTAGAAAGCTTTTTTCTAACTCCTCTAACTCAAGAAGAAACAAACCT
>CALUQL010000114.1 GCA_944322895.1 Candidatus Gastranaerophilales bacterium
CAGTGTACTTCTACTCCAAATTGATTATCTTTGACTAAATCATATGCATTGTTTTGTATATAATATATTACTTTTTTCGCAAGTTTTACAAGTCTTGGCATATATCCAAACATTAAGAAATTGTCGCCATAACCTTGTTCATAGTGAACAAGAAGCGTCGAATTTGATAAATCTTCATTACCGGTCCATATCGGTTTGTTTAATTTAGGATATATAGTAGGTTCATTTTTTTCAAATCTTGACCCATAATATTTTGCCCATTCTTCTATGTCACCATTTCGCAGACAAGATGCACAATATGTGAATTCATCATCTTTATCAGTATAACCATTTTTTATATATATATCCCAACATTCTTTTTCTGTCTTGTAGTCTTTTGCTTTCATTGCGGCTACGATTGTATTTTTTAGGTATGATTTATTGTTTGGTACTTTTTCAATTGTTTTCTTAAAATATTCAAGTGCATTTTTTGCATCATTTGGATTTTGTGTCTTTTTAATATAAGAATTGAAATAATGACAGCCTATTATATTGTAATCTTGTGCTTCAAGTTCACTTTTTTTTATTTTATTAAGATATTTATTATAATATTCTATTGCTTTTTTATATTCTTGATTTTTCTCATAAGCGTTACTTAAAATTTTATAATTTTCAGCTTCTTTTTTTAACTTAATTAGTCTTTTTGCTAATATTAGTTGTAAATCGTATTGTTCAAGTTTTTCCAGACAATTTATATGATTCTTTATATTGGTTGTATTTTGGGAATCTAATTGATAAATATAGTTATAACAAATTAAAGCATTTGAATAATTCTTTTCTTGATAGTATTTATCTGATAATTTTTTGAGCTTTTCAACTAATATATTTTCTGAATGTTTTATTTCTTGAACTTCTGATTCTTTTTCTATTTTATTAATATAATTTTCATAACAATTTATAGCTTCAGCAAGTTTACCTTGTTCAAGCATTGCAATCCAAGTTGCTCTATTAATTTTAAAATCTGATGATTTTTTATTCATAAACTAATAATAATTCAGATTTTTATATTTTGTTTCATACAAATAATTGAATATTAATCTTTTGGTATATATTTAATGAAATAAGAGAATGCAAAAGGTACAAAAGTCATAATTAACAATATATTCATAAAACCGAATTTTTCAGCAAGTAAGCTTATCAAAGGTAGTAAAATTCCAATAACTCCCCAGCTGAAGCCACCTATGAACCCGGAAATCATACTCTTAAATTCAGGCATTAACTTTTGAGCCAAAGCCATATTTACTGGAGATGCAAGTAAACTAAAATATGCAATCAAAATAAAGGATAATAATCCTATTATTCCCATTCCGTTATTTAAGTAGAAAATAATACCGAGAGGTGCTACTGTAATCAATGAAATATAAAACACATTTTTTATACCCACTTTTTTTTCAAGTAATGGACTTGTTACAACCCCAAGTGCACCTGACAACATAAATAATAAAAGAATTATGCCTATTTTTGAAACATTATATCCCATTGACTTCCAATAAAAAGGTAAAATAATAGGAAAAGAAGAAACAACAAAAGCCTTTACTATAGATGCTCCGACTAAAATAGAAACGGGCTTATTTTTAAATATTTCTTTTATTGCCGTAATAATTGAAACTTTTGGTTTCTCTATGTGCAAGGTGTTTAATCTCGGTACTGTTTTTAATGTTATATATGCCATTATGATACCTACAAAACAAGCAAAAGGAAGTTTTTCTAAACCCCATATTTCAGTTATACCTGAAGATATAGCAGGTCCGAGTGAAAAACCAAAAGTCCCCATTGCGATAAATATACTCATATCCTTACTGTTTTCAGATTGTTTTGAATAGTTAAAAACAATGCTTGTTGCTTGCGGGTGAAAGAACGCAACTCCCATATGTCCTAACAGAAGACATATAATAAGTGCATAAATATTATTTGCCAATCCTAAGAAAGACAAAAATATTGATGCCATAAGCATTCCCCAGAAAATGAAGAATCGTCTTTGCCATTTATCTGCTATATAGCCAAAAAATGGTTGAGATAATGATGATGTTAAATTAGATATAGATATAAGTACAGTAGCAACAGCCATTGTTATACCTATTTTTGCAGCAATAAACGGCATTATCGGATTTAAAAATCCGGAGTATGTATCAGTTATAAAATGCCCTAAAGATAGAGTATTTATTACTTTTTTGTCTTTATTGTCTTCCATATTAGTGTTTAAAATGCCTTATTCCTGTAGTTATCATAGCAATATTATATTTATCTGCTGTATTTATTACATCTTCATCTTTTATGCTTCCACCGGGTTGAATAATAGCAGCAATTCTGCCTTGGGCTGCTACATGTATATTATCTATAGCAGGGAAGAAACCATCAGAAGCTGCAACTGCATCTTTTGAACCGTCACAAGCTTTATTTAATGCTATTTCAAATGCATCAACTCTGCTTGTTTGTCCTTGACCGATTCCGATTGCTTTAAAATCTTTCGCTATTACAATTGCATTTGATTTTGCATGTTTAACTATTTTCCACGCAAAAATCATATCTTCTACCATTTCAGCTGTTGGTTTTGCTTTTGTTACAACTTTGAAATTCTCTTTATCCAGTTCTCCTTTATCTGAATCTTGAATTAAAGTTCCGAATGGAGTTATTCTTATTTCTTGATTTAAATGATTTTTATATTCTATTAACGATGTATTCAATTTTATTACTCTCAAATTTTTCTTAGTTTTGAGAAGTTCTAATGCTTTTGGTGTGAAATCAGGAGCAATAACAACTTCTAAAAACATAGCTGTAAGTTGTTTAGCAAGATCTTCATTTACTACTTGTGTGAAGCCTACAATTCCGCCAAAAGCACTCAAAGGATCACAATCTAATGCTTTTTTCCAGGCTTCAGATATGTCTTTACCTAATGCAGCTCCACAAGGAGTATTGTGTTTTATTATTACACAAGCACATACATCATAAAATTCACTTAGTATGTTTGTGCAAGCACTTACATCTAATATATTATTGTATGAAAGTTCTTTGCCGTTAAGAACTTCATAATCTACAGTATTATTTGTATAATATATACTTGCATTTTGATGAGGATTTTCACCGTATCTTAAATCTTTTGCTTTTTTTATATTTAACGAAAAATAATTGTTTGTGTCTTCTTCGAATCTGTTTGATAATTCTTGTAATATTTTTGTATCAAAATCTAATGTTTTTTCAAAAACTTTTAGTGCAAATTCTCTTCTTAGTTTTAGTGAACTTTCTCCATTGTGTTCTTCTAAATCAGATAAAACTTCTTTATATTGTTCGGGAGATGATATAGCAAGAACTCTTTTATTATTTTTTGCTGCTGCTCTTAGCATAGATGGACCACCAATATCAATAGTGTTTGTTAGTTCAGTTTCTTCAACTTGTTTTGTTACAGCTTCTTCAAAGGGATAAAAATTAACTACTACCATATCAAAAAGTTTTATATTTTTTTCTTCAATATCAGCTTTTTCTTTAGGATTGTTTAAATCGGCAAGTATTCCTGCAAAAATGTCAGGATATAATGTTTTTACTTTTCCGTTAATAAGTTGTCTTGTCCCTGTTATTTCTGTTATCTCTTTTGCATTTATATGATTTTCTTTTAATAAATCATATGTAGAACCTGTTGCTATTATTTCGTAATTATATTTCTTTGTTAGTTTTTCTGCAAATTCAACAAGTTTATCTTTGTTATATACACTTATTAATGCTCTTTTTGTCATGATTAATTTTTCCCCAATTCAAATGCTTTTTGTGCTGTTTTTTCTATAGTATCAAAAAGAATTTCAGAAATCTTGTTCTCTTTTAATATTTCATTACCCACTGCAGTACATCCGCCAGGTGTTGTTACATTTATTATTAGTTGTTCAGGCGTTGTATCTGTTTCCATTATCATTTTTGCAGAGCCATATGCTGTTTGCGCTGATAATTTTAAACAGGTTTTATAATCTAAACCAAGCTTTTCTCCTGCTTTTGCTATTTCATTTATTATGTAATAGTAGAAAGCTGGTCCGCTTCCTGATATTGCAGTTATTATATCTATATATTTTTCTTCTGCTTTTACTACTTTCCCTACACTTTTAAATATTTCTATTGCAAGTTCACTCTGTTCGTCAGTTGCGTAATTTCCCTTTCAAATTGCACTCATACCTTCATTTACCAATGCTGGAGTATTGGGCATTATCCTTATTACGGGAATATTGCCGACAATTTCTTCAATTGTATTTATTGATATACCTGCTGCAATTGATAAGATAATATGCTCTTTTGTTATATAAGGTTTTATTTCGTTTAATACATCTTTTAAGACAAATGGTTTTACTGCAAATAATATAATATTGGAATTTTTAATTACATCAATATTACTTAATGTTGTATTAATTTTGTAAGTTTTACCTAATAAATTAAGAGCATCTTCATTCTTGTCCGATACAATAATATTTTTAGAGTCACACCAATTGGAATTTATAATTCCTTTTATTATTGCAGCTGCCATCTTTCCGCCGCCGATAAAACCGATTCTGTTCATATTATTTAACCTTTTTCTTTTTCGTGATTGACTTTAAGTTATGTCTTATTTATTATGATATAGCGAAAAAAAACACATTCAAGGAGAAATAAAATGAGACGTACGCTGGAAGGAACTAAAAGAAAAAGACAAAATGTTAGCGGTTTCAGAGCACGTATGGCTACAGCAGGCGGAAGAGAAGTTTTAAACAGAAGAAGAGCTAAAGGCCGTCATAAATTAGCTATTACTGCAAAAGAAAGAGCTTAGTATTTTGTTCTTAAATTAAATTTTAGGTTTAATTATTTATATAAAAGGACTGTTTATTCAGTCCTTTTTTAATGTAAAATAAAATTATGCTTCAAAAGAAATACAGATTAAAAAAATATTCTGCTTTTATTGCAACTTATAAATTGAACCATATAGTTGCTGATAATAATATGTGTATATATTTCGGTAAGGAAAAAATAAACCCTGATTTACAGACAAAAATAGCTTTTGTTGTTAGTAAAAAAATTCATAAACGTGCTATCATTCGTAACAGAATAAAACGTTTGATGAGAGAAAGTTTTAGATTAATTATTAAAAATTCAGAGTTTAAAAAAATATATAAATATTTATCTATTATATGTGTAGCAAAGTCTGACTCTGTAAAAGCCGATTTTCATTCAATTGACACTTCTATAAGGAAGCTATTGGCAAAAAATCAATAATTACAATGGTTTTATAATCAAATATTATTGTATTGAATAAGAATCTTATATATCATATACCAATGATATATACTAATGTTATACAAAATGTAACAAAAACTTAACAAAATTTTCATAAAAAGTCATGAATTACAGAAAAAAAGTTTTCATGTAAGTAAGAGGAAA
>CALUQL010000115.1 GCA_944322895.1 Candidatus Gastranaerophilales bacterium
AGTTGTATCTAATATTTTAGGAATGTTTTAGGAGAAAGGAAGAGAAGGCACATTTAGGTTTATATATTTGTCTAACGACTGTTAAATCGACAATTCTTTTATATATCATTGTTTCGTGAATCAAATATGCCTTCTCTACTTTTGCATCAAGAAATAAAAAATATATACTTATGGCTACATTTAAAATTTTGCTGCATTCAGCCAACAAGAGAAAAGACGGTAGTTATCCTGTTTCATTGAGGGTGACAAAAAACATGAAGCACAAATACATTTCTTTAGGGCTTTACGCTAAAAAAGAAGAATGGGACGAGAAAAACGAGCGTTTTAAATGTGATAAACGTGTCTGTCCTAATTATAAAGAATACAATGCCAGAATAATACAACTATTGGCACGTGTTCAGAAAGTAGAATTTGACTTCGAAAATGAAAAAATTGATTGGACCTTAAATCAATTTGCCGATGCCTTTCTGTACAAGAGTAAACAAAGCAAATTTCTCGATTTCACGTTAAGTTGCATTGAAAACATGAAAGTTGCTGGACATATAGGAAATGCAAAAGTGTGGGAAAGATTAATCTATAACATGAAGCTATTCGACAAAAAATTACACTTGCGCTATTTTCAAGAGATTGACATAAAATATGTAAATTCCTACAATCAGTTTATGGAACAGAAAAAATGGTGCGGAAACACACGAAAGCACGATATGAAAACATTAAGGGCTATATTGAACCGTGCCATTAAAGCTAAAGAATATTCGGGGAATTCTTATCCTTTTGGGAAATGCGGTTTCTGTATATCTGCCTTAGAAGAAGAAACACGGAAAAGGTATTTGCCACAGGCATATTTAGATAAATTGATGACAACAAAATTTAAAAATAAACCTAAGGAAGTGGCACGGCACTTATTTTTGTTCTCCTATTTTTGTTATGGAATGAGCTTTGTGGATATGGCATATCTAAAAAAGGACAATATAAAAGTTGAAGGAGGAAAAGAATATCTTATCTATAAACGTCACAAAACAGAACATAGTAAAAATGCAAAATTTATCAGAATACCTATTACTGATGAATTACGTACACTAATTAAATGGTTCCAAAATGAAACTTTACTTATAGGAAGTTATCTACTCCCTCTCATATCAAGAGATTACAATGGAGAAAAACTCTACAACCACCTTCATAGTAGACTTGGAAGGTATAATAAACGCCTAAAAGAAATAGGAGAAGAACTCGGATTTACAGAAAAATTGACCAGCTACGTAAGCAGGCACTCTATGGCAATGACTTTACAATCAAATGGAGTACCTCGTGAAATGATCAGTCAAGTGATGGGACACAAGGATTTAAGTACAACTAACACTTATTTAGACAGTTTCGGAGATGCTGAAATTGAACAGATGACTATTAAATCATTGTATAATAATAAAGGAATCAGGCTATGAGAAAGAAAAAAAATGAAAATTTTTATGCTGAATTGATAAATTCAAGGGATATAATCGACATCACGTCTTTAGAAAAGCGGATATCGGATATCACTAAACACGGAAAACAGTTGATTGAGAATGAAATAACAGCAATAAATAAATTATTGGAAAATCGTTATGAAAAGTACGGTATAATAGATGAAGCCGAGAATGTAGAAGCCTTTAAAAGAGGATATTATGACTTAGGGAAAATAGGTCTTACTTTGAATGAAATTCGTACAAGGATAATCCGATTAGGATATGAAAAGGAAACTTCTTTGGGAATACGTATACAACAAGATTGGAATTATACTGCTCATTTATTAAATGATCTGTTATATTTGGAAAATATCAATTTACATAATTACTTAGCCTTATTAAATGAGCATCTAGAAAAATGTAAAAATTCAGATTTACATTCTATTTATTCCGAAAAACAATTGGAAGGGATATACAATTATCTCTGTCGCAAGAAACTGTTCTGTGACAATACAAAATTAAGAGACTTTCTTAAGGTCTTTAAATCTTATGGATTCGAGAACTTCGATAAAATAAAAGTCAATACATCACAAAGAGGAAACAAGGCATTACTGAGAGTTGCAGTTGAAGTACTGACTAAAAACTTTCCTGTTTCATTGGTCAACCGATATTTTGCTGATGAAAACGGGAATCATTTGAACATTGGCTGTCACAATAGAAGCACAGCCTATGATGATTACCGAAAAGAAATGTTGCAAATATTATCTTAATCTCCTTACCCCTCCTTTAACGCGCTTTCTTAAATCGATATATATTGCTAATTTTCAGTGATATATATCGATTTCTTTTTTATTTATGTCGCAAAATGAATTTGCAAAACTTGAGTTCACATATTTTCTTTGCATCATTAAATTTTGTGCAGATGAAAAGAAAAAAACAAAATCAAGAAGATGACAATTTTTCTAAATTGAAAGATGTCATTTATGAAACGATTAATTCGTGCCTGTCTCAAAACAAAGAAATAACGGAAATTATCGGCATAGATGAAGTGTGTAAAATTACAGGTTTGTCAAAACATACAATTTACAAGAAAACCTCTAATCACGAGATTCCACATTACAAAAATACACTAAGTAAAAGATCCGTTTTAAGATTTAGACGTTCAGAAATTGAAAATTGGATATTACAACATCGAATCGGAACTGTGGAAGAATATTTGTCCTCACAAGGATGTCTATAATAAGAGATATAATATTATTAATATAAGAATAAAGAGGGGTGCGAGTAATGTTTGATACGATTAAATTTGTGATACAGGAAAAAGACATAAACTATGAAATGTGTTTTTTAGAAGAAATACCTTGCAGAATATCAATTGAGAAATGTACAGGAAATAGAGTAATAGGGCGTATAAAAAATATAAGAATTGAAGTCAGAGGGACAACTTTAATAGTGGAAGGTAGCTTGTTAAAATATTATCAAGGTAATAATTATGCCGATTATTTAACTAGGTGGAGAACTAAAGCTATGGTCGATACACTAAGTGAAATATTGGGTGTTCCTCTAGAAAAGGCTAAAATTACAAGAATTGACATAGGCTTTTGCTACAATATGAAAAATCCTGTTTGGTTATACTTGACACGTTTAACTTTTGAAGGCGGTTATTTCCGATCTCACATAAATAAAGAGACCTTATATTTTAATAAATACGATTCCATGTTGTGTTTTTACGATAAAATAAAAGAAATGGAGAAGCACAAGGAACTAAAAGAAGTGGAAGAACTGAAGGAATTAAATGTCACAAATGTATTGAGATACGAATTCCGATTGAAAAAAGTTTCAAAGACTTTTAGAAAGACAATAAAAGGAAAAGATTTATACGATATTGAATTTTGTCAGGCTGTTCTGGATATATGGTATAACCGTTATATGAATTTACAGAAAACATTTGAAACTGAATTGTCTGCTATTAACTTCTATAGCAAAAAAGATTTCAAGTTATTCTGTGTGGCTTTTACTATGAGCCGCTTGAATTTATCCTGCGCATTAGAAGAAGCTTTTGCTAAAGGTGAGATAACGAGCAAAAAGAAATATGACATAAAAGAAGTGTTAAAAGATGCGGAATCGTTGATAACTGACACAGCCAACTGCCAGAATCTTATTGATGAACTGACTACAAAAATCGAAAATACCTATAATCGGATAAAAAAAGACATCAACAGACCTTTTAGACCTTGGATGTTTTCTAAAAAAGGAGAAAAGTGTAAATTTTCATTTTAAACCGTTTTATACTGAAAAAGCTATTTTCCACTGAGATTAGACTGGATAACGGGAAATAACGATTCTAAAACGGTTTAAAACTATAAAATTGCATCTTATTAACATTGCACTTTTTATTGGATATCAATATTTCATTGATATTACCTTATGCCTAAAACATTATCAGCTATTTGCAGATTATCTTTTACTCCTAGTTTAATTTCATTTTAACAAAAATACACTATAAATATTTTGATGTAAATATTTAGTAAAATATATTTGTGTGTCGTTTATACAAATACCTAATTAATAGAGAGTTTGCAAAAAACACAAGAATGAATGACATACAAATATATGGATTATGGAAAATAAAGTAAATGGTCATAAGACTGGAATTGCCAGTGAGTATTTGGTCTTGTCTATGCTGTACCGCTTAGGTGCTAATGCCTATTTGACTTTAGGAAATGAAAAAAGCGTGGATATTAGAGTTGTAAAAGATGACGAAAGTGCAATATCAATTGATGTTAAATCTGTTCGTAGCTTTGATTCAATTCCAGTTAGCAATGTCAGAGAAAAGGACAATCTCTATATTGTAGTCGTAATTTACAATAATAAATTTGAGAAATTGGATGTTTTGCCTGATTTTTACATCGTGCCCAGTAGTATCGTTGTTGAAAAGAGAAAGGAGTTCAAAGGGAATCATGTGGACTTATTCAAAAAAGACATTGCTGAATATAAAGACAAATGGGAATTATTAGGATTAAATACAGAAACAAATAACAAGGAGGAATGAAATCATGGAAGAATCAAATACAGATAAATACAAATTAAAAACATATTGATTAGAAAGATTATTAGACATCTTTACAACAAAAAAATTAAAATCACTATATTATGAAATCAAATGAAATAGATAAGTACAATAACAAACAAAGTGATTGTTACGGTGTTACTTCCTACACAACAAAAGAAAGTATCGAATCTGCGAGGAAATGGAAAGAAGAGAACGATGCTGCATTTGCAAAAGAATTAGAAGAATTAGTAAAAAAGAGTAAATCCGAGAACAATGAAGACGATAAAGGAGAAAATAAAGAATAGTCACAGTCTTCTATAAATTATAAATGCTATTTGCCACATAAGCAGATAGTATTTTTCTGTAAATTATAAGATAATCCGACGTAATAAAGGAAATACATTTTAAAACAAGAGCATTTTTAAGAAATATGATAAATAAGCCAGCGACTAAAAGTTTCTACATCTTTGTTGTCTAAAACAAAATGAGGACCTATCTTTAGGCACTAATAATTAACACTTAAAATGATGAGAAAATTGCCTATTGATTTGTATCTATTTGCATTAAATTGCATCGATTGTTTTAGGAAAGTTGTAGAAGAAAAAGAAAAGAGAGCTAAGTTTTACGACTTAACTCTCTGTATATCTGTTTATAATATTAAAATATCTAAACTATATCAAGAGGGACCCCCAGACGCGTACTCTAACCGGGCTGAGCTACACCCCGAATTGCGGATGCAAAGGTAATGCTTTATTTTGAATCT
>CALUQL010000116.1 GCA_944322895.1 Candidatus Gastranaerophilales bacterium
CAGGTATCTCGAACGGGATTTCATCTTCTATACAAACTACGCTTCCGTCTGCAAACTTCTCATAATGTAACTTATCATCACCAACAAATATGTATGATTCGTTCTTATCTCGTTTTAATTTACCCTCTTTAATAAGCTGTTCTTTTTCTTCTCTTATGCGTTCAAGTAGCTTACTTGCCGGTTCGTCATTAGGATCTTGCGGAACAAGTTTACCTTTTATTGCTAAATCAAGAATTTTTTGTCTTAATTGCTTTGTATTCATTATTCTTTAACCTCAGCAATTAATTCTTGTAGTTTAGCAACGGAAGTAACAATGGAATCTGTTTTTAGTTTTATTTCTTCTAACAATTCATTAAGAGAACAATCGGGGACTTCATCTCCTGTTTTAATCCAAGAGATATCCAAACTTGTTTTATCTCTTTTTATAATTTCATCATAAGAATATTTGCGCCATCTGCCGTCAGGATTTTCTTCTGACCAGGTTTGTTTTCTCTTTGAAAAATCTTCTGCACAATAACATTTTACAAAATCATCAAAATCGGATTCTTTAAGCGGATTTGTCTTACCAAAAGATGGCATATTTGAACGTAAATCGTAAATCCATACTTCTTTGGTATTTCCTTTATCTTCTTTACCGCGGCTAAAGAATAATACATTTGTTTTTACCCCTTGAGCATAAAATATACCGGTTGGGAGCCTTAATATTGTATGTAAATTACATTTTTCCATTAAGTCCTTACGAATTTTTTCTCCGTCATTATCAGCAAAAAGAACATTATCTGGTAATACAACCGCAGCACGAGCATTGCCTGTAGTTTTTAAACTACGATAAATGTGCTGCAAGAAGTTTAATTGTTTGTTGCTTGTCGGAAATGTAAAATCATCTCGTGTTGCCCGTTCTCCGCCTTTTTTAGTCCCAAATGGAGGATTAGTAAGTACAACATCATAACCTTTTAACTGTTTACCTTCGGTTGATAAGGTATCTGCCAAATAAATTTTACCTTCAATATTATGCAACATTGCATTCATCAACGCTAAACGGTGAGTATCATGCACCAGTTCGCAGCCTGTAAATGCTTGTTGAATTTGAAAATTTTGCTCATCGGTAGATAAGTCAAATAAATCACTTGTATTATTTTTAATATGTTGATCTGCAGCAATCATAAAACCAAAAGTCCCGCATGCCGGGTCGTTGCACTTTTCACCCGCTTTAGGATCAACAAGCTTTGTCATAACATTAATCAATACCCTTGGTGTAAAATATTGTCCTGCGCCGGATTTCTTTTCGTTAGCGTTCTTTTCTAAAAGACCTTCATATAAATTCCCAAGACCTTCTTCTCTTGCAGAATACCAATCCAAACCATCAATTGATGTTATTATTTTTTCTAAGTTTTTAGGTTCATCAATGTTGCTTATTGCACCTTGATATATTTCTCTTATTCTGCCTTGGCATTCATCTCCCAAGTAATTTAAAAGTTCTTTATAAAAATGTTTTAACTCAATACCTTTCTTTGCAACGAGTTTATCCCATCTGTATTTTTCGGGAATTTTGTTTTCTGTTCCTGTTTCTTTACTCATTTTTAAGAAAAGAATATATGTTAATTCCGTTACATACTGATGATACGTAATACCATCATCTCTTAATACATCACATAATTTCCATAGTTTTGAGACAATTTCTTTATTGTTCATGCAACATTTTCCTCGTCATTGTATAGATATTCATTGAGTTCATCTATAAGTTCTTGTAATTTTCCGCCAAACCTTTTATCAATTGCATTAAATCCGCCATTAGTTCTGAATGCACCGCTATTAAGAATTTGTTTATCCATAACAGTTTCTTCAAGTAGGCTTTTTTCTATTCTATCAAGCCAATCTAACTGCATTTTATTAAAATCATGATTTGATTTAATTTTTGCAACAGCATTCTTGATTCTTCTTTCATGGCTAACCAAAGGAGAACCTAATGCCTGTTGGCGAATAAAGCTGATTATGTCGGCTGCAATATCTTCATTACTCATGTATTTCCACGCAGAATTTAATAATTGTTCATTAAATTGATTTTCATCCAAAATAAGTTTTAATTCTTTTAAATCAGCCCTAGTTAAATCTTTTGGTCTTGTACATACAGTTTTTAAGGCTGCAATTTTATTGATATTGTCATTAATAAATTCTTTAAACGATTCGATATAATCTTCCGGACGTTTGCCATTTATATAGTCACGTTTGTGTTCTGTTAATTTATCTTCTCTATCATCATATACTTTTGGCCTTGGTGCACTTTTCTTTTTAATATCTAAAAGTATAAACGCATCTTTATATTTTTGCATAAATTCTCTGGAGTCTTTTGGTGATTTGAAGCGAGATTCTGACACTATTTGTGCAGGAGTTTTACCTTCTGTTTTTATTTGGAATTTTTCTAAAGTTTCTTTAGATAAATTCTTTTGCTTTCTTTGAATTTTTGCAAATAGTAAATCTAACTGGTTTTGAATATGCGCATCATCTTCAAACGTTTCCAAGCCTTTATATAAATCTTCAATAGTTGTTGTTACATTATTTACAACAGGTTTCATTGTATTAACAGGAGCTAATGACTCATAAACTCCGACAGGATCATATATTTCAAAATGAGTCTTACCAATTTCAGGGCATAATCTTGTAGCACGACCCAACATTTGTTCAAATAAAATTCTTGATTTAATTCTTCTCATAAATACAAGCTTTGTTATTTCAGGAACATCAATACCTGTTGTTAATAAATCAACTGTAACTACAATATTAGGATATTGTTCATTTTTAAATCTTTTTATGGTTTCTGCGATTTTCTTTTTATTACCACCTGCAACACTGCCTGTAATCTTTAAAACAGCATCATTATCTATGCCGTATTCTGAATATATCTTTTTCAAAATATCAACAATCATATCTGCGTGATCATCATTTACGGCGTAAATAAGAGTTTTTTCCCTGCCTTCAGGATTTATGTCTTTAGCCATTTCTGTTAGTACAGTTTTATTAAAATTCGGTAATACTATATCTCTATTGAATTTATCTACATCAAATTCAAGTTCATCTTCAAGTTCAGCACTATTAACAATTTCTCCGGTAACTGGATTATAGATTGCAAGAGTATCACCTTTTTTATAATGCACACCTTCTTCGCTGAGTTTCGTTTTAATAGTATGCGGTGCATCATAATCAACTAAATATCCATCAATTACTGCTTCTCTGTATGAATAATTAAATACCGGTTTGCCAAAAATATCTGTGGTATGTAAAGCTGGAGTTGCTGTTAATGCTACTTTAAATGCATCAAAATATTCTATTACTGTTCTGTATTTTGAAACATAATCATCTTGGTCTCTGTACAGAAGTTCTTCATCACTCATTTCTCTATCTAAAATGTAACCTCGATGAGCTTCATCAACTATAATTGCATCAAAATTTGAAACAGAAGGATAAGTTTCATCTTCTGGATACATTATTCTTTTAACCATACTTTGCACAGTTGCGACCTGAATTTTAGTAGTTTTATCGATGTCTTTTTCTTCAAGTTTATTGATATTGTATATTTGATCTAATGACATTAAATCTTCAAGTTTTACATCTTGGAATACATCTTGGGCTTGTTCTCCAAGAGCAGTTCTGTCTACCAAGAATAAAATTCTTTTAAATCGTTTGCTTTTAAGAAAACGATATATCATACCAAGAATAGTTCTTGTTTTGCCGGTTCCAGTGGCCATTGATAACAAAGCCGTTTTCTTACCGTCAGCCAAAGCTTGTTCAACAGCCTCAATAGCTTTTAATTGATAATTTCTTAAATTTAAACCATCGCTATCCTGCAAGAAATCATAAGGCATATTTGATAATGTATCTTCAGCTTCTTTCTTATTTTGTTCGAGCATTTCGATTATGCCTTCCGGACTTATCCAGCCTTTTAAGGCATACGGAGCATTGCTTTCATCCCTTAAATCTAAAAACCATATTCCTGATTTTGTTTCAATTTGTTTTAAATACTTTCTTCCATTAGTTGCAAAAACAAATGGAACCTGAAAATCTTTACAGCATTTTGTTAAACAGTATTTAGAGTCATTTTCTTTTATACATCTAGAATAATCTTTGCATTGATAATCAATTACAGATGGTATATCTAACATTGCCTTTTTAGCTTCAACAATACCAACTAACTGCAAGCCTATAAATAAAGCATAGTCAGCATAACCTGTTTTAGAAACTTTTGAATCTGTCGGCCATTCAGCAATTGCTTGATTAACACCTTTTTGTGGTCTTGCACCTTTTGAATATCTAAGTTCTTTGGTGTCAACAGTCCATCCTACTCTTCTCAATTGTTCATCAATAAAGAATCTCGTTTCATCTTCAGAAATATCAAGACCTTCAGAAACTGTTTCGGCTTGTTTTTTACGTTCAGTAATGTTTACTTCATGAACTACTTGCATTTGAACAATTTGTTCATTTAATGCATTAATTTGTGCTTCTTTTTCTTTTATAATTTTTTCATAATCAGTTGCAGGTATTTCTTCAGGCATTACAAATGGTTCTGCTTTGTAGTGCCAATCCATGTAAACTTCAACAAACCAATTAGATAGACTATATGCCATTTTTAATAAAATTTTTGCATTTTCAACAGAGTCTAAACCGGCATGTACAGCATCATTTCTTCTTATTCTTAATGCATATAAAATATCGTCAATTATTTTAGGAAGAATACCTTCCTTTTTTAAAATTCTTATTTTTGTTGCTAATGTATTTTTATCTTCCGGTATGCTTAGTTTTTCAATATCAAAAACTGCATTAACAATGGTTTCACTTAAAAGACCAAGTTTATAAATGCAAGCATTAGGATCTGAATATAAATAGCATTCTGCGGTACTGCCCAACTTTGCAAGTTGTGGATAATATTTATTCAAATATTCAAAATTGGATGTTGGCAAAGCAGAACTCCTATTTAATACTTCCACATAATTATATTATCATGAACATGAGAGATAAAATAAGTAACACAAATTTAAAGAGCGTTTAAATATAGTTCAAAGGGTGTTTAATAAACGTTTTAATAATTGAACAAAAAACACATAACTTATCAATAAAGTATCACTAACTTTGAGAATGAATTATCAGAGAGTTTGAGAGTTTGTATCACTGAGTTTTGGAATTTTTCTCCGAAAACTTAAAAAGTTTGAGAATTCTCTCAAACTTCCGGGGGTAGTATTCTTAGACTAACAGATAATTTACA
>CALUQL010000117.1 GCA_944322895.1 Candidatus Gastranaerophilales bacterium
TATGATTTATTCACATCTACAACTTCTTCTGTAAACGGAACTGCCGGTAAATTTGATAATAACTATAAATTAAGCATCGGCGAAAAAGTCAATGTATATTTATACGGTGATTCAATAGATGTTATGGCAATATCAGGTGCAAATTTATTAAACCCTACAACAAAAACAGAAGTTGATTCTAAAGGTTCTATATTCATTCAAGGTGTAGGTCTTGTAAAAGCAGAAAATAGAACTATAAGCGAAGTTGAAAATGAAGCAAACAGATTAGCTTCTCAAAAATATAAAAGTATAAAAGTAAAATTAACAGTTGCATCAGGTCAAGAATTTTCAGTATTTGTATACGGTCAAGTAAACAGACCAGGTAAAATTCTTGTCGGAAATAATTCATCAATAATTGATGCATTAAATGCTGCAGGCGGAGTCAAAAAGACAGGTACTTTAAGAAATATCACATACACATCTAATAACAAATCAAAAAATGTTGATATTTATAAAGCACTATTTTCAGGCAACGATGACGGAATAATTCTAAGACCAAATGACAAAATTTTTGTAGATAGAATCGGTGACGTTGTAGCTATCAAAAATGGAGTTACAGTACCAGGTATTTACGAAATTAAAAACGGTGAAAACTTACAAAAAATTATAACTTTTGCAGGTGGACTTTTACCTGCAACTCAAGTAACAGAAGTTACATTGACAGGTTATGATGCAAATTCAAAACAACGTACAGCAGAAAACATTGCTTGGAACGAAGCAAAAAATACTAAACTAAAAAGCGGCGATGCAGTTGAATTCAGAGAATTATATAATACAGCAGAAAATATTGTAACTATCCAAGGTAACGTTAAACATCCTGCAACTTATGCTTATAAAGAAGGTATGAGATTATCTGATATTTTAAAAAGTGAAGATGAACTACTTGAAGAAACTTTCATAAATCAGGCAGTAATTAGAAGAATTTCAGGAAAAGATAATTCGATAGAAACAATTCCTGTATTTTTAAAAGAATTTTTTGCAGGAATGAATGACCCTGTATTAAAGCCAAAAGATATCATTAATGTTTATAAAAATACAAATTCAATGTTTGTAGATGTATATGGCTGCGTGAATATTCCAAAACACTTAACTTATACATCAAATATGATGTTAAATGATGTAATGACAGATATTCAATTTTTAGAATCAGATGTAGATGTAAAAGAAACAGAAGATACAAAAGAACCTGAAGTAGCATATAAAGGATCTGTTGAAGAAAATGATGTTCAATTAGCTGGAGGTACTGCAAATTCAAATAAATTAATTCCTGCAGAAAATGTAGCTGTAGAAATTACAAGTACAGACGGCACAACTCAGGTATATTACTTATATGACATTATGATTAATTCAGATAGAATTAAAACAATTCCTATTATGCCTGAAGATAAAATCTTCTTTAGAACTTTGCGCGGAAATGAAGTTATGAAAACCGTAAAAGTTTCAGGATTTGTAAAAAAACCAGGCGTTTTCACATTCGTTGAAGGCAAAAGACTAAAAGATATGATTGAAATGGCTGGCGGATTAACTTCTGAAGCTGACTTAAGAGGTGTTGTATTCAAAAGAACAAACCTTCAAGGAAAACAAGTTGAATTGGCTCACAAAAACAACGAAAGAGATATAAAATTAATCGAAGGCAGAATGGCTAGTGCATACAAACCAACAGAAGGCGATCAAAAATCTAAAATGGAAATGCTTGAAATGCTTAAAGCTGATGATTTAACTCTTGCAAATAAATACAACGGACAAATTGCATTAAATATTAAAAGCAATGATTTAGATAAAATCAAAGACCTTGACAATATAGAAGTTCAAGATGGTGATGATATTTATATCCCAAGAACTTCAAATCACGTAAGTGTAATCGGAGAAGTATATAACGAACAATCATTTGTTTATAAAAAAGGCTCAAACGCTAAATATTATATTAAAGAGGTTGGCGGATATACTCCAAATGCAAACAAATTCAGATTATACAAAGTATCAGTTAACGGCCGTGCTGAAAAAATTTCAAATCACAGCGACATTGAACCTGGAGATACAATCGTAGTTCCAAGAAGAATTGCGGGTAATGACTGGATTACACCGGTATGTGATACTTTGAAAGGTATAGCATCAATTATTGTTATGGCATTTGCTATTAACAAATGGTAAAAAATTAATTACCAAAAACTTTAACAGATTTAGGGACGATATTTATTTTAATGTCGTCCTTAAATTTTTGTTTTTCTCCGTCAATATGACCTGTCGAAAATTCATTTTTTATTAGTAATTTATTCGTTTGAAAATACATAGCCTTTGAATTTGAATTTTTATAATTAAAAATTATTCCTAAAAATTCTATGAAAAATGTAATCGGATTTTTTACTTTTAAAATAAAAACTTCAAATTTCCCATCTTGCAAATTGCAGTTATTAGAAATTGATACCAAATTACGATACATATTACCTGCATTTGCAACAATTATACAAGTCGCAAGAATTGATAGTTTTTTATCGTTAAAAAATATAGTATAACTTTTTTGCTTTAACCTTAGAGCAAACAAAATCCCTGCTAAAAAATATGCAAAATACCCGAATTTATTTTTAAGTGATTGTGGAGTTTTGCATATAATATCAGAATCATATCCTAAACCAAGTCTTAAAACAGAATACTTATCTTGAACTTTCAAGACATCAACATTTTTGATAACAGAATGATTTATAATTTCAAGAGCTTTTTTAGGATTTGTCGGAATATTTAATTTTGCTGCAAGTAAATTTGCTGTTCCGCAAGGGATTATTCCTAAAACTTTGTCTGTATTTACAATATATGGAATTACTTTATTTACGGTACCATCACCGCCAATTGCAAAAACTGTATCAAAATCTTCGAAATCAGTACTTGTTAATTTGCTGATTTCAATAGTTTTGAAACTACAATTTTTTCTCAACAAAAATTGTATAACCAATTTTTTATACTTTACAGCTTTTTTCCGGCCAGCATTTGGATTGTTAATTACAAGTACATTTTTCATATCCCGATTATTACATAGTTAATATTAGTTAGCAACATGTCTATAATTTTGATAATAATTATTATGTTTGGGTTATAATTATTGAATAATAAGGAGTATTTTTAAATGAGAGTAGAAAAACAATCAACAGTTTGGCAATCAAACTCAATGGGGAAATTTGATAATTTAAAATTGAAAGTTAATAACTTTGCAATTGATATGTTATTAAATTATTTAGGACACAATTTTAGCAAAGAAAAATTAATAAACCTTGCGAAAATATTTGAAAAAATATCAGGTTCTAAAGGCGGTATTAACCACGCAAGAAGAATGCAATGGCTTTTTAAATCAGAACATCCGCATTTATTCTGGTGGAAAAAGATTTTAACAGAATTAGATCCTAATTGCAGAAACAAATGGATTAAAAACTTCTTTGTAAACGGATATTATGGAGATAATTTAAGAAAACGTTCAGAATTTAATGAAAAGAATGGATTTTTCCCTCCAACAGTCTTATTAGCAAGTATTACAAAACGTTGTAACTTCAATTGTAAAGGCTGCTGGGCACATGAATATGACGTAAAAGAAGATTTAACAAAAGAAAAATGGAGAGAAATTTTCACAGAAGCTCGTGATGTAATGGGTATCCATATTTTCCCAGTTGTAGGCGGGGAACCTTTTGCAAGAAAAGAATTTTTAGAATTAGCAGAAGAATTTAACGACTGTACATTCATAACTTTCACAAACGGTTCATTGATCACTGAAAAAACTGTTGAAAAATTGAAAAAATTAGGTAATGTCCAACCAATGTTTTCAATTGGCGGTTTGAAAGAAAATACAGATGCCGTTCGTGGAGAAGGTTGTTTTGATATGGTTATGGAGAAAATGGATATGCTTAAAAAAGCCGGCATTTTCTTCGGCGCAAGTATCACAGCAACAAGTCAAAATTGTGACGAAGTAACATCTGATGAATTTATGAAAATGCTATCAGATAAAGGAGTTTTATGGGCTTGGTTTTTCCATTATGTACCTGTAGGAGACAGTCCTGATGTAAGTATGGTACCTAATGCTCAACAAAGACAACAAATCTTAAAAGCTGTTTATAACGCAAGAAATACATTGCCTATGATGACAGTAGATTTCTGGGGTGACGGTCCAGAAATGATGGGATGTATTGCAGGCGGAAGACAATATATTCACGTAAATCCACGCGGAGATGTTGAACCTTGTACATTCGTCCACCTAGCGACACATAACCTTAAAGATTGTACATTGACAGAAGCTCTTGCAGCACCGTTTATGCGTGCAATCAGAGATGGTATTCCTTATGAAGACGGTAATATGCTAAGACCTTGTATGATTGTAGACAGACCTGAAGTCTTAAGAAAATATTATCAGGAATTCAAACCTTATGAAACACATGAAAATGCTGCAGCATATTTGACAAATCCTGAAATTACATCAAAAATTGATAAATATTCTCAAGATGTAAAAGAAATCTTAGACAAAGACTGGAGAGAAAATCTTTGGATGACAATATTCCCGCTTGAAGGCGAATATTACGTAGATAGAGATCACTTCTGTTCAACAGAAAAACCTGTTAAAGAAAACAAATGCAGTGGAAATTGTGCTTGCTGCGGTAAATAATATGAAAAAAAACATTTTCATTATTAATTTTATTTATAATACTTACAGCTTTAATAATCTCTTGTCCCATAATAACTCAATGGGACAGGAGTATTATTATATTCGTTCAGCAGAAACTCTCTTTTTTACCTCTCTGGATTCCAATGCTTCCTGATTGTATATTGTACACAGCAATGATTATTTTGCCGCTGGTCGGTTTTGGAATATTCTTTGTAAAAAAAAGATTATGGATTGATTTAATTTGCATATATTCAATCCCACTTATTACATTTTTATTGAATTGCATAATAAAACCAATAATAAAACGGGAAAGACCTCCAATAGAATTGCAAATTACAACAATTCACCCAGATAGTTTTAGTTATGTATCAAGTCACAGTTTAGTTACAATTTGTCTATGGGGAGTTGTAATTTGGTATATTAATAAGTTTTGTAAATATAAAAAATTAAAAATTTCACTAATTTTAATTGGAATTT
>CALUQL010000118.1 GCA_944322895.1 Candidatus Gastranaerophilales bacterium
ATAAGGAACTTACCTCAAAAGCAACTGGCAAAACATTTGAAAATAACTGAAAGCTATCTTTCAAAATTAATCACCGGAGAAAGATACAGCCAAGAGTTTGAAATTTTTATTACTAAACATCTTGAAATAAATTATTGTTTTATATGAATAATAATTTAATAGGTTATGTAATTTAATAAAATTTATTTCTTGTTATTTTCACTATTATAAGATTCAACTATTTTGTATATATTTTCTATAAAATCAGTAGCATCCTTACCATTTTTTAGTTGTTCTTTATTCAAATTATACTCATTATTTATTCTTTGTATAATATAATTTTTATAATCAGAACTTATCCAAGGATTTTGCATAACTTGTTGTATTGCTTGATTATATTGAAAATCAGTTGAATAATCTAAACCGCTAAATAAAGCTTTAAAAAAATTAAAAATATCTTTATCTTGCATATACACTCCTTTTTTTACTTGTAGCTTCCGACTTTTCTGCCGTATTTGTCGTATTCTGTAATTCTACCTGATGAGTCTTTTTTGAATGAACCTACTTTTTGACCGTATTTATTGTATTTTGTTGTTACACCGTTAGAGTTTGTTTTGTAACTCCCAGTTTTCTGACCGTATTTGTCGTAGGAATTATACCCGGATGAAGTCTTTTTGAAGCTTCCTGTCTTTTGTCCATATTTGTCATATTTATTATACCCAGAGTAAGTTTCTTTATACGAGCCAGTTTTAGAACCGTATCTGTCATAAGAATTATATCCCGATGATGTTTGCTTGTAAAAACCTGTCTTTTGACCATAACAATCATAAGAACTAACTGCAAAAGCAATATTTGCAGAGAACAACATTAATAATAAAACTAAGAATTTTTTCACATTTATATCTCTTCAACTATTTTAGCACTACTATTTATTTTATTTAAAAACTATTGTTGCAAAAATAGAATTTTCTATTTTTATGCTATCATAAAAATAGCTCTGGAGGTTCTTAATGGCTTGTAACAGTACAGATACTAGGTTTTTTACAAATTCTGATGGTTCTAATTTGTATGAACGTTTTAATCATACGCTGAAAAATGCTCAGTATTTTGATGCTCTGGTGGGTTATTTTCGTACAAGCGGTTTTCATAGATTATATAAATCTTTTGATAAAGTCGAAAAAATAAGAATATTAGTTGGAATCAATGTTGACAGGCAAGTTTTTGATGCTATTGAAACTATCAGACAGCAAAAACTGGATTTTAATTCTCAAATTAAAATAAAAGAACAATTTAAGGAAGAAATAAAAAGAGAATTTGAAAATTCTGAAGATACAGAAAACGTTGATTTTGGTGTAAAAAAATTTAAAGAGCTTTTGCAAGCTGGGAAATTAGAACTTAGGGCTTGTCGTGAAAAAAATATCCATGCAAAAGTGTATATTACAAGATATAATGAGGATATGCCAATATATGGTTCTGTAATAACAGGTTCAAGCAATTTTACTGAAAATGGATTAAATGCTCAGTATGAATTTAATGTAGAGTTAAAGGATACTCCTGATGTAAAATATGCCTTAGAGAGATTTGAAGAATTATGGGAAAAAGCCATCCCAATATCAGATGATTATATTGATGCAATTGAAACTAAAACTTGGCTAAATGAAAAAATAACACCGTATGAAATTTATTTAAAATTTTTATACGAATATTTTTATGACGAAATTAATATAGAGAACATTTTTACAAAGGATGATTTGCCGGATAACTACTTGAAACTTGATTATCAAGTAAATGCAATCGCAAAGATTGACAAAATTGTGAAAGAATATAATGGTGTATTTATTTCAGACGTTGTTGGTTTAGGTAAAACTTATATTGCAGCTATGTATGCTAAAATTTTAACAGGAAAAATTTTAGTTATAGCCCCTCCTCCAATCATTCCAAACTGGATAGGTGCATTTAAAGATTTTGACATAAAATCTAAAAATTACGATATTGAATCAAGCGGAATGTTGCAAAAAATTGCCAATAGAATTGAGAAATCAGATGCTTGTGGTGAAAAGTTATATGATTATATCTTCATAGATGAAGCTCACAGATTTAGGAATGGAAATAATACTCAATATGATTTAATAAAAAGAATTTGCTTAAATAAAAAAGTTATTTTAATAAGTGCTACTCCTTTAAATAATACATTTTTTGACTTTTACCATTTGATATCACTATTCCAAAATCCTGTTGATAGTGATATACCTGGTTTACCAAATTTAGAAGCATTTTTTGCGAATAGACGAAATGAAATTAAAACTATAGAAAAGCAATGCGGAGGTAAAGATTCTCCTGAATATATAAATGCCGTAAAAAGAGTTTCTCAAGAAGTTAGAGATAAAATTCTTAAATATTTAATGATAAGAAGAACCAGAACGGACATAAAGAAATATTTTCAAAAGGATATAAAGAAACAAGGTTTATTTTTCCCTGAAGTTCAAACCCCAGAAAGGCTTGTTTACGAATTTGATACACATACAAATGAAGTATTTGAAAAAACAATAAAAACAATTGGAACTAAAGATACACCAAAAAATGAAAAATTAACATATGCAAGGTATGCTCCAAAAACATATTTAACAAATAAACAATTAACTGCTTTTGAAGAAACTCAACAAAGAAATAACGTGGGCTTTATGAAAAGCCGTTTGGTAAAAAGACTTGAAAGTTCCAAATATGCGTTTGAAATGACATTAAAACGTTCAATCAAGTCTCATGAAAAAATGATTAAAATGTATGAATCAGGTTCAGTCTATATTAGCAAAGATATCAACGTTCTAGACTATATTGATGACGATACAAAAACAATAGAAGATTTATTGGAAAAAGGCAAAGAAAAAGAACTTGAAATATTTTCTTCAGCTGATTTCAGCGAAGATTTTATAAAAAATATTAAACAAGATTTATCTTTATTGAAAGAGTTATTATCCGAATGGCAATCAATAAAGCATGATTATAAACAAGAAGAATTTATAAGTCAGCTGTATTCGAATAAATTATTAAAAGATAAAAAAATAGTAATTTTTACAGAATCCGCAGAAACTGCTGCAAACTTATATAATATTCTAAAAGATGAATATGGAGATTCTGTATTATATTATTCTTCAGGGCAAAAAGATGAATTAAAAGATGTTATAAAATATAACTATGACCCAAATCAAAAAGAATATGAACAAGAAGATAAAATTAAATTATTAATAACAACCGATGTATTGGCAGAAGGTATAAACCTGCATCGTTCAAATATTATAGTAAATTATGACTTACCTTGGAATCCAACCAGAGTCCTGCAAAGAGTAGGGCGTGTTAACCGTGTTGGGACAAAACACGACAAGGTCTATATTTTTAACTTTTTCCCAACATCAGAAACAGATAAACAATTGGGACTTGAAAATAGTATTATTGCAAAAATTCAAGCCTTTCATAATGCTTTAGGTGAAGATGCAAAATATTTAAGCGAAGAGGAAGAAGTTGAATCATATAATTTAAGAGGGGAACAGTTATACAGGACTCTAAAATCCAAAGAAACATTTAATGAAGATGATGAAGAAAGCCCAGAGTTAAAATATATTTCTATATTAAGAAATATAAGAGATAAAAAAACTGACTTGTATGCAAAAATAGCTGAACTTCCCAAGAAAATAAGGACTGCAAAAGATTATGATGATATTTCTTCTGATTCCTTAATTACCTTCTTTAGAAAAGGTAAATTACGCAAATTCTGTATTACAAAGGGAGATGCGTCTGTTGAAATACCTTTTGATGAGGCTGTTAAATATTTTGAATGCGAACCTAATGAAAAAATGAAACAACTTCCAAACAGATATTTTGATTTTCTTGCTAAAAACAAAGAATTATTTGGGCAGCCTATTGATACTGAGCCGATGATGGTAAGAAAGGGTCGCTCTAAAATGGACAAAATAGTTAAAGATTTAAAGGGGCTTTTAAATTGTCCAAAATATACACAAGATGAAAAAGTTTATTTGCAGACTGTAATCAATGCATTTGGAAACAGAAAAATTGCAGATGCAATAGCTAAAAAGTTAAATAATTTCTTTGAAAATGAATTTGACGATATTAAATTACTAGCAGGCATAAAATCAATTGTTCCTGATATCTATTTATATCAAGATGAGAAAAATAAGTCCGAAAAAACTTCTCAAAAAAGAGAGATTGTGTTGTCCGAATTTTTATATAAAAAAGGAGAGTAATGGTAAACACTGTTAATGCAACTATTGTAAAGGATACTTTTAATAAAGAATATAATGAAGATGATTTTAAAATATTTATTTCAGAATTACTGCCAAATGCCGACTTGAGTTCTGAAATTGAACACAGAATTCAACTGCCACAAACTTATAATGATTTTATCAGAAGTGCAAAACGAATTGCAAAATATAACTACATTTCTCAAGAGTATAACGAGGAAAAAGTACTTGATGTATTAGTTGTAAAACTCAAAAAAGCAACTTCTATTGATAGAGCAAGAACTGCACAACGTAATTTTATAGCGAGATATCTAAACGGGAGTAGAAGCTACCAAAAAGATGCAGCATTAGTTGCTTTTATATCAGAAGATGAAAACGGTAATATCTCTCCTGACTGGCGTTTTTCATTAATCCAAATGAATTATGTGACAGAAATAATTGAGGATGCTAATGGCAAGAAAAAAAGAAAAACTTCTGTAGAGCTAACTCCTGCAAAGAGATTTTCCTTTTTGGTAGGTGCAAATGAAGATACTCATACTGCACAAAAGCAATTTTTCACTTGCCTTGAAAAATCTTCAAAAGGCGAGCCAATTACAATCGAAGATTTAGTTCTGGCATTTGATATCGAAAAAGTTTCAAAAGAATTCTTTGATAAGTATAAAAATCTTTATCAAAAACTTGTAACAGAACTGCAAAAACTTAAAGATACCGATAAAGAAGTTTTCGAAGATTTTAATAAACACAATATAAATCTTGATGATTTTGCTAAAAAAACATTAGGACAACTTGTGTTTCTATACTTTATTCAAAAAAAGGTTGGCTTGGTGTAAAAAAAGACGAAAACTGGGGACAGGGTGATAAGAAATTTCTTAGAAA
>CALUQL010000119.1 GCA_944322895.1 Candidatus Gastranaerophilales bacterium
TAGCAATGGGGATATATGCATTTATATATGTCTGCACGCTCAGGCTCAAATTCCACTGCTACCATATTTTTGACATTGGCAAGGTGAGCATAAAACTCACCTATACCAGCGTTGGCAAACATTACTGCGGCATTAATTTGCTTCATTATTTTTCTCCTTTTCATCTTTGTTAAAAAGTGTTTTCCATTTAGGGTTGCATGGCTTGGCTGAAAAAACATCCAAGTAACTCTCCTCAGGAAACATCCGCTCAATGGTTTCATAGTAATATGTCGGCTTAACCTCTGTTGCTTCTCTTCTTTCCTGATAAACCGATGCTTTTTTTAGCTTAGGTTTGGGAAGGTTATCTCCTTTGGTAGCGGCTAATAAAACTTTGTGCCTGGTTTCGAAACAAAGTTCAGCGGTCTTTGCTTTGCCAAAATCCCAAATTGCATGCTCTCGGTAAGTAAATCCCCACGCTGTAATAACTTCCAAGGAAGCGATTAAATCCGTTGAATTCGACCAAAGAAATAGAATAGCATTGTCATCAGCTGGAATTTGAATTTTTTTCATATCATCAATGGATACGGTCAAATTCTTATCGTTCTCCTCGCTTTCATAGACTGGGTTGGCATAAATTACACTGTACCGCTCTACATCAGATGAAATAGCACCCGTACTGTGGACTGCTGCAAATGACTTGCGTTTTTCCTCCATTTTTTTCGCTTTGTTTTCGGCAGAGCGTTTTTTGCGAAACAATCTTATAGCCAACTCAAGAGTTGGTAATTTGCCTTTCTTCTTAGCTTCTTCGATAGTTTCCTTAACTAACTCATCATCAATCTGCTGAATTTCCCAAGCCCGATGATAGTCTATACCATATTCAACTTCGAGAATTCTAGTCTTGGTCTTTGTGTCTGTTTCACCTCCTTTCAGTTTATATTTGTCGCTTCTGAAGCCGTCAGACGTTGGAAGATTTTTGAATTTTTGAGCCAATTCCAAATCGGCTTTCAACAAGTTTTCTGCTGCACTAAATGCTTTTTTATACAACTCCTGATATTCGGACGGGGAAAGTTTATTATCCCTGAGCAATTTTAAAGCTTGGCTAATTTCTTCCTCTAAAGATTTTTCTTTCTCTTCATTTTCTTTCAGAGTTGAAGCATCTTCGGTTTCTACATTTTGGTTGGCATCAGCCGGATTTTCTAATAATTCGTTATCAATAATATTTTTATCTAAATTGAGCTCTCTCATAACTCGTTCCTTTCATACAAAATTGTTAAAATTTTGTAGGACGGGCGCCCGAGCTACTCTTTCATTATGCCTCAAACTTAATGCAAATACAAACAATCGTCATACCAAGATAACTTGACTTAAATACAAAAAAACAGCCTTCGAAAAAGCCGTCTATTGTAAATTTTGCTTTGCTGGATGTTTTATTTGCGCATTTCCTTTATACTTTCTATATCGCTTTTAAGATATTTTATAACCTTGTTTGAATATTGTGTGTATGTAATCTTATTGCGTTCCCTTAATCCTTGTATGATCTTTTTGGTTAATGGTGTATTTTTTACAGCTTCATCAAGGGTACACCAATTATCTTCTTTTAGCTGTTCTTTGGCGGAATTAATATACACTTGTATGGCTTCTAAATATGAAAAAAGTCTTTCTTGCATATTATCAGAGGTGTCATCTTTTACGGAATCACTATATTCTTGTAATAATCTTATAAATTTAGGTAACCAATCTTCATTAAAAGTTGGTAAGTCAAAGTCTTTATTATAAAAAAATGATGATAAAGATATAAAATCATTATCCAAACTGTCGAGTACTTTTTTATTACGTTTGAAAAATTTAAATACGCTAATTATATCATTTCTAACGATTAAATCCGTTTGAATATTCTCATCCTTGTTTATCAAGAATTTCTCAAACTTACTGCCGCCATTGACAAAATCTTTATAGAAACCATATAAAAGTAGTAGTTTATTAGTATATTTACCAGAGTTATTATTTTCTTTTGGTAGTAGTTTGGTATTGTTATTTTTGATATATTCAGAATGTTTTTTAGCTAAGTATTCATTTATATATTGAATTGAATACAACTTGTTATCTACATCCGAATAACACAAAGCTTTTCTTTTCAACAGATTTTGTATGGTGTTCCTACTACATTTGAAAAAATATACCAAATCAAATGAATTTAAATCATCACATCCATTTCTTGAAATTATCCGCATAGATTTTGTTTTTGTTGCGGGAATGAAATCAAATGATAAAATCGTCGTGCTAATGGTTTCAAGATGTTTTATTTTAGTTGTTATCATATCGTTAAATTTAGTTTTTAATGAAGCATAATCTGTTTTTCTAACAAAATCACACAACGCATATATAGCCGTATGGTTCTTAAACCGTTCCTTTTTATTATCCCAAACATATCTTAAATATTCTCGGAACTTTTTGCTTTTTAATGTTTTTTTATCTTCTAATGTGACAAAACTTCCATTAAGCAAATAATCATAAGAGCGTTCTATTTTTATTTTTTCGGGACTATTCCAATTCTTCGCACATAAAACATAAATAAAAAGTACTGGATACATATTATGAAGTAACCTATCCCATTCTTTTTCACTTCTGCTAGAATATAATCTTTCACAAATTCGATTAATGCGTTGTACATACTCATTTCGAGTTTTAAGAGTTTTACAGCCAGCCTCTTGTGTAGATAACCATGTTTGAAATTGTATTCTTATATCATTACCACTCATGCACCTTTTCTCCAACTTGATTCTAAAATAAAAATCAGTTTTAAGTAAAGAATAAAAATAAAACATTAAACCTAATTAAAAATTTTAATGAGGTTAGTGACTTGTTTATACATTAAAAAACATTAAAAGTACGCAAAAAAAATATACTATTTGGAAATTTATTTTATCAAATCCGAACAAGCAAACAATTCTAGAAAGAAAATGTTGGAGAATTGTTTATGCGAAAAAAACAGAAAATAAAATCAAAAAAGAAGAGCCAACGCAGCTTCAGAGCTTTTATTTCCATAGTTAATTGGTACAAAAATAAATTTGATATCGCACTCCATATAAGTAATATATATGGAAATGAGTATCAAAAGAAAGAAGTTAACATTCATAGATTACCATTATGGAGAGATATAACTCAGGTACAAAAGCTGGCATACTTCTTTTATTTTATGGCAGAAACAAAGAAATTTACAAACATAAAACCATTTACATTAGACTTAAGTAAACCATTTAGAGATAAGTATAGCAATTTAACATACAAAAAATTAAAAGCTGTTATTATTAAAAGAATATATGGTAACCTTGATTATATCTTTAAGTCATCTGATAAACCTATGATGTCCTTTATCCTTGAAAATAAACATAAGAATAAAAGAAAAGATATAAATGATAAAGAAACACACATACACGGTATCAGAGAAGTATTTGATGAAGAAATAGATGATAAGATCCAACAGGCATTAAAGACATCTGTTTGTAATGGGAAGAAAGAATATAAAGGCTCCAAATACAACAATATGCTCCAAACTAAAAAAGGATATGATAAAAATGGTGCAAACGGTTGGTTATGGTATCTTAATAAAGGAGCGTGTTCCAATAATGGTTTATATATATCTAAATCTCTTCTTGAAAAAATACGTGATGACTACAACCAACTTTATAAAGAATATAAGTCAGACGTAAAAAAACTAAAAGACAATGGTATCAAGATAAATTACATTAAACCGGATATATCGCAATTATAAACTATATGACTGGAATCGTATATAAATTGTTTTTATCTATAAATGTTTCGTACAATCAATATTTAGTCAAAACACAAGCATAAAGAATCAAAAATCAGCCCAGAACAAGCCTTTTAATGAAAATATAAGCAAACCTATACCAAATAAATCAACTGAGTCATATGGTCAAAAAACAAGACACTTTCAAAAACAGCAATATTAGACATCTACATTTACATATCAACTTCGGTGTCTTAGGACCTAGAAGTTAAAATATATCATAATTGGAAAAATAGTTAAAATTTTTTTATTATCTGTTTTACATTTTTTCTTAATCTTGACATAAAATATTTGTTATAAACTTTTATAGAGAGAAATAATGCAAAAAGAAGTAATTTATTTTCGTTATCATGATGAATCTGAAATTGAAGATATAATCAATAACTTACAAAGGCATGCTAAACCTAATAGGAATATATACATTTATTATGATTCATATACAGGAACAGAAAGTCTTGATTGGTTAATATTTGATATAAACAACTTAAAATATAATTTTCGTATCATAGCTCCGGAAAAATCTCATATACTACCAAATGACAATCTAGCCAACTTAATAAACAATGGAAAAGCTAAGATTTTTCTAGCTAAAGAAGGTGTTTTAATAGATAAAGTCAATTAATTCATACCATTACATCAACTTCGGTGTCTTAGGAACCCAAAGTTACTATTACAAAATCTATAATGTCTTAAGCTACAAAACTTAGGACACTTTTTTATATGCAGATAAAAAAATATACTATTTGGAAAATTCATCTCAAAAAATTTAGTAGAAAAATCATCATTCAACATTCTAGATAACATGACAAACGATAAAGACTTACTCGCTAAAGAGTTATTAGTTCTTTATCCCGACTTTACGGATGATGAACTAAAGGAAGCTACTAAAAACTTGAGATATTTTTATACGCAAGCAGTCAAAGTAGCATTAAAAAATCAAGAAAATAAGCAAAACACTAATGTTGATAATAAAAACCATTCAAACCGACCTCATTAAAAATTTTAATTAGGTTAACCATTTGAAAAATCAGTAAAATATTAGTAAAAAGTTACAAAATCGCTCATTTTTTTGCGTACATTCCCATTTTGTCTTGATATAATAATATTATGAAAAAACAATTTGATAACAAATAATG
>CALUQL010000120.1 GCA_944322895.1 Candidatus Gastranaerophilales bacterium
GCAATAACAGACAGAGCAACAGCAAGTCAGATATATGCATCAAACTATCCAAAAGTACAAACAAGAATGGATGCAAAAAGAAAACTAGAATTAACAACAAGTGCTGCAAAACTTCCAGATCTCAATCCTGAAGAATTAAGAAAAAATAAAATAGATATCTGTGAACTTGCAATGCAGAACTACCCGAATATGGAAGAAAATAAAAAAAGAATTAAAGAACTTTCTGAATATATGTTCAACAACGGTTTGGTTCTTGGATAAAAGAGAGCAGGTCATAAGCCGGATTCTGTTTCTAAACAATCATCTGTCTGGGAAATAGGTTGCCCTATAGCTCAAGCGATTTTTCTAAAGACGGCGGGTCACCTTAACCTTTAATTCAATCTTGCACCCGAACGGAGTTTACCGAGCAAGTATTTTTCAATACTTCTGGTAGTCTTTTACACTACCGTTGCACCTGAACCTTATAAAATAAGGTTGTTTACTTTTCTGTGGCACTAGTCCTAAGGTCGCCCTCGGCGGATGTTATCCGTCGTTCTGCCCTAAGGTGTCCGGACTTTCCTCATATAAGAAAACCTATACGCGATTGTTCGTCTGCTCTCGTATACATTATTGCACAAAATTACATATCTTTAAATTTGTCTGCCAATTCTTTTGGAAGTCTTACATTTTGAATAGACATATGGAATTTTTTCATTTGCGCTAATTTTTCTTGTTCCTCTTCCAAATTACGAGTTGGCTTTTTAATACTATTTAAAGTTTTTTGAAATTTTGATTCCGCACCACCTGTAGCTATATGCATAATAATATCATCAATATTACTATAATTCGTAGAATATAACTCATTTAAGCTTTTTGCTGAAGCGCCATAGGGAAGAGAATAAAGCCATTTAACAGAAGCAATATCTCTTTTGGATAAATTAATAACACCATATTGATGAGGTGTATACATTATATCTTCAGGATTATTAGAGTGTCCTAATCCTAATGCATGCCCGATTTCATGAAGAATTGTATGATATACTTCATTTTCATCCATATATTTTTTATGAATTATACCGTCAGATATACCAATTGAAACTTCGGCTGAATATAATCTTGACTCATTGTCATAACTAAAACTGCAATTTCCTAATGATTTCCTATCTACTCTTCTCCATTCGACATTCATTTGAGACTCATTTAATGTATTAACTAAGTAGAAAGAAAATTTACCCTCTCCAACTCTTTCCCAAGTATTCAAAGCTTCTATCACCATATTTACATATGAATATCTGTCTGCTTCTTTCATAGAATACCAACTGCAAGGAGCAATATAAACAGGCATGGGAAAACACTGATGGGGCCATCTTATAAGACATCCTTTTTTTAAATTTTCGTTCAAATAGGTAAGTCTATGCATTTAATTACTTTCTTTTTTTTCTTCTTGTTTTATGAAATCACACATTTCTTGTAGTCTTGTATCTTCCATTGCTTTTATCAGTTCATCAGCATTTTTAAATTTACCAATAGCAAAACCTGTTTCAGCTAAAAGCACACAATCATTACAGAGTCTATACTTTCCATATTGAATAGAACCGGCTAATGATTTTGTCTTTCCGCAACAAGAACATTCAAAATTTTCATTTTCTAATGAAGGATCTTCTTCTAAATCATCAAGTCTCATTTGCTCAACTACTTGTTGCATATCTTCTATTATTTTAAGTTTTTCATTTTTATCCATTTTACCCTGCTTTCAGTTAAAGTATATCATATTCGATATATTATTTTGTATTTAGTTAGGAGCTGATTCTTTTTTCTTATATATAGCTAACCAAAATTCCTTTCCGAAAACAATAGGTTTTTCATAATATTTTGGAATTATAGAACATATTTTATTCCCAAAACTTTCACAGAAATATGTTTCCTTAAAATTAAGGTAAGACATTGGCTGTATTACCAGATAATCAGGGAGATTATTTTCTAAGTCTTTCACAATATTATCTTCTCCAAAGATTTCAATGTTTGGAGGAATCAAGTAATAATATTTATTATTTGATTTCCTGTCTGTCAGGAAATTAATTGCAGCACCCTCTGGAAGAACAAGTATAGTATCTTCTTTCTTTGTATTATTTTTTATATAATTTACCATTTCATAAATAGGTTCAATTTTTTCTAAACCCGGAATTAAAGGCCCTTTATCAATAATAACCGAACAAAACCCATAGGTAAGTTGTAATTTTTCAAGATTTGATAAATAATACATTGTACCTGTAAGATAGATAAGTATTGTAATTAGCTGAATATATATTATTTTTTTTATTTTTATTCTTTCTGTTAAATTTATTTTGTAAATATATAAATATAAAACACAGCATACAAATAACAAAGGGAAATAATAAGTTCCATATGAATTAAAACTTATATTAAATATACATTTAAAAGAACATAAAATTACAGATAAAAATAATGTGAAAAATAAAATATCCTGAATACAGATAGTTTTTTCTTTATGCTTTTTTATAAGCTTAAAACATAAAATAGAAAATAAAATTAAAGCAAAAACTCCAATCCAATTAAAATAAAAAGCATTACTAATAACCAGGCTTCTTACCGTAATAAAAAGAATGAAATAAAATAATAATAAATATAAGATAAATAAGATAAATCTAATAATCTTATTAACTTTTAAAAATAATTTAGAAAATTTTATAAAGAAACAAACATATAAAGATACTACAAAAACAAATATTGTTGTTTTAAAAAAATATAATGACAAAACTTTAATAGAAGAAATAGTTGGAATAAATCCAAGATAAGTATATAAAACTTTAACACTTTCTGCTTTTGAAAGTAAAATCATATATATTAGTGCTTGCATTAAATCAGAAAAAGATACTCCTTGTATGAATAAAGTTGTAAAAGAAATAATTGGAATAATAAGAAATGAAAAAGAACATAATGCAATTGTTTTTAAATTTACTTTTTTAAATATCAAAAATAAGAATAGTAATACTCCAAAAGGAATAAACTCATATTTAAAACAAATACTCATGCCATAGAAGAAAAAAGATAAATATAAAAATAATCTATTATCATTTTTTATAAAATATAAAAGGCAAATTAATGACCAAATAAAAGAATTTAAAGCATAAACTAAAGAATATGAATAAGGAAAAGTATAATTAGTCTGTGTAACCGTATATACACACATTGTCATTATAGCGAATAAAATACTAAAAACTAATACTGAGCCTTTTTTAATAAAGAGTTTCAAAATATAAAATAATCCGAACAAAATTAATGTTGAATTAACAAAACCAGCAAAATAAAATGTTCTTAAATTTTCACCAAATACTTTTATTAAAAAAGCATTTAATTGATATCCAAGTGGTGCATATACATTAAAAATATCTTTATAAAGAACAGCTCCGTCATTCATTGCCATAGGAATATATATTTCTCTTGAAGAATCTGAAAAAATCATTGCACTACTATAGAACACGACAAATAAAATAAGATTTATTGCCAAAATAATTAAAAGCATTTGATAATCTTTTAAATTTGATGTGAAAAATTTCTTCTGGTTCCTATATATTTTTAGTCTTTCATTAAACATTTTTATACCTCATTTAAATATAAAGTGTATCATGTTTAATATTTTTAAACTAAAATGTAAATATGAAATTTCAAAGATTATCAAATATTAATACGAAGAGAGATGCGTGGGTTGAAATAAACCTTGACGCAATAGAGCATAATATACTAGAATTAAAGTCATTCGTAAGACCAAATACCAAAATACTTGCAGTAGTGAAAGCTGATGCGTATGGTCACGGAAGTTCAATGATAGCACCGACACTTTTAGCATCAGGTGTAGATTATCTTGGTGTTGCTTCAATTGATGAAGGAATGGAACTGCGTAATAATAAATTCACTTGCCCTATTCTAGTTCTTGGGGCAGCACCAGTTTGGGCATTTGATTATGCAGCACAAAATAATATATCTCTTTCTTTATTCTTAGAAAATCATATTGAAGCTGCTGATTTAACTTATAAAAAAACAGGCTTAAAAACAAAAGCACATATTAAACTTGATACAGGAATGAATAGAATTGGTGTAGAAAAGGAAGATGCTGTAAATTTTATAAAGGAAGTTCAAAAAAGAGAAAGCATTGAACTTCAGGGTATTTTTACTCATTTTGCAAATGCTGAAACAGAAGAAAAAACAAATGAACAATTATCAATATGGAATGAAGTATTATCACAAGTAAATACAGAAGGGTTAATTCTTCATTGTTTTAATACAGCAGCAACAATATCAGGCTACAAAGAAGATAAATATAATATGGTAAGACTTGGACTCGCTTTATACGGTTTGGTTCCTGATTTACCTAATTTTGCAAAAAGAACCCCAGACTTAATTCCTGCAATGAGCCTAAAAGCAAGAATAATAAATATACATACAGCACATAAAGGCAGCGGAGTAAGTTACTGCCATACATATACAACAGATAAAGAAACAACCATTGCAACAATTCCAATAGGATATGCTGATGGTGTAGATAGACGACTTTCAAATAAAATTTACGGTATTTTAAATGGAGAAAAAGTACCTCAAATCGGAAATATAACAATGGATCAAATGATGTTTGATATTTCCAATGTAAAAGCAAATGAAGGCGATGTTATCACTTTAATTGGTAATGACGGAAAAGAATCCATTTCTATTAATGATTGGGCAAATATTTTAGGAACAATAAACTACGAACTTACTTGCCGATTAAAAGTCCGTTTATCTAGAGTTTATACAAGATAATAATTAAACAGCCTCTTCCATATAAATTTTGAAGTTTTCATTATTAACTTCTCTTACAAAGAAATTCCAAGCATTATAAAATTCTGCTAATGCATAAGTATGTGC
>CALUQL010000121.1 GCA_944322895.1 Candidatus Gastranaerophilales bacterium
AACGGTTGTAAAATCGAACGAAAGAGACCATTAATGGTCTCTTTTCTATATTCTTTTACAGAATGTTCATATATGTATTTGTGAAGTGTGTTGTATTTATTTTTCATAAGCTAATTATATAGCAATTTTCAATTTTTTTCTATTCAAAAATCCATTATTTATTGCATACAAAACAGCTTGTGTTCTATCATTAACTTGCAATTTTTGGAATATATTATTTACGTGAGTTTTAACTGTTGTTTCACTGATAAATAATTGTTGTGCAACACCTTTATAAGTTACACCTTGAGTCAATAATTCTAAAACTTCTTCTTCTCTTTGAGTTAAATATTGAAGTAAGTTTTCTTCATTAACAGAATTATTAGATTCTTCTTTAAATGTTTTTTGGAAGTAATCAAAAAATCTTGAAGATAGGCCAGAAGGTAAATAAATTTTTCCTTGTACAACTTCTTCGATAGCATAAATCAATTGAGCTGAAGCCATTGTTTTCAAGATATAACCCTTTGCGCCTATCTTCATTGCTCTAAAAATTAAATCAGGATCATCATATCCTGTTAATGCGATGATTTTTACCCCTAATCCCAATCTTTCTATTTCGCTTATTGCAGTTAAGCCATCTTTCTCCGGCATATTTATATCCATCAAAACTACATCCGGCTGATATTTCTTAACTAAATTTATTGCAATATTTGCATTTGTAGCTGTTGCGATAACTTCAAAATTTGTTTCAAGATTAATTAACTCTCTTATACCTAATAAATGGTCAAAATTGTCATCTACCAAAATAATTTTTGTCTTTTTGTTAAAATCCATTGTTCTTCTCATATACACACCTGAACTCCCTGTAAATACGTCGTTTATACTATTAATATACATGTATAAGCATGGAGGCTCATCCACAAAACGATGAATTTTTCTATATAAAAAGATCTATATTAAAGACTAAATCTTTGGATCAATACAGGTGTCTAAAATCTTTATTTATTTGCGTTTTGAACTAATTTATTAACATATTAACAGAGTATATTTTTTGAATGATTTATTTTTATAAAATCATACATTTCGTTTGTTTCTGATTTTCTCTCTCAAAAGTTTGTACTTATTAACTTTCTTTAAAGAAAAGTTTTCATCACCTGAAGAAAGCATTTTTAGGTCATTTATCGCAGTTTTTTCCTCTAAATTTGCACTCTGTCCGTCTGCCAAATTTATGTCTGTATGCTCTTTTTCTTCATTGCTATTATCAATTATATCCAATTGAACATTTGATGATGTATTAATTCTTTCTTGTTCTTCAGTGATTTCTTCTTGTCCTAAAATATTATCAGACGCTTCTTGTTTTACTTCTTCGATTGTATCATTATTTTTAAGAGTATTATCGACATAAGAATCATCTTGTATATTCACTGAATTATATGTTATAGCCGCTTGCTTCTGAGATGTACTTGCAATTTCTTCATTTATTTCAGTATCAACAAATTCATTTAATACATTATCTGTTAAAGAAAGTGATTTAGAATATAGTTCACTTCGAATATCCTTTATAACATCTAAAGATATTTTTTTATCAAAATAGTTTAATTTTACCACTTCAGAAACAACAAAAAGCCCATCCTCATTCCTTCCTACAGGAACTACATATAAATTAGAACACCCTATTAAAGTATTAATATTTTCTTCAGTAAGATTTTTAAAATTTAAGGCAATTACTGCTTTTAACTTATCAATAAAATTTTCATCATAACGTATTGACACATTGAATATAAAAGAATTATCACCATTTATAATATACTCAAATATTTTTACAACATCATATGTTGATGTATTCATCAAAAATTTTATTTTAGAAAAACAATCCCCAATATAATCATTGATAGAATTCAATATTTCAATATCAACATTTTCAAAAATAGATTTAACAAGTCCGGCTCTAAGAATTTTATCAACAGAACTATCAAAAATGAAAGCAACATTATTTTTTTCAAAAATAATAGAATTTAAGACTTCCTTAATTTCATCAAAACTAACAAAAAGTTTTTTCAAATCAACACTATTATCTATATCTTCTTTGATTGAAATCGAATTTGTATTTTTTATACTATCAAGTCTATCTTTTAAATTCATGTTTAATCTCTGCTTATTATTTTTTGTGCCAATTGTATATAAGCCTGAACAATATCTAAGTTTGGTGATACTTCTTTCAAAGTTTTAGAATTATTCAAAGCCGTTCCAGTCGCCATAAAATTTTTGGGGATTATCCAAAATATCTCCCTTCCTAAAAAGGACTGCATTTCTTCTAATTTTTCAACATTTTTTTGTTCGTATTTATTTAACACAAGTCTTATATTTTTACTTTTATAAATAACTTCTATAAATGTTTTTAATTTTTCTAAAGAACTAATCAACGAATTCATCATTACAAAAACATAATCAGAAAGTCTGACTAACTCCCTTTCTACTGCATCATCATTTGGATCTAAATCCAAAAATATATATTTATAGTGTTGCTTCAATATATTCAATACTCTATCAATATTTCTAACTGAAATTTTTTCACCGCCCTTGCGTAGAAAACCATTTGCCATCACAAATAAAGAAGAATTCTTATATCTTGAAACTTTTGTCAATAAATTATCTGCATTTTCTTGAGTCATATTATTCATATAATGTATAGTATTATAAGTAATATCAACGTTTAACAAAAAGGATAGATCATTGATATCGTTATTAAAATCAATTAATAAAACCTTTTCGCCACTAGCGTCGGCTATTTCTTTTGCTAAATTAATGAGGAAAGTAGTTTTTCCCATTCCTCTTTCAATAGATATGGCTGTATAAATTTTACCATTTGAGCTCTTACTATATTCCATAAATTCCTTCTTATATATTTTTTGTATTACATAAACAAAATCTGATTTTACTAATGGCTTCGGCAAAAAATCTTGAGCACCCGCTCTTAACGATTTCACATTCAAGTCAGTTGAATTATCATTAGATATTAGAACAAACTTATTTTTTTTGAACTGCGATAACTTAGAAATCGAATCCAACACAGAAATATTATATTTATTAATATTAACAATAATAATTTTATTTAAATTATCATCACAAATAAAACTCTCATCAAAATCATTATATTTTTCCAATGTATAAGGAAATGTCAGTTCTTTCAAATAACTTTCAATAAGTGTTTTAGTTAATTCTTCATCATCAAATACTAATATTCTTAATTCATCCATTACTTAATCTTACAACATTTTATATACATTGGCTATATTTTTATGTGATAATCATATAAAATGAGGATTAAAATGAATAAAGTAATAGTTATTGGAGCGGGATTAGCAGGAAGTGAAGCTGCTTTGCAATTAGCGAAACGCGAAATAAAAGTAGACTTATATGAAATGAGACCACAAAAGCAGACGGGCGCCCATAAAACAGATAAATTCGCAGAATTTGTGTGTTCAAACAGTCTTGGTTCTTATGACACGACAAATGCATCTGGTCTATTAAAACACGAAATGGAAGAACTTGGAAGCGAATTAATGCCGATTATATTTGACTCACAAGTTCCGGCAGGCGGTGCTTTAGCTATAGATAGAGAACTTTTTTCAGAAAAAGTAACAGAAAAAATTAACAATAATAAAAATATTAATGTTATAAGAGAAGAATTAACACAAATTCCTCAAGATATACCTGTAATAATTGCATCAGGACCATTAACTTCTGAAGCATTATCAAACAACATAAAAATATTTTTAGGCGAAGAATATTTACACTTTTTTGATGCAATAGCGCCAATAGTAGAAAAAGATTCTATTAACTTTGAAAAAGCATTTTATTTAAACAGATATAATAAAGGTGATGCTGATTATATAAATTGCCCTATGAATAAAGAGGAATACGAAAGATTTTATAATATTTTAATTAATGCACCAAAAATAGAGTTAAAATCATTTGAAAAAAATGCCAAATTTTTTGAATCCTGTCTTCCAATTGAAGTTTTAGCCTCGAGAGGAACTGATACACTTAGATATGGACCTTTAAAACCTGTTGGATTAGTTGATGAAAGAACAGGTGTAGAAAATTATGCAGTTGTACAATTAAGACAAGATAACAAATCAGCAAGTTTATATAATTTGGTAGGTTTCCAAACAAATTTAAAATGGGGAAGCCAAAAAGAACTTATACATTCTATACCAGGTCTTGAAAATGCAAACATTATAAGATACGGGGTAATGCACAGAAACACTTTTATAAATAGTCCAAAGGTATTAAATCCGACGCTTCAATCTAGAAAAAATTCAGATATCTTTTTTGCAGGACAAATTACAGGTACTGAAGGATATACAGAATCAATAGCTTCAGGGCTTCTTGCCGGTATAAATATGTATAAATATTTAAATGGTGAAAAACTATTAGAACTTCCTCAAGAAACTGTTTTAGGAGCACTTACACATTACATTTCTTTTGAAGGACATACTTCATTTCAACCAATAAACTCAAATTGGGGCATTCTGGCTGAAATGGAAATGGATAAAAAAACTCGTAAAAATAAAAAACTAAAGAATGAACTTTTAGCAAAACGTTCTCTTGAAACAATAAAAAAAATAGCTTCCAATCTTATTTAGATCTATCTATAAAATATGATTTAAAACTTTTATTAGTTTCAAAGTAATATCCGCAACCATCTAACGGTTTACCGCCATTTATTAAAAAGTTTGTATCTTTTTTAGGGTACATACGGCAGCCTAAACCACGAAAAAAATATACTTTACAGTTATTATTGTCATCTATTTCTTTACAAGTGAATAATAAAGCACCATTTTCTGCTCTGCCGGAAATATAGAAATTATTATAATGTTTCTCCCATTCTTTTACTTTTTCAAATTGTTCTTC
>CALUQL010000122.1 GCA_944322895.1 Candidatus Gastranaerophilales bacterium
TTTATGAATGAACTTCAAAAACATATTGGTCAAGATGTTGATGTTCCGGCCGGTGACATCGGTGTCGGCGGAAGGGAAATCGGTTATCTCTTCGGACAATACAGAAAAATAAGAAATACATATGAAGCAGGTGTTTTAACTGGTAAAGGACTTGAATATGGCGGTTCTTTAGCAAGAAAAGAAGCAACAGGATATGGTTTGATGTATTTTATGCGCGAAATGCTAAAAGCTAATAACATACAAGTTGCAGGGAAAACGGCAATTATTTCAGGCTCAGGCAATGTTGCAATTTATGCTTGTGAAAAAGCTGAAGAAATGGGTATAAAAGTTCTTGCTATGAGTGATTCTTCAGGCTGTATATATGACAAAAACGGTATTAAACTTGATGCCATAAAAGAAATAAAAGAAGTTAAAAGAGACAGAATTAAAGAATATTTAAATTATGTTCCATCTGCTCAATATTATGAAAATGGAATTAATATTCCGGCTATATACAGTATTAAGGCTGATATCATACTTCCTTGTGCAACTCAAAATGATATTGATTTAGAAACAGCTAAAATATTGGTTTCTAATGGTGCAGTTGCAGTTGGTGAAGGTGCTAATATGCCTTGTACAAATGAAGCTGTTGAATACTTTATAGAAAATAAAGTTTTAGTAGCTCCTGGTAAAGCTGCAAATGCTGGTGGTGTTGCTACTTCTGCTTTAGAAATGAGCCAAAATTCAACCAGATGTTCTTGGTCATTTGAGGAAGTTGACAAAAAATTAGAAAATATTATGGTTAATATATTTAAACAATGTAGTGAAGCAGCTAAAGAATATGATTTCGCAAATAATTATGTTGTTGGTGCAAATATTGCTGCATTTAAGAAAATATCAGGTGCAATGATAGCTCAAGGTATAATTTAAAAACTAAACTAAATAAAAAACGCCCCATAATTGGGGCGTTTTTGCTTATGTCAATCTTCAATTTCGTCTTCAATTTCTTCTATATATTGAGCAACTTTATTAAATTCTTCATCATCTTCAATTGTTTCGAAAGTATATTCTTCGCCGTCTTTTTTAAGGCGCATTACCAAAACTTCATTTTCCTCATCTTCTGTTTCAGCATCTTTTGGCAGAAGAAGAGCATATTCTATATCGTCAACAGTAACAATATCTAATAATTCAAAAGTTACTTTGTTGCCATCTTCATCAAATGTTTCAATAAATTGTTCTTCTTTGTTAGTCATTATCTTCTCTCTTTCTATTTTAGAGTATTTATAAATTTTTTCTTGGACTATCTAAATATTGTTGTAATATAATACATGCACTTTTTAAATCGACAAGTTTCTTATCTTTTGTATATTTTCTTCCTGTTTGAGCAAGAATATATTCTGCTTGTTTACTTGTAAGTCTTTCATCTTCAAATATTATTTCATATTCATCTTTAAATTTATTTGCAAAGTCAATACAGTCTTGTGCTTGTTCTCCTATTGTATTGTTCATATTTTTAGGTAGACCTGCTACTATTTTTTTTACATTATTTTCTTTGCATATTTTTTTTATTTTATCTATTGCAAGATTTTCCGGTTCTCTTTGTATTGTTTCAACAGGATGTGCAATAAGTCCCATAATATCGCTTATTGAAATTCCTATTCTTTTCTTTCCTATATCTAAACCTATAATCTTATTCATCTATCCAATGTCTTTTTAGTAAATTTATTATTTTTTCTATTTTCTTTATATCATAGCTTTTACTTGTTGCGTTCTTTTTACTGAATATGTTAGTTGTAAAAAAAGATTCCTTTATATTTTCTTTTAGTCCTACATAATAGTTGAATATGCTTCTTTGAATTATTACTAATTTAAACAGCATAAACAAATCTTTATTTTTTAATATTGTATAAAAGTTATCTGCTTCTTTTAAAAGTGAATTATTTCTTAAAAGATATATAAGATTATAAAATCTATTTCGCCAAATAATTACTTCTTTTTCATCAAAAATTTTATCTAGGCTATCTTTTATTTTTTCATTTATATTTTCAATATTAGTTTCATCTTCATTATATATATCTTCTACAAATGTTTTTATTATTTCATTTTCATTTGGAGTAATAAACCATCTTAAAGTATATTCTTTTGTTAATAGATTTAGCATATCATTTTTAGAGATAAGTTGTTGCTTGCAATTTGTTTCAATATATGTTTCTAAATCGGTATCTAATATATCTATATCACTTGTAAATGTATTCCAGCAGATAAATTCATATGGAAATTTATTCTTTACATTGATTGTTATATCGATAGCTTCTTCAATTTTAGTTTTAACATATTCTGGTTTTACTTTGTATTTTCCTTCAGATTTGTAAAATTTGCCAATAACTCTGATTAATTCTTCTTGGGATATATTAAAAAATCCAAAACAGTCAATTATACCTGATTTATCATTAGTTACAACAGCTACAAGAATATATTTTCCTTTTTTATTTTGTCTTGATATAAGTAGTGCTTGGTTACCATTTCCATCAGGAATAGTTGTAAAAAATTCTGATGGTGTTGTGTCCTTTACAATATCTTTAAAATAATTATTCGCTTTTTCTTCTGTTGCTCCTGATAGTTTTAATTTTTTTAATCCTGTTTTACAAGCATTTATAATCTCTTGATTAGAGGATGTTTCTATCAAATAATTAAAAGGTTTTATAGCTAGTGATGATTTAGAATCAGATAATATATTAATTACTTCTAAAACAAAAGTATCATCAAAATTTGAATATAGTACAGGATATATTATATTGGCAAGTACATCACCTTCGTAGTCAAGTTTTAAAGAGTCAAGTAAAAGATTTCTGTCTTTTGCTGAAACAGCAGAAATAAAATCCAGAAAATCAAGCATTGCTTCAGGATTAAAAACAGCACTTTCTAAAAGTTTTTTTGTTTCTTTATCTAAAACTTCTTCAGGATTTTCAAAGTAAGAGGGTATTTCATTATAATTACATTCGCTTCCTACAAGTCTTAATAATTGTACAAGTTTATATTTTGATTCATCTGAAAGTATATTAGATTTTAGTTGTTCAAGAACTTTGTCATTTATTAATTCTTTAGGAATAATATTTTTTAATATATAGCCAGAAAATATATATTCATTTTCTTCCATTTTAATATATTCTTTAAGAAATATATCAAGAAGAGTTTCTTTATCATCAATTACGTTTAATTCTTTAATGAAAATAGATAATGAATCTTCATTATAAGAAACAGAAGATCTTATTTCTGAAATAACAGAAAGAACCTTTGCTCGTATTTGGAGTTTTGAAAGTTGAGACATTATTTTATTTTGCTCCAGAAAATATCCAATATCTTTTGTGCTTCACCAGATGGTAATTTATCCTCTAATATTAGATATTGAACAGCAATCATTGTACATTCTGAGCAAATATTAACACCCGGACCTTGAACCATTTTTGCTACTTGAGTATTAGGACGACCACAAAAACTGCATATAACAGGTTCTTGTGTTTTTTGACTATCTTCCTTCTTTGTCTCTTTTGTTTTGTGTCTGGCATTCTTTAATGAAACTATTTTTTCTGAATCACTCATGATTATCTCTTAATAAACTACTCCTCCAAATATTGTATACTATTTTAGAAATATTGCAAAATTTTCATTTTACGTTTATAGTGTAATAAGTCTATAGGGGATTATTATGAAAAAGATATTATTGTTATTTACAATATTATTTGTGTCTGTGATAACTACAGCTTGTATAAATAATCTTGCAATACAAGAATTAAATAATAAAGCAGAGTCATATATGGATAAAGGCGATACAGAAACAGCTATCTGTCGTTTGAAATCAAGTCTTGATTTAGATAATGAAATATATCAAACACATTATAATTTGGCTGTGGCTTACAATAGTGTTGGAAATTATGAGGGTGCCGTCGAAGAACTTAATAAAGTTATTGAGTTAAAGCCAGATTTCGTTGATACATATTATACATTAGCTGTTGCAAAAGAAGCTTTGGCTTATAAAATTATTGAAAAGCAAGCTGATGAAAATGGTGTATTACCCGAATTATCTCTTGATGACATTGCTAAATTTAATGATAAAGCTTCTGATACTGTTGAAACTTATAACTTATACCTTGTGAAAAAACCTGATGCTCCTGAAACAGATCAGATTAATGCAAAAATCTTGGAGTTAAATGCAAAAATAAAAGAATATACTGACATTTATGATAGTAAAAATCTTGAAAATGAAAAGAAACTTCAAGATGAAGTTACTCCAATAGATGAAGAAAAAGATGAAGTAACAGAATAACAATGTTCCAATCTCCAGGTGATATTGCTTTAACTGTAGGATTTGTTGATATTCACTGGTATGGCATAATAATGTCAATTTCAATACTTTTGGCATTATTTGTTATTATTTTTATAAAAAAATATTATTATAAAGAAATACTTACTGATACTATTTGTGATTTGTCTTTTGTTTTAATAATTAGCGGAATTTTAAGTGCAAGACTATATTATGTTTTGTTGGATTACAAATATTTTATAAAGCATCCTGCTGAAATACTTGCTATTTGGAACGGTGGTATATCTATTCAAGGTGCTGTAATTGGCGGTATTTTGATTGGGTTGATCTATGCTAAACAGAATAATATAAATTTTCTCAGATATGCTGATTTATTTTCTTTCGGTATAGTTACCGGTCAAATATTTGGTCGTTGGGGCAATTTTTTTAATTCTGAAGCTTTTGGGTTACCAACAGATTTGCCTTGGAAACTTTATATTCCTTATAGTGCCAGACC
>CALUQL010000123.1 GCA_944322895.1 Candidatus Gastranaerophilales bacterium
ACAAAATTCTTCACTAGAGATTTTATTTTCTCTATAAAGTTTTAACTTTTCTCTAGCTTTAGATTTCCAGTTTTTAAAATCTTTTTTCATTTTTGGTTTCTTAATAGAATCAGCTCGATATACTTGTGTAATTCTTCTTTGATATTCTCTTTTATATGTTAGTTCAGCGATGTCTTCTTCTATTTTATTATCATAAGCTTTTCGAGAAGCATATGATTTACAAGTTGGACTTCCATCTATATTAGGCAATTCACAATAAACTTCTTTTCCAGAATACTGTAAATAATATCTTCCACAATTTTGACAAATACTAATATTTCTCTTGGAATTTTGTATTAAGTCATTTAATGCAATATAAGCTAAAGCAAAATGAGATTTGCTCTCATAAAGATAGCCAACTGTATTACTTATTTTTTTGTTAGCAATATCATAAGCTAAATTTTCTACTTGCTTAATATTTGTAAATTTTGATGGTATATCTTCGGAAAATGATTTTACAATTCCTAATCGTATTTCCGAAGTAAATTGTCCAAGTAAATTGGCAGCAGTAGAATATGCCATAAATTTTGAAACTCTGTCTAAATCTGCTGGACTTTGACTTCCATGTAAATTAAATACATAATCTACAGTATTACTAATATCTTTTTGAAATTTTATATAATCAGTTTTTACTAATTCAAAAGCTTTATTATAATAATCTAAAAATTTCTTTGTTGATACATATCTAGCTGTATATTCTATTGGATATTTTTCTTTTATTTCATCTATAAAATTAAGTCCTTCAAGTCCATAGTAAATAAAAAAAGTATTATATGCATTTTCTGCGCTTGAAAAATCTGCATTTAAAAATGTAAGTATAAAAGTTCCATACTCTTTATTTAATGTTTGTCTAACCATTTTATCTTTTTTTGTATCTTGATCAAAATCAATTTCTAATTGAGCAGAATATAAATTTCCTTCTTCAGCTAATGTTATTTTTGATTTGTGTAAATATAATGTTGTACTATAATTTTCTACATTACCAAATGCGTCAAAAATCATTGATATACAATCTTTTGGAACACTTATATTAAAAATATTCATGTCTTACTCCTTTATATTTATGTTAGAAAAATAAAATATTTTGTAAAATTCATTGACATTTTTAAAATATCATAGTATAATGCAAATGAATTTGAAAAGTATTTACATTTTTCTCACTATTATTATAAAACATTTTATTATATCAGTCAAGAGAAACTAATAATATTTTGTACTTTGACAAATATGTTCTAGATTTAAGGAACATCATAAAATATTAAACAACATTTAATGAAACTTTTACCTAGTCATAACTTGAGCGTTGAAATCAGAGTAATCGACTGATGAGCCGTCGCACGTATTGAGGGTAAGTCGGATATTATCGGACTGGTGAAATCCCAATGTAGGAGAAGAGACAAAATAACATATGAAAAACAACTATTACAGATAAATCTTAAAATTTAAAATATAGGAGGAAAAAATCTATGAAAATATTAAACGGAATAACATTTTTAGAAACTAAAGATATTAGAAAAGCATTAAAAATAGGAAATCAAACATGCTTAGATTTATTTCATCAAAAAGATTTTCCAGCCAAAAAGATAGGCAAATCATGGCTGGTTATGGAAGAATCATTTAAAGACTATTTTAAATCAAAAAATATAACAACTGAATAAAAAATAAGAAGATTTAAATAAGCGACATTTAAACCTTCATAAATTCTTAAACTGAAAAGAAAACTATTGCTATAAGTTCCCTTAACTGTTATAATTATAGCATAAAATCCAAATATAGCAATAGTTTTCCTTAAATTTAATCAAAAAAGGAGAGTTCAAAATATGGAATTTAAGGGAATTACTGTGGGTACGTACATTTCAAGAAAATCTAAAAATAATAAAGAAAAAAATGTATGTGCAAATTGTGAAATTAACGCAAAAATACAACGAAGTAAGAACATTGACAAAGAAAAAGAATATGATTTATGCAAAGGGTGTGAAAAATGCTATGTTTCAAAAAGTTGCAAAGCATTATTAACAATTGGACGAGATCAAACAACTGGAAAAACTAATAGAAAGACATTTGTTGCAAATACAGAAGAACAAGCCTTAGCAGAAGCTTTACAATATAAACTTGATTTAGACAAGAATGGTGGACCTAGAATAATTACAAAGAGTAATAAAACTTTAGTAGAATTATTAAATCCATGTATAAATGAACAATTTATGCTAAATAAAATTGATAAATCAACTTTAAAAAGAAAAATGGATACATTGAAACAAATTTCAAAAGCTTCATTTGCTAACAAACCAATTGCTAAAGTAACGAGAGAAGAAGTTGTAAGCTATTTATCAAGTTTGTCAAAATATTCTGAATCAACAATTAAACAAAATTATGAATTATTATGTATGGGATTTGGTGAAGCAGAATATCAAAAAATTATTCAAGAGAACTTTATGGCTGGATATAAAAGAATAATTAAACCCAAAAGCGAATATGTTTCTCATAAGCGAAAGTCCTTAACAATACAAGAAGAAAGAAAACTTGTTGATTATTTAATGAATGTTAGCTATGAGAAGTGTTCATACAAATACCTACTTTTATGGCAATTAACAACGGGTATGAGAATTGGAGAAACTTTAGTTTTAGATTATAAAAATGATATTTCATTATCTGAAAATAAAGTTGATATTAAAAGAACTCAAACAAAAGATGAAAATGGCAATATAATAATTGGTGAAACAACGAAAACAGATAATGGTAGACGTACTCTAACAATGAATAATATTAGCAAACAAATAATGCAAAAAGCTTTAGAACACAAGGTCAAAAATAAAAACAATCTATTATTTTGTAAAAAAGATGGTACTATGATTCTTGAAAACACAATAAATAGTTGTTTAAAAAGAATTGCATTAAAGTTAGGAATAGGCATTTTTGAAGAACCTAACACAAAAGGTAAAACTGTTAAAAAGACTGATGTTCATACTCATATGCTTAGAGGTACTTTTGCTACAAGATGTGCAGAAGCTAAAATTGCTCCAGTAGTATTAAAACAAATACTAGGGCATAAAGATATTTCTGTAACTATGAAATACTATATTGATGTAGATGGATCATTTATTGAATCTGAAACTGATAATGCAATACAGTATTTAGTAGATAAAAATATCTTTGGAGTAGAACTTCCAAAAGCCGATGTTGCATAAAGCATTTTATAAAACTAATGATAATATCTTGGAACTTTGCAGAATTTAAAATATATTAAAGTTTAAATGTTCTGCAAAATTGTTCCGCAAGACACAAATTATTACCTGAAAAGGTTGAAATATCAAAGAAAATAGTATCGGTTAGAGGCAACTCGCCTCGACCAGAAAATTTATAATTATAAAATAACAGTATTAGTCAAATTTGATTAATACTATTATTTTTTATACACACCAAAAAATCCAACCCTAGAGTTGGATTTTTTGGCATGATATTCTTAATAAAAAAACATCTTTATCAACTTATTTCTTTTTTTGTGTCTGTCAATTTACCCTTTCAATATACCAAATATCTTCGGCATACTCTTGGATAGTACGATCAGAAGAGAATTTTCCGGAATGAGCCGTATTTCTAAAGCTCTTCTGAGTATAGAAAGACAAATCTCCGGTCCTTTGTTCCATAGCATAATCTTCATTTGCCTTTAGCGTTGCTTCAATGTAAGATTCGAGATCATACATAACGAAGTAATTGTCACTATGCCGCAAAATATATGCCAAATCATCATATCTTCCGCTCAGGTTTCCATGTCCTTCAAGGAATGTTATGAGTTCTTCCAATTCCCTATGGGCATCAAGGAAACGTCTGTGATCATAGATACTACTGATTCTCTTGAATTCCTCGACCGTAGCACCAAAGATGTAGTTGTTTTTACTTCCAGCTTCTTCAGCAATTTCAATGTTAGCTCCATCCATAGTACCTATTGTAGGAGCACCATTCATCATGAACTTCATATTACTCGTTCCGGAAGCTTCAGTTCCGGCAGTACTAATCTGTTCAGAGAAATTAGCACCTGCATATACTCTTTCTGCATAGCTCACATTAAAATTCGTAAGGAATACTACCTGCATCTTATCATTAACATCAGAATCATTATTGACCATTTTCTGAATATCTTTGATAAGAGCAATTATTCTCTTAGCCGTTGCATACGAAGATGCTGCTTTGCCTCCAATAATGAAAGTAGTCTTGTAGAAGTTAGGCAAATTTCCCTTCTTCAGTTGGCTGTAGATATACAGAATACGCAAAGCATTCATAAGCTGGCGCTTATATTCATGGATTCTCTTTACTTGACAATCCAAAATACTATCGACATCAATAGTAATGCCTTCATGGTCTTGAATATATTCAGCCAACGCTTCTTTTGCTTGCTTCTTTACTTCCATAAAAGCTTGAAGCGCTACAGGATCATTCTCAAACTTTTCCAAATTTTCAAGCTCATCCAGTTTCGTTATCCAGCTGTTTCCCAAGTAGCTATCAAGGAAATCAGACAACCACGGGTTTGCCAGCTTAATCCAACGTCTTGGAGTAACTCCGTTCGTTTTGTTGTTGAATTTTTTAGGATACAGCTTGTACCATTCTTTCAAAGTTTGATTTTCAATAATCTCTGTGTGCACCGCAGCTACACCATTGATTTTGCAGGCAATATAGCATGCAATTTTGCTCATATATACTTTTTGATGATC
>CALUQL010000124.1 GCA_944322895.1 Candidatus Gastranaerophilales bacterium
TTATAATTTTGCAAAACTTGAAGAATACAAGATTGTAGATAACTATGTGAATATTGTATTATCTAGAAAGAATTATAAACTTATAATAACAGCCAGAAATAAAGATGCAAGAAAGCTTCTAGCACCCCAAAATGGAGATATGAATATTCATGTTTCAGAAAGTGTAAATTCTGAATTAGATATTATTTTATTTAAAAATAATTCAGTTGTATATAAAGATTATAGTACAAATTGTGGTTTAGAAATGAGAGATATCTAATTATTTTTCATATAAGATTTCTCTCATTTGTTTTCTTGCTTTATCCATATCTCCTACAAAATAATAAGTTCCATCAATATTTTTTCCATCAGAATATTCTAAAGATGGAATTTGTAAAGAAACAATATTATTTTTATAATCATCCTTATATCTTAGAAATCCTGGAATATATTTTATATATTCTGAAAAATCAATATTAGTAGTAACACAAGGTAAAAATAAATCTATTAATTCATTTATTTCTTTAAAATCTTTTTTTAAAATATCTTGTATAACCTTTTCTAAAACTACTCTTTGTCTTTCTGTTCTTTTAAAATCATAATTTCCAACTGAACGGTTTCTACAATGTGTTAAAACTTGCACTCCTGTTAAATGTACATTTCCGAATTCAGTTAATTTTTCAGTCTCTCCTCCAGAAACCTTTGCTGTATAATCAACATATTTATTTATGAAATTCTTTTCATCTTCCGTAATTTCTAAATCTATTCCACCAAGTTTATCAATAACTTTAACAAGTCCAGAAAAATCTATTGTTATATATTCAGATATATTAGTATTAAAATTTTGATTCACAGTTTTTATAACAAGTTCTTCTTTACCTTTAGAAAAAGCTGAATTTATTTTTGAAGCTTTATACCCAGGAATTGTTACATAAGTGTCTCTAGGAATACTTACAAGCTTTACAGTATGCTTATTAGGATTTATTGAAAAAATCATTATAGAATCACTTCTAGAAGCATTATATTTATTATTAATATCTCTTGAATCTACTCCAAGTAATAAAATATTTTTTATATTTTTATACTCTTCTTCAGATAAATTTGGAAGTTCTTTTTCTGTATTTTCATTTATTCCTAAACCAGGTTTCTCTAAAAAATTATAATTTATTTTAGATAACTTAGATTTAAGAAAACTTACTGTTGCTATTAAACTTATAATACTTATCATTATCATTATTGATAAAATTAAAGCTAAAACTTTAAAATAATTTTTATTTTTTTCTTTAATAATATTTATATCTTTTTTAGTTTCCTTTAATTCTCTATTTCTAAAGCTATTCCTAGTAATAAATTTAAAATTAGTATTTTTCTTCACTTTATAAAAAAACTCTTTTAAGTTAAAAAAATTCTTCTTAATTTTAAAAACTTTTATAATCACAAATTTTCCTCCAACTTTTTCTTTATTTATAATGTATTCAAAGCTAAGGAAATTATTTATAAAAAATAAGAAATTCTCCAGCGATTAGCCTCGCTGGAGAATCAATAAATAAATGAAACGGTTACATTATTACTTTGTTTTGCAAAAAATTTGCTTTCTAGGATTTACCTTATCTTCTTTTTTTGCCTTTTTTCTTTCTCTTTGCTTTTTTTCTATCCCTCTTTTCTTCTCTTCTTTTTTCCTTTTTGTACTTCTGTTTTTCTTTCTTGTTCATGATCTGCTGAGCTCTTTCACTTGGAAAATCCATTTCAAGCTTAGAAGGAGCTTTTTTAATCACTAAATTACTGTACCTGTCTTGTGCAGTTGCCATCTGATAGATGTAATAAACATGCTGTCTGTTTAAAACATCAACCATCTCAACATCCGGACAATTTTCCTTAACAGAACATGCTAAATAGTTTTGCACACTTTCTTCACCGTGGTTAATCGCTAAGAATTCAATATCATCAAATTGATTGATGAAATCAAGCATTCCATCAAGAGTAACATGTGAAGTTTTTTCACGGGTGGATTTAACAACAGCCCTCTTGTGATAAACATTTCCGCCAATAGTAATCATCTCTGATCTCTTGGCATCAAGCAATGTTCTTGCCAAAGTTTCTTCTGCAGCATAACCAGTTAAATGAATCATAGCCCGATTATGCTCCAAAAACATTGGAACATACTGTCTTGCAGGTCCATTGGAAAGCATTCCAGAAGTTGTAACAACAATTCTTGGCCTTGCAGAATTCAAAATGTTGTTCCTTTGTTTTGGATCAACAATTTGTAAGTTCTTTGGGAGAAAATCACTTGTTTCTGGATTAAACCAGTTTAAGATTTTCTGATACTTATAATTCGTATCAATTCCCAAAGGTCCATCAACCCAAATCTCATATTGCTCTGGAATAAGATTTTTATCTTGCAACTTTCTTAAATCGTAAAGCACCTCCTGCATTCTGCCTTGAGCAAAAGCACCTATCAAAATGAATAGATTTTTGCTGAAAGCTTCAAGCAGATTTTGAGTGAAACACACCTTAATATCTTTAGAGTTTGTGTTTCCATAGGTTGATTCGTGAACCATGATGAGTTCCAGTCGTCTAACCCAAGCCGGAATATCTGGAACAGTGAAAAATGGATTGGTGAGTTTGTAGTCACCTGTGAAGAAAAAGTTAATTGGCTTCATAAGGTGGTCTTCACACTGAACCAAAATAAAGCCTGCACCCAAAAGATGACCATTAACAAAATACGTGACCTTGATACCTGGGAGAATTTCGTACGTTTCTCCATAATTCAGTCCTCGGCAGAGTCTCATCGTCTTTTCGACATCATCCTCATTATATAAAGGATGGAATCTCCATGCCTCAACTGGATACTTATCTCTCAGATATTTTGCATTGTCTTCCTGCTGATCTGCCGAATCCTTTAAGAATTTTGGCAAAATCTGTTTTGTAATTTGTGTCATATAAATTGGGTTTCTGTAACCATTTTTGACCATTTTGGGCAAAAGTCCTGTATGATCAATATGGTTATGAGTTACTAAAATTGCATCAATTTTAGTTGGGTCTAAATCATCCATGTAGTTCAAATGTCTGTACTCGATTTCCTGGAAATATCCACAATCAACTAGAATGTGATACGTCCGTCCATCAACAAATGAAACTTCTAGTAAATTTCTTGACCCTGTTACTTCGTTATGGTACGCTGACAAACAAGCCTTAGAGACTTTTCTTTTTGACATAGAATCCCTCCTATTCTAAACAACACCATAAAAGTTAGTAATTTTGTCTCGCCTCCAATATTTATTGACTTTCTTTACAAAAAACTAATTCTAGTATTTTATTTGTAAAAAAAGTACATGTTTATTATAACACCCTTAGAGAGCAATTACAAACAAAAAGACAAAAAAGTTCACATTTTGTTAAAAAAAGGTTGAACTTTTAATGTTCAACCTCTTTGTTATAAAAATTAGTTTATATTATTGCTTAAATTTTTTAATACTTCTATATTTTTAATCATGCATCTTATTATATTCCTATAACTTCAAAAAAATGTTTTTCACTATATTCTTTAATATCTGTTAAATCAATCATAGAATATTTCTCTTTTATTTTTTCAAAATAGTCTGATATATTATCTTTAGAAATAATATTATTACATTTTTCATCAATACTTATTCCTCTTCTTGCCTCTAACCATGGACGTTCATAATGAGTCATTTTCTCTAAAGCCTTTCCATTATAAAAACCAAAATATTTTATTATTACATCTAATAAATTTTTCTTATCTTCATCTAATATTTCAGAAATATCATAATCTAAATATTGTTCAATATTTTTTGAACCATAAAATTTATATTTATAATATATCTCATTGTATACTGGTCCATGTACCCATGCTTCACAATCCGATTTAAATAAAAAGTTACCAAAAAAAGCCTTATAAAAACCTTGTGAATAATATAAAAGTTTTTGCAATGCAAGAGGTGTAATCTCTTCACATTTCATAATAATATATTGAGCAATTAGTTCTATGTCCGACATATTATAATCTGCTTGTTTTATAGCATTAATACTGGTTAAATATGTGTTTTCAGCAATATTATCTTTATTTCTTTCTAATATTTCTAACATATAATTACTACTATTTAATATTTTATATAATTCATCTGAATAAAATTTGCTTGGAATATCACCATTAATGTATCTAGTTATTGTTACTTCTCCCCATCCCAAAAGTTTAGATAATGGCTTTTTACCAATTTTATATTTTCTTAATATCTCTTCTATTTCTTCAATACTAATAATTTTTTCTTCTTCTCTATATGCTTTATCTATTCTTCTTAAATTCTCATCTATGCTATCTTTTGAAGAAACTGGATTTCCACATTTACTACAATAATCAATAACTTTTATATATTCATATTCTTTTCCTTTAATTTCCTCTTTAGCAACTTTTTCTTTTCTAGTTAAATTGGCAATCTCATTACAAACTTCACAATATTCTTTCAACATATCTTTTCCCTCACTTTTATTATTTAAATAAAAATTTTATATTCTTTTCCCTTTCATGAAATGATACTATTAAAACATATTCACCATCTCTTAATTTCTTTATATTTATTTTAATATAAACTGGAATTTTTTGATATTCTCCCCAATAATTTAA
>CALUQL010000125.1 GCA_944322895.1 Candidatus Gastranaerophilales bacterium
TAACTAGTTAACTTTAGTTGTAAGTCTTAAATGCAATTCTCTAAGTTGATCTTCAGAAGCTAAAGCAGGTGCATCTGTCATCAAACATTTAGCAGCTGAATTTTTAGGAAATGCAATTACATCTCTGATTGAATTTGTTTTAGCCAATAATGCAACAACACGATCCAAACCTAAAGCAAGACCGGCATGCGGAGGTGTACCATATCTAAATGCATTAATCATAAATCCAAATTTTTCTTGAGTTTCTTCTTCAGATAAACCTAAAGCTTTAAATACTCTCTTTTGGATTTCACCATCATGTATTCTTACACTGCCACCACCAAGCTCGTTACCGTTATAAACTATATCATAAGCAATTGAACGGCAATTAGCAGGATCTGTTTCCATTTTATCTATATCTTCAAGATTTGGCATTGTAAACGGATGGTGAACTGATACATATCTGTTATCTTCTTCTGAATATTCGAACATTGGGAAATCAACAACCCATAAAAGAGCATGAGCATCAGGATCAATTAAACCTAATTTTTCGCCAAAGTATAATCTGAATCTGCCCATTACATCATATGTAACTTTTGGTTTATCAGCAACAAAGAAAATAACATCACCCGGTTTTGCATCTCCTCTTTGTTTTATTTGTTCTGCTTGTTCTTCTGTTAAGAACTTAAGAACAGGAGATTTAGCTGTTCCGTCTTCTAAATACATAATATTAGCTAAGGCTTTTGCACCAAATGAAACCGCTAATTTTGTTAAATCATCCATTTCTTTTCTTGAATATGATGCAATGCCTGGGATTTTAATAGCTCTGACGATGCCGCCTTTTTTCAAAGTATCTTTAATTATTTCAAAACTAGATTCCATTATGATATCACCGATATCAAATAATTCTAATCCAAATCTTAAATCAGGTCTGTCACTGCCATATTTATCCATAGCTTCTTTGTATGTAATAACAGGAAGCTTATCAGGTGTTTCATACCCTACAAGTCTGAATACTTCTTTTAAAAGCCCTTCAACCATATTCATAATATCTTGTTGTTCAACAAAAGACATTTCCATATCAACTTGAGTAAATTCAGGCTGTCTGTCTGCTCTTAAGTCTTCATCACGAAAGCATTTTGCTATTTGATAATATCTTTCAATACCGCCAACCATTAATAATTGTTTAAAAATTTGAGGTGATTGCGGTAAAGCGTAAAATTTACCCGGTTGAACACGGCTTGGAACCAAATAATCCCTAGCACCTTCAGGTGTAGTCTTAATCAAAATAGGAGTTTCAACTTCCATAAAGTTTTGATTATTTAAATAATTACGCATTGTTTTAACAATTTCATGTCTTAATTTAAGACAACTCAATACTTTTTCTTGTCTTAAATCTAAATAACGATATTTAAGTCTGATATCTTCATTAACATCATCAGAATTTAATGGGAATGGCAATACTGCTGCAGTAGACAATATTTCTAAAGAAGTCGGATAAACTTCAATTTCCCCTGTAGGAAGTTTCGGGTTATATGTTTCTTCAGGTCTAACAGAAACAACACCTGTTGCTTTTATTACAAATTCATCTCTTAATTTTTGAAATGTTTCATAAACTTCAGGATTTTTTTGAGGGTCTGAAACCAATTGAAATAAGCCTGATTTATCTCTAACTTCAACAAAAATAATTCCGCCTAAATCTCTAACAGCAGAAACCCAACCTGCTATTGTAACTTGTTTACCTACTTCATTTTTTGTTATTTCACCGCATCCATGCGTTTTCATTGATGTCGTTGTTATCATAATAAATTCCTGTCTACTCACTTATAATTACTTATAAATTTAACTCAAAAATACTTTATTTTCAAAGTTTTTTATATTTTTCTCTTTTTTACCCTTACACCTTCAACTTCATATACATTTTCTATTGCAATAAAAGCCCTTGGGTCAATGTTTTTGGCTATTTCCTTTATTTTTTGAACTTGAAGACGTGATATTACACAATAAACAATTCTTTTCTTTATACCGGAATATCCACCTTCTGCATCAATATATGTAACACTTACGTCCATTTTTTCCATAATGTCTTTGCCTATTTCTGTTGAATAATCAGTAATAACAAAAACTGATTTCGATTCATTCAAACCTTCAATAACAATATCCATAGTCTTATAAGCAACAAAATATGTAATTATAGAATATAAAGCATGCTGCCAATCATATATAAATCCTGCAACAGTGAATATAAAAAGATTTATAAACATTATTATTTCACCAACAGAGAACGGTATTTTCTTAGTTGAATATATAGCCAAAATCTCAGTACCATCAACAGACGCCCCATTTCTTATAATTAAGCCGACTCCTGCACCAAGAATTAATCCGCCAAATATAGCAACCAAGAATAATTCTAAATTATCAATTATACAATGTCCGTGAAACATCTTTCCAAATAATGTAACACCTGCTGCAAATACTAAAATTGAGTAAAATGTTGAAAAAACAAATCGCTTACCTAATTTTTGAAGTGCAAGTATTATAAATGGTAAGTTAATACACACAATAAAAATTCCCAATGGTTGATTTGTAAGAGTACTCAATATCATTGAGATACCGGTTACACCACCGTCTATAATTTTACTCGGGATTAAAAAACCTTCAATAGCAAATGCGTATATTAATGCCCCGATTGTTAAAAAGAAATAATCTTTTAAATAAGTTTTCATATATGACCTCTTATAAAAAATTATACAATAAAATTGCTTTCAAATATAAAATTTATTATGATTTATGATATGAAAAATATTAAACCGGTAATAATTCCACTAGGGCAGAATTGCATGCCTCGAACAATATTAACAAGATGGGGAATAAAAAAAAGAAAACTCTTCGGTGAATTAACTTACCCCTTCGATTTTGCTGTTTTTGGAATGCCTGAAATTACAAAAACTCTAAAGACTGATTTTAACGAATTTTTCAACGATTTAGAATATAAAACTGATTATTGGATTAAAGCTCCAAATTGTATTTATTTCTCTCACGATAAAAGATATAAAGAAAAAGATAAACAAAAACTTATAAACCTTTATACAAAACGAATTAATAACTTTAGAAAAACTATTGAAAAACAGGATGATTTTCTTTTCTTTCAAATACTTGGTGACAGCGAAGATATAGAAAACCAATACAATGCACTAAAGAACATAACAAAGAATAAATCATTTAAACTGGCAATAATTGATACAGAAGATATTACAAAAGAAATCAATCTAAAAAATGTATATATATTAAAACTAAAAATGCCAAATGAACAATACAAAAACAATTGGTGGAAAGAAGAATATTATAACAGTCCACAAGGTAAGGCTTTTGAAAAACAAATAGCCGATTTCTGTATTGAAGTAATTAAAAAAGAATATGTTTAAATCTATTGTTTTGAAGCAGCTTTTAAACGTGCCATTGCTCTTGCCAAAGCTGTATTTGCAATTTTAATATCTCTTTGAGTTTCAGCAGAAGCAATTTTTGCTTCAGCCCTTTCTTTTGCAAGCTGAGCTCTTGTAGTATCAATATCATTACCGCATTCTGCAACTTCCGTTAAAATAATAGCTTCATTATCTTTAAACTGAAAAGCCCCACCAATAATAGAAAAATATTTTACTTCACCGTCTTTTTCAATTTTGGCAGTATCGATAGCTAATGAAGACATAAAAGGAACATGATTTGGTAATACACCAAATCCACCCTCTTGCCCTTGTGCATAAATTGCATCTACATCATCTTCATACACAATTTTTTCAGGAGTTATTATCTTAAAATGAATAGTTTTTTCTGCCATGATAATACCTATTTCATTTTCTTAGCATTTTCTAAAACATCTTCTATAGTACCTGCCATATAAAAAGCTTGTTCCGGAATATTATCATATAATCCTTCAACAATACCTTTAAATCCGGCAATTGTATCTTCCAATTTAACATATTTACCAGGAGTACCCAAGAATTGTTCTGCAACTGAAAATGGTTGAGATAAGAATTTCTGAATTTTTCTTGCTCTATTTACAGTTTCTTTATCTTCTTCAGATAATTCATCCATACCTAATATTGCAATAATATCTTGTAAATCCTGATACTTTTGAAGAATTTCAATAACTTTTCTTGCAACATTATAATGTTCTTCACCAACAATTAATGGGTCTAATACCTTACTTGTTGAAGCCAAAGGATCAACAGCAGGATAAATACCCAAAGATGCAATTTGTCTTGATAATACGGTAGATGCATCCAAATGTGAGAATGTAGTAGCAGGAGCAGGGTCGGTTAAGTCGTCAGCCGGTACATAGATAGCCTGAACAGATGTAATTGAACCATCTTTTGTAGAAGTAATTCTTTCTTGAAGTTCACCCATTTCATTTGCCAATGTAGGTTGATAACCAACCGCAGACGGCATTCTACCTAAAAGTGCAGATACTTCAGAACCGGCTTGTACAAATCTGAAAATATTATCTATAAATAAAAGTACATCTTGTTTTGAATAATCTCTGAAATATTCAGCAGC
>CALUQL010000126.1 GCA_944322895.1 Candidatus Gastranaerophilales bacterium
GCTGTATACGTCTTTTATTACATGGATTTTTGTTTTTGTTTGTTTTTCAACATCTTTTATATTTAATCCGTCAAGAAATTCTGTTGTGTATGGTCTTAACATAACGGATGGAATAATAACATTTTTAAAACTATTATTCTTTATTTGGTTTATTAGGTCTTTAGCTGTTATTAATCCTGCTACATTTACATCTTTACCCCAAAATTCACTTTTTATTGGTAAAATCTGCAAATTGATATTTTCTATTTTATTAAGTTCTTCTGCAAAGAAAATAAAAGCCTCCTTAGCACTTACAGAACAGGCTATTGTATACTCTTTTTTTTCTTTAACTTTTTTATGTGATTTCTTTATTCTTTTATTAAAATCATCAATCAAACATCTTAAAGAACCAACGCCATCTTCTAACTGAGAATATCCGTTATAATATTTTTTTTCAGGCAAGGGCATTTGTGCAATTAAGAAAAATTCATCGGATACACAAGCAATATTTCGTTTGATTTTTTTATTGAATTCTTCAACAATTTTGATTGTCTCTATTGCCTTTTCTTTGGATACTTGTTTTATTTTTTCTTTTCTGAATTTTGTAATTCCTACTGGTACTATTGCAATTGAACCCAGAACAGATTTATATTTCCATAAATCATTAAGACTTCTTTTTAATTCTTCAGCATCGTTATAATCAGGACATAATACTATCTGTGCATGGAATGGAATATCATTTTCTTTAAGAAAATCGAGCTCCTTTAATATATTTGATGCATTTTTATTTCTAAGCATCTTTGCTCTCAATTCAGGATTAGTTGTATGTACTGATACATAAATCGGACCCAAGTGAAGTTTAGATATTCTTTCCTTATCTTTCTTTGTTAAATTCGTTAAAGTAACGTAAGTCCCCTGAAGATAAGATAATCTGTAATCGTCATCTTTTATATAAAGTGATTCTCTCAAGCCATCGGGTTGTTGATCAACAAAGCAAAATATACAATTATTGGCACAAGGTTTTATTTTATCAAATATAGCAGACTCAAATATAAATCCGAGTTCTTCTTCAAAATCTTTTTCAATTTCATATTCTTCAATACTTCCATCCGGGCTTTTTATTTCAAAAGTTAATTCTTCAGTCATAACGGCATATTGATAATCAATATAATCACGAAGTTTTATTCCGTTTACGCTAAGTAATTCAGAACCTTCTACAATTCCTATTTCTTCAGCAATAGAACCTTTTTCTACTGATGAGATTTTAGCCGACATGGTCAACCTTTAATGTTTTAATATATTCTCTTAACGATTTTAATTCTGTTAGAGTTTTATTTAAAAGCTGTCTTTGATAATAATCTAAATCCAAAAATTCATCTTTCAGTTTATTTTCTAACTCAAATTGATATATATCTATTTTTTTAGAAAATTCAGACAAAAATAATTTTCTATCATCAACACTTAAAAGTCCCATTGTTCCAAAACGAGCTTGTAGTTGAGTATAAAACAAAGAAGGGTTTTCACTTGCCGAATTAAAAAACAATTTCTTAAATACTTCATGTCCTTTTTTTGTAATTGAATAATATGATGATTTTTTACCGCCTTCTGACATTTTTTCAAAAACAGAAACAGCACCATCTTTTAACAATCTTTGCAATGCAGGATAGATAGTACCAATACTTGGCTTAGTAAAAGTACCAAATATTTCTATAATTTCTTTTCTTATTCCATAAAGAGTTTTTTCTCTTTTATGAATGACATATAAAATTAAAATCTCAATCATACTTTTGTTTATAGCACAAAAGAGCCTTGAATGCTAAATCTTAATATTTCGTTGAAAAAAGCACTTGTTATCATAAGTTCTTTGTAGCATAATTTACTTAAGGTGAGCTCAAATGACAGAAGATAATTTAGTATATTTATTAGACGGTAAAGTTTATATTAATCTGACAAATAGTTGTACGAATAATTGTGTGTTCTGTATCCGAGATATAAAAGATGATGTTGTAGGTGCTAATCTGTTTTTAAGCAGCGAAAATGTTAAAGCTGAAGATGTTATTGCACAGTTAGAAAAAATACATGAAAAACTTTCATCTGAAATAATATTTTGCGGTTATGGCGAACCAATGTTAAAACTGGATATAATAAAGGAAGTCGCAAAATATATTAAAGAAAAATATCCAAACACAATAATAAGAATAAATACAAACGGTCAAGCTAATTTAGTATACAAAAGGAATGTATTACCCGAATTAAAAGGTTTAATAGATAAATTTTCAATTAGCTTAAATGGTGAAAATGAAGAAGTTTATAATAAAATTTCTTTACCGAAAATTGAAGGAGCATATACTGCCGTTAAAGATTTCATAAAAGAAGCGGTAAAAGAAGGTTTTGATACAACAGCAACAATAGTTACAGGTTATAAAAACTATGATGTTGATATGCCAAAATGTATAGAAATTACAAAAGACTTGGGCGCAAAATTCAGAGAACGTCCTTGGATTGAAAATGGTTACTAAAAGATAGAAGTTCATAAGGGAAAGGACAGATAAATGAATATTCTAGACAAGATAATGAAGCCGAAAGCAATAGCTGTAATAGGCGCATCTACTAAGCCGAAAACAATCGGTTCTGAAATTATGCAAAGATTAAGAGATTATAAATTTAACGGGAAAATCTACCCTGTTAATCCAAAAGGCGGAATTATTGAAGGATTTCAAGCATATACTTCAATAGAAGAAGTTCCTGGTGAAGTTGATTTAGCTGTTATCGTAGTTAATGCGAAATTTGTTTTAGATACAATAGATCAATGCCACAGAAAAGGAATTAAAGGTTTATGTATCATTACTGCAGGTTTCAAAGAAACAGGTGCAGAAGGTGCAGAAATGGAAAAACAATTACTTGCAAAAGTAAAAGAATACGGAATGAGATGTGTTGGTCCAAACTGTTTAGGTGTTTTAAATACAAACCCTGAAATTATGATGGATGCAACATTTGCAGAATCATTACCTGTAAGAGGCGATATCGGATTTGTTTCACAATCAGGTGCATTAGGTGGCGGTATTTTAAATATATTAAAAGACTTAAACCTGGGTTTTGCTCAATTTGTTTCAATTGGTAACCAAGCAGATATAAACGCTGAAACAATGCTTGAATATTGGGAAAATGATGATGATGTAAAACAAATTTTGTTATACATGGAATCAATACAAAATCCTGCTAACTTTAGAAAATTAGCAACAAGAATAACAAAGAAAAAACCAATATTAGCATTAAAATCAGGTAGAAGTGCAGCCGGTGCAAGCGCAGCTTCATCACATACCGGTTCATTAGCCGGTGCAGATAAAGCAGCAGCTGCTTTATTGAAACAATCAGGTGTAATAAGAGAATTTTCTTTGAAAAACTTATTTGCTAATGCAAAAGCATTTTCAAATTGTCCGATTCCGCAAGGTAACAGAGTTGCAATCATAACAAACTCAGGTGGCCCAGGCATTATGGCTACTGATGCTATTTGCGAAAGCGGTATGCAAATGGCTAAAATTACAGATGACACAAAAGCAAAATTAAGAAGTTTCTTACCATCCGCTGCTTCTGTAAAAAATCCTATTGATATGATTGCATCAGCACCAATTGAACATTACACTCAAACATTAGAAACAGTTATTGCTGATGAAAATGTTGATATGATTATGGTTATTTATTTACCATTCCTAGGCTTAAAAGATATTGATGTAGCAAAAGCATTAATGGAAATAAAAGCAAAAAATCCAACAAAACCAATCGTTGGCGTATTTATGACAACAAGTGATTTCTTCACAAAGATATCAAATATGGAAGTTAATATGCCATTCTATATGTATGCTGAAGAAGCTGCAGAAGCATTGTTAAGATTGGATGAACAAAGACAATGGATGGCAAAACCAATGGGTAAAGCACCTTGTTATGATGTTGACAGAGCAAAAGCTGCTGCAATAATCAAACAATCAATTGATGAAGGTAGAGAACAATTAACTACACGTGAATCTATTGATGTTTTAGATGCTTATGGTATCAGAGTATGTAAATCAGGCTTTGCAACAAATATAGATGAAGTTGTAACAGTAGGTAACTCAATCGGATATCCTGTTGTAATGAAGATGACATCAAAAACAACATCACATAAAACAGATGTTGGCGGTGTAAGAGTAAACATCCAATCAGAAGAACAATTAAGAGCAGAATATAACGATTTAATCGAAAAATTAACAGAAAAAGGATTAATTGACGGTTTAGAAGGTGTAATTATCCAAGAAATGGTAAAAGGCAACCGTGAAATGGTTTGCGGTATCGCAACAGACCCACAATACGGACCAATGATGATGTTTGGTTTAGGCGGTGTATTTGTTGAAGTTATGAAAGATGTAACATTCAGAATTGCTCCTTTAACAGATGTTGATGCTGAAGAAATGATTAAATCAGTAAAAGCATACAAACTTCTTGAAGGTGCAAGAGGTACAAAACCTGCTCAAATGGAACAAATTCAAGAAACTTTATTGAGATT
>CALUQL010000127.1 GCA_944322895.1 Candidatus Gastranaerophilales bacterium
AAAGGACAACATCCCCAATAATTTGCACCTTTTTTCTTAAGTACAACTCTTGATTGGACTACATCAAGTATATCCAAGCGACTTCTTATTTCATCAATTACTTCATTATATGTTTTATTTGTAGTCATTTATTAACTTAATCCGTTCATTCGAGCTAGTTTAAATAAAAATTCATCATTATTTTGTTGTTTAAATGGAGCAGGCAAGAAATATTGCTCAAATTTTATTAAAACATATCTGTCTGTCATTCCGGATACATAATCACAGGCTGTTTGCATTATATCTTCATCACTAGATGACGGATATATTCTCCTTAATTCTTCACAGTAATACTCAAATAGTCTTTTTATGACGTTTTGTGCTTTATCTTCTTCTTGTTTTGCCAATGAATTATTATATACGTGATTAAACATCCAAGTACGCAAATTAATAAACTGTTCAAAACATTCATTAGACATTAATATTTTATCTTTACCATAACTATTTTCAACAATATCATTAATAATCTTTGTCAGTCTTATTCTGTTTGTTGTAGAGAAATATTCTACACTTTCTTTAGGAATTTCATCATTAGAAATAATTTTTGCTCTTATTGCGTCCTGGATATCATGGTTAATATATGCAATTTTGTCTGATAATCTTACAACCTGACCTTCTAGTGTTGATGGTAAGCAATCATATGAATGGTTTAAAATACCGTCTAAGGTTTCTTGTGTTAAATTCAAATCTTCTATAAAAGTAACAACTCTTACGCTTTGCTCATTATGTTTATAACCGTTAGGCATCAATTCATTAAGAACTCTTTCTCCGCTATGTCCAAAAGGAGTATGTCCTAAGTCATGACCTAGGGATATTGCCTCTGTTAAATCTTCATTTAAATCTAATGCTCTTGATATTGTTCTTGCAATTTGTGAAACTTCTAGAGTATGTGTCATTCTTGTTCTAAAATGATCATCATATGGAGAAAAGAAAACCTGTGTCTTATGTTTTAATCTTCTGAAGGCTTTTGAATGTAATATTCTATCTCTATCTCTTTGAAAATCGGTTCTAAGTTCACAAGGAATTTCAAATCTGCTTCGCCCTTTAGTTTTAGAACTTTTTTGCGCAAGAGCCGACAAACACATTTGCTCTTTTTTCTCTATTCTCTCCCTAACTGTTAATCCTTCAATCTTCATAACTGATATCCCTCAATGATATTCTATTATAAAAAATACCCTAATAACAGCTTATTAGCTCGTTTTGTTTAGATTATTTAATATTAGTTTCAAAAAAGGCTTGATTATTAGTTTTTTTTCTTATATTATCAAGCTATACGAAATTATATTGAAAGGAAATATAAAATGTCAGTTGAATGCGCAGTTTGTGGAAAAAAGCCTTTGAAAGCAGCAAAACTTTCATTCTCTCATAAACACCATGTATATAGACAAAGCCCGAACTTACAATCAGTTAAGGTTATTGAAAATGGTACAGTTAAAAGAGTTAAAGTTTGTACTTCTTGTTTAAGAGCTGGTAAAGTTCAAAGAGCTATATAGTATAGTATAGAATTTAAAAAAAAAGAACCCTTTTAAGGGTTCTTTTTTATGCAGCATTTACAGATTTTGTATTTAAAGATGCTTTTAAAGCATTAACTACTTCTGTACTTACTTCCCCATTTTGGGCTTTTTGGTCTAAGATTTTTAATGCATCACTTTCCGTTAGAGCCTCTTTATAGCTTCTTGCTTCTCTTAGCGCCGAATAAATATCAGCGACAGACAGTATTTGACCTAATATATCTGTATTGTTACCTGCATTGTGGTGGTTTTTTACTAAATTGATAACTCTTTCATTGATTCCTGTTGAAGATAATAATTCTGCTCCTAATTTAGCATGTAAATCCATTATTTGTTTTTCTTCAGTTGTTAATGTGCCTTGTTTTTCAATGATTTCTTTTGGAATTAAGACTTTCCCAAAATCATGTAAAACACAAGCTTGCTCAAGAAGTTGTTTCTCTGCTTGGGATAATCCAATGTTGTTTGCAATCTGTAGAGCAAAGGCTGTAGTTGTTGTTATATGTGTATTTATAATATTTTTTATGTTTTTAGGATAGATATTTGGCTCTAATCCTGTTTCATCTAAAATATTTTTAATGTTAGGATTTGTGTTGATTAAAAACTTTAAATATGAAGGATTTAAATATGCATTTAATAATTGTTTTGGTGAATAAAAGCTCGTTATAGGTAATGTTGTTTTATTTTGTGTAGTTCCTTTTTTTGGAGCTTTAACGTATAAATCTTTTTGAAAGGAATCAGGACTATATCTTAATGCTCTTTTATCCAAACTGGATGTAAGTACATTTGAAGCATGAGAAATATTGAATTGACCTACCTTATTACCAATATTCAAAATAACAAGACCTTATAAAACCACCCTATGTTAATATAAAAACATTTTAAAATAAGAAATTGCCTGATTAAATAAAAATCTTGACAATAAAAAAATAAATAAGAAAATATAATAATGTTATAAACTTATTCATTTGTGGAATAAGAATATGGTTAGTATATATTATAAGGTAGAGAAAAAAAGGAGAATTTTAATGTATTCAAAAGAAGAACTCGCAGAATTAATTATTAAAAATCCTGAAGAGTATAATTCTTATAAAAAGTCAGTTGATGAACTGGATTTAACTGAATTAGATTTTTCCAATATAACATTGGAAGAAATAGATTTCTCGAATACTGAACTGGCAGGCACTTCTTTTACAGATACACATCTTTCAAATTGTAACTTTACTGCTTCTGATTTGAATGCCGCAGATTTTACAAGGGCAAATATAGTTGAGTGTGATTTTTCTGAAGCAATATTAAATGGAACAGATTATAGTTATGCAACAGTTAATTATTGCAATTTTACAGATGCAGATATGGCTGGTTGTATTGTAAAAGAAGCTGATTTGACGGATTCTGACTTCTCAGCAAGCAATAATTTAGCTGCTACAAGAGCAGATGAAACAACAATATGGCCTGATAATGATCTACTTCCTGATGATTTTGATACAAATTATAATAAAGAAGACTCAGAAGATGAAGAAAGTACTGAAGGCGAGTACTAGTATATAAAAAATTAAAAAGAGGGCAAGATTGAAATCTTGCCCTCTTTTATTTATCTGTTTATTTATCAGTTGGTATTCTCATTGCATAGAAAGAACGTACAACAAAGACAATTGCAACTATAAATAAAATAATGCCTGCGATAGGAGCAGCTTCCTTAAAAGAAGGAGCAATTGCAATTTCCATAGCAAGCAAACCAAATAATGTTGTAAATTTAATAATAGGATTCATTGCAACAGATGAAGTATCTTTGAATGGATCACCAACAGTATCACCAACTACTGTAGCATCATGTAATGGTGTTCCTTTCTCACATAAATCAACTTCCACAATCTTTTTAGCATTATCCCAACATCCGCCGGCATTTGCCATAAAAACAGCTTGGAACAAACCGAATACTGCTATACCTATTAAATAACTTACAAAGAATGATACAGGATTTACATTTTCTGCCATTGGAGCAGATAAGCATGCAAATGCAAGTGCAAAAGCAAATAACGCTATAAAAATATTTAACATACCTTTTTGCGCATATTCAGTACATATTCTTACAACTTCTTTTGAATTATCTACGTTTGCTTTTTTATCATCACATTCGCCAAGCTTTATATTTTTAGAAATATACTCAACTGCACGGTATGCTCCTGTAGTAACTGCTTGCATTGAAGCACCTGAAAACCAATATATTACAGCTCCACCCATTAACAATCCTAAAATTGTATATGGGTTTAATAAATTTAAAATTGCTTCAGGTTCAATTCCCAATGTTTCTTTTATTACTAGAATCAAAGAGAAAATCATTGTAGTTGCACCAACGACTGCTGTACCTATTAATACAGGTTTTGAAGTTGCTTTGAATGTGTTTCCTGCACCATCGTTTTGTTCTAAGAACTTCTTTGCATTATCAAAGTTAGGTTCAAAGCCAAATTCATTTTTTATTTCATCAGCAACATTAGGAATTTCTTCAATCAATGATAATTCATAAACAGATTGAGCATTATCAGTAACTGGACCATAACTGTCAACGGCAATAGTAACAGGCCCCATTCCTAAGAAACCAAACGCGACTAAACCAAAGGCAAATACTGATGAATAAATCATTATTTCTGATGGTATATGTAAACTTGCGAAATATGACATTGTCATTAATGCAACAATTACAAGACCAATCCAAAAACCTGAGAAATTACCAGAAACGATGCCTGATAATATTGTCAATGATGCTCCACCTTCTTTTGAAGCAGTAACAACTTCAGAGGTATGTTTTGCTTTTGGGGAGGTAAACACTTTTGTAAATTCAGGAATTAAAGCAGCACCTAATGTACCACAGCTGATTATAATTGAAAGAGTTAACCATAAATTATTTGGCATTGTTCCAAGTAAATAATGGCTTACTCCAAAAGTCAT
>CALUQL010000128.1 GCA_944322895.1 Candidatus Gastranaerophilales bacterium
GGTATTGGACAGGACAGCTATCGGGGAACAAAGTTGTGGCTTCTCAACGGATTGACCACTTTCTTCTCAAACGAAAAGAAGTACAAGACGAATGAGGACAAGTTTGAAAGCCTGACAGACGGAACGGACTTGCGTAAACTTGACAACGCATACAGAATGCTAGCCGCTTAAAAATATTTAACATCATTTAACAAATAAAAGGAATTGATATTATTTCAGTTCCTTTTATTTTTATTAACATTTCGTTTCACGTGAAACCATATACCCCACGTAGGGAGGGGTGGGCACGTAGCCCTTAGCACGTATCCCCCCTTACGTTAAGGGATGTTAATATATGTGAATATGGGGGTACGAACCAATCTGGCTCCGCTTGGTAAAATTTAAAAATTTTAAAAGTGGTATCCATAAAATGAAAACATCTTATTTCTATAAAATGTTGAAAATTAAACGTTTATGCATATATAAAAAAATTCTATAGAAAAATTTTTAATTTTTAAGAAAAGTGATTAAAAAAAAATATTTTTTTTTTTTTTTTTTGTTATGTCAATATTTATTAGTATATTTGCAAAAATAAAATATATAATGTATTAAATATGTTACAAAAAATTTTTGATGAAATTATATCTGATTATTATTTTATTGATAATGAAACACTTCTTATGTATAGGAGAGGACATAATAAGTTTTTACCTGTTAAATGGCAGATAGGTAAATATGGATTAAGTGTTCCATTACAAATTTATAGAGATGAAACTTGTGGAAGAAATAGAACGAGAAATACAGGTTTTAGTTATATCGTTGGTAAATATATTTTTAATATACAAGAACCGTTTATATTAGAATATGATATAAATAATTTAAATATTAATAATATAAAAATTAAATACTTATCAGATATATCTACAAATTGGAAACCAGTTATTATGAATGATAATTTTCTTATCTCTGAAAATGGTTTACTGTATAATAGAAAATATTGTATAATACAAGAACCAAATATAGATATAAGTGGGTATAGATTTTTTTGTATAAACGGAAGACGTATTAATCGTTCACATTTAGTATGGAAAACATTTAATAATACGTTTGAAATTCCAGAAGGATATGTAATAGATCATATTAATAATATTGTTTATGATGATAGGATAGAAAATTTACAATGTATTACAATTAGAGAAAATATTGTAAAAGAAATACATAGAGATTTACCAAATGGTATTCATAAAATTAAAAACATATATAAAGTATATATCGGCTATAAAATCAAGGAAAAAACGTATAATAATGTATATTTAGGTTCATTTACAAATATTGATGAAGCCGTTGCATGTAGAGAAAAAGCGATAGATTTAATTAATAAAGGTATAAACCCAATTAAATACAGCAAAAACGAACATATAAAATATAAATTCTCAAATGATACATGGTATTTTACGATACCTCAAATAAAGGGGGCTGATAAACTCTATGATAACTATAAAACATACGAACAAGCTGAAATTGCTTTTAATAAATACCGTATATTAGACACTTCATTGGAAACTGATGAAGAGAGAATTGTTAGAAAAGGATATTTCAGTTTTCAAACAGCAATTACTACTTTTAAAGTAAATAAAGGGAAGTATGCAAACGATATTTTCATAAAAGCATATCAATATTATAAAAAATGCAAAGAAACTAATAATGTTAATGAATTTATAGAAAAATTACCATTGATAAAAAAGCAAATAAGAGACGAAAATAAAAAGATAAAAGAAAATTTAAAAAATAAAGAGAAAGAACAAAAATTAGAAGCAAAACGTCGTTATCAAGAAAGAAGAAATATTGAAAAGCAAGAAAAACAAAAAACTATTGAAGAAGCTCGTTTAAATTTTGTATGTAAATCTAATTATACAACAGATAAAAAAGGCTATTATATTATGAAAATACCATATAGAGATGGAAAATGGTATTATCTACATTCTTTCTTATGCCTTGATATTGTTAAAGAGATAGATAATATTATGAATGAATACAAATATTCAGATGATTTTATTGAAAAGTTTAAAGATTTCAAAGAGAATGAACTTCCTAAATATGTAGAACGTGACACTGCATATAAAGCAGAAAAAGAAAATACCCTTAAAGGTAAAAGGGGGTATAAATGGTTTAACCCAAGAAATTGTTGGAGAGTTATTAAACGTGTAAATAATAAAGAATACTCTCTTGGTTATTTTAAAGATGAAAGATGCTGTAAAATGATTTTAGATGAAGCTGTTAATGCTATAAAATTAGGCGTGTTTAATGAATGGTATAATCATATAGAAGACCATAGGTTTCGTATAAAAAAGTTATTTAATGACGAGAGTCTTCCTGAAAATAAAACATATGAAGCCAATTCAACAGTATTTCAAAAAGGGTTATGTGTTTGTCAATATAAAAATGATAAATTGATAGGAAATTATAAGACAATTTCCGAGGCATCAAGCCAATTTAATTCTAATAGTGCGAGTAAAAGTATTGGCGAATGTTGCAGAGGGATTAAAAAAAGTTATATGGGCTATACATGGAAGTATGAAAAAGAATAAACAATAATTGCCATAAGAAATATTTATGGCAATTATATTACATATAATCAATAACATCTCCGAGATAATGCTCTTGCTTTTAAATCTTCAAAAATCTTCTTGTGTCTGGAAACCTGCATTTCGTGCTGCTGATAGGATTTCATTAATAGTTCTATCAGACAATTCATTAAATATATCATCCAGATGATATCTAAGATATACATATGCATCTTGTCTTCGTGACGATACGTTTTGGGGCACATAATCTTCTTGAAGTATTTTTTTAATCACTTCCCCTATCTTTTCCTTTAATTGACTTTCAGTTAAACGAATTGTTTGTTTCATAATTTTTTAGAATTAGATTATTATAATAATAAATATTTGTTTTTTTTTTTTTTGAGTAAATTTCCAATTATTTTTAACATTTTTTGTTTTAAATAACTTGCATATCCTATTCTTTCTTATTACCTTTGCACACGATCAATTTAAAAATATAACATTATGTCAGCAGAAGAAAAAGATTATTTCAAACTTTTGGCATACAATCTCTTTTCGTATGCCTCTGACAGTAATTTCAAGGCCAATTACAAGAGGAAATACGGGCTTACAGATGAATAGTACAGCAACCAGTGTCATATGTTCCTTACAAAGATTAGTCAGGGTTATCCTTTTAACAAGGATGAAAATAACAAAAAACAAGGCGATATGGCTGCCAATTCCGATATTTTCAAGGATGTTCTTCATTCTTGCATTGTGGGATTTCTTTCCAAAATTGACATCTCCAATGATTATGTTATGAACTATGAGATGGATAAATATGCAAAGAATATCATTAATGCTGCAAAGGCAATTACAAGGGAGTTGCAAGAAAGGCAAAACGATTGAATGTTTTTCTTGGTACATACACCTTTTCTTTATGTAGCGAAATATGAACAACAATAACAAATAATGTTTAACTATTTATATTTGCATAATCGAAGCAAATATATTACCTTTGCACAAATATAAAAAAATAACACATATCATACAATATTATTATGAAGATTTATATTAAAGAAAACGAGCTGAAAGCAATGATAAATAAGGTCATAAGCGATTTATTCAAGCATAAGGATGAATTGTCATATGAGGTTATTAACGAGTCTAACAGTTGGGCCTCTGCAATGAAGAAAGGGGCGATGGGTGCAAATGGGCTTAGAATAGAATACAGTGTAGAAAAAACGCTATACAGTCCATTAAACGAGGCGATAGACTTTGAGCCAGACGAAAATGAAAAAGGTGGTATAATTGTGTTTTCGACAGAAGTTAATGCGTTAAGTCAATCAAACAACCGTTTCATAAATTGGTTAAAACAAAAGATGATGACACTTTCAAATAAGATAAACGCAACAAGAAAAATTGATAAGATTGCCAATGAGAACAACCTTGTTGGATGGACTATTGGGAAATACCTTGACGGAAGATATAAGGCGAAGAACGGTAAAACATACGGTGAAGATAGTTTATCCGTCATGGTTGTTGGTGTAACATTTGATACACTTATTAAAATTGCAGAGAGCTTGTGCAGGTCATTTACGCAAGAGTCGGTATTGGTGAAGGATTTTTCGAGCGGAAGGATATTGTTCGTAAATCCTGATTAATGATTTAAAATGCATAAGTTATTTATTATATAGTATATTTTCATGTTATGGATGTTGAGAAAGCAATTAAGGGGAAGATATTCAAAATAACTGAAGAACAATTTCATTATCTGAACAATATATTTGAATCAGACGAACAGAATGATGCGTTTTGGAAGTGGTTTCAGGGGAGCAAGGTCGTGAACGATGACGGTTCTCCAAAGGAGGTGTATCATGGAACGCCAAATACATTTGACACGTTTGACACGAGCCTTATCTTCCTTAC
>CALUQL010000129.1 GCA_944322895.1 Candidatus Gastranaerophilales bacterium
TTGAAGTTTTCATTATTAACTTCTCTTACAAAGAAATTCCAAGCATTATAAAATTCTGCTAATGCATAAGTATGTGCTATGGTAATCATACGATAAGACTCTTCCATCGTAATAAGCGTAGTTAAATCAATCTTACCTTCTTTATAACTTTTTCTCGAAGCAACGATTAATTCTTCAGAATTTGCGAGTAGCTCATCATTATAATAGTTCAAATTGACTTGCGCCGTTAAAAATTTTTCATAAGCTTTTTTTAAATCATTTTCAGCTTTATTTTCAACGGACGCATAGTTTAAATGAGCTTGTTCCAATTTTAATTTAGCATTTCTTATTTCAGGCGCATAGCTGTAAAATAAAGGGATATTCACAATATTAGCACCAATATAAGCTCCATGTTTAAAAATACCATCTCCTGATTGTCCTGGATTTTGATAACTGTAACCTGCTTGAATTTCAAAGTCAGGTACTTTTTGTCTCAAAACAACAAGCAAGTTTTTTTCAGCAACTTCTATCTCCTGCAAAGCAATTTTAATATCTACTCTGTTATTAATAGCTTCATTTGCAATCACCTCAAAAGCAGGCATTTTATCTGACGGTTTTGGCATAGTAAGCGGCTGATATTCTTTTGTGAAATGGTCTTGTATTGTGTCATAAAAACCATCAGGGCTGTTAATCACTTTATTAAACTCATATAATGCAGTTTTTACATCATACTTTGCAGAATTAACTTCCGTTCTGATTTGGTTCACAAGCAACTGCGCTTGCAAAACGTCTATTTCTGCTACTTTACCTGTTTTGTGTTTTTCTTTAGCAACTTCTACTAACTTATTTAGTAGATTTTCATTCTCTTGCATAGTTGCAAGTACAGACTTTTTGGCAAGTAAATTTGTATAAGCTTCTCTAACGTCCATTCTTAAATCAGCTTCTAAATATTCAAGATCTCTTTGTGTAAGAGAATAATTAGATTTTGCAAGTTCTTTTCTTGGCGATCTTTTCGCTATTTCTACGGTCTGAGAAATGCCAATCTGTTGTGGATTGCCTTTTCCTGCTTGTCCCATGTTAAAAAATGTTCCAAAAGAAGGATTTTGAAGTCTGTTAGCTGCTTTTACATTATTTTCTTCTATATTTAAATTTAATCTGGATGATTGAATATCAAGATTATTTTTAATTGCAATTTCAACAGCTTCTTTTATTGTAATTTTGCTTACATCCACAATTGCATAAGAATAAGAAGCTGTTATAAATAAAAAAACGACTAGTGATATCTTTTTCAATAATTTTAAATCCATATTAATATTATAAATCGAAAAAATAAAATATAAAAACTTTTAAACTGACAAAAAATGGAGTAAAAAATAGTCCTTTTTTTCATTTTTTTTAAAAAACAGGAATAATTTTGCATTTTTCTTTAATTTTACTGTTGTATTTTACAAAAAATCGATATGTTTTTTTATTTTTTTTAAAAAAAGACTTCCATTTTTCGAGATTTTCAATAATTTTATATAGACAAATTTCAAAAAATAAGATATTATATAAATATGGAAAGCGAGGTGTTATGAAGGTCTCTGCTGTTGGTTTTTTATTCCAGGATAAAATAAAAGGAAATGGTCTCAAAGGTAAAAATTATACCTGCATTATCCACAAAGTTAACCCTGAAGGAAATTACAATAAAAATGTTATTTCTTCTCCAATTGTGAAGGAATCTGTTTTAGAAGTTGTATCTCCGGAAAGAGCAAAAGCTGATGTCTTAACTTCTTTGTTTAGAATAAACTCAAAAGATACATCTTCAAAATTTGTAGGTGCAACAATAAAAGATGGTATTAGAGAAACGGAAATCCATTCGTTATTATCTGATAAACTTTTTGCTGTAAGAACTAGAGATAGCATTGGAAGAAATCACTTTAGAATTTTAGGAAAGAACAAAACGCAAGAACTACTTTCCCAAAATCTATATCTTAACGCATAATTCTCTATAATCCCTTAAATACTGAATAATATATATATAATCCTGCAAATACAAGAATAAGTCCGCTTGCCTTAATAAGTATTGATGAATATTTGGCAAGTGAGTTCAGATGCTTTAATGCAGATGTGAATAAAGCAAAGACAATAATTATAACACACTGTCCAATCGCGAAGAAAAACAATAATGCAAGAGAAAACAAAATATTATCAGATATAGTAGCAACAGCCATTATACTTGCTAAAATTGGAGAGGAACAAGGACTTGCAGCTAAAGCAAAAAAAGTACCAACTAAGAATGGAAAAAAGAATAAACTTCCAGATTTATTTTGAGGCATTTTTTTTACTATTGTAGGAAATTGTATATCTAATACTCCAAGCAAATTTAATCCTAAAATTAGAATAACAGAAGCAAATAAAAGAATAAGAATAGGCGAAGCAAAACTTGCGAATACTTTACCAGATAATGCACAAAATACACCTATAACACTTAAAATTAATGATAATCCTATTGAAAAAGATAATAATTGAATAAATAACTTCTTATTATTTTCTTTTGAATATCCACCAATATAAGCAATAATTAAAGGAAGGATTCCCAAGCTGCAAGGAGATAATGAGGATAGAATTCCAGCAAAGAAAGAACCTAAGAGTAATACTGGCATAAAAAGACTGTTCTCTGTAGAATATAGAGAAAAATATTGAAGTATATTATTCATTTATTATATCCTCAATTTCAGTAATTAGCTGTTCTTTTGGAATATATCCTTCAATTTTATTTTTTTGATTTTCATTTTCATCAACAAATATAATTGTTGGGACTAAAACAACACCATATTTTTTTATATCATCTTGAACTTTTTTATTTTTATCCAATGCATTAATAGAAACAAAATTAATTTTGTCAATATAAATCGGTTGAACTTCATTTATAACAGATTTCATTTTCTGACAATCTAAACACATTGCTGAAGTAAAAATCATAATAGATGGTTTTGTTTTATCTTTAGCAATAGCACTTGTCGTATCTGAATTTTTACTCAAATAAAGATATACAGCTACAGGAACAATAAGAATTAATAAAATAGTTATAATGTTTTTCATTATATTTTCCTCCTGAATAAACATTACACTATGTAAGTATAAACTAAATTCTCTAAATGGGTATATATATTTAATTATTTATGATATTTCTTCAGGAATATACAATTCAAAATTTTTCAGTTTATCTCTAATTTCCTGATAAGTAAAACTTCCAACCGTTACTTTTTGATACTCTCTTACAATATCAATAATATCATTTTCATTCAATCTGATATTTCTTCTTCCCAAATGATTTTCAATAATTTTAGCCATAAAAACCGCCTCCTAATAATTTTATAGAATTAAAAACGAAAGAAAAAAACTATTTTTCAAAAATATCATCCACAAATATTAGTAAACTGTCTTCTTATTTTAAACAACCGACTAATTTTTATCTTATTTCTTAAGTGCTAAAAATATTCAAGAGAAAGATATGAGGATAATTTATGAATAAAACAATTATTAAAGCCCCCTGCATTAATATGCAAAAAATGGAATCTCTATTTATTGAAATGACAGCCCAAAATTGTAATTTGCAATGCAAACATTGTTATATTGATTTTAAGGATAAAAAAGTAAAAGACTTTATTCCTATTGAAAAAATAAAACAAGCCCTTACACAAATTAAGAAAAAAGAATTAAAATATATTCATCTTACTGGTGCCGAGCCGATGTTACACAATGAATTTAATCATATTTTAAGATTATGCCTAAAATATTCATCTGTAATCATTCATACGAATGCGCTCAATATAAATGATAAAAAAGCAAGATTTTTAAGAAAAGTAGAAGAAGAAAATAATCTTGGAAACGAAATTATTTTTATGATTAGTATAGATCATTATATAGAGAAAGAAAATGATTTATTAAGAGGCAGAGGCTCATACAGAAAAGCAATTCATGCAATTCAGAGTTTAACAAAATACGGATTCAACCCCATTTTATCAATAGTTAATCATTACAATATTGCAGAAACAGAACTAAAAGAAAACTTCAGAAAACTTTGTCTAAACTTAAATTTTGAAACCAGTGATATTAACTTTAAAATAATTCCACTTATGCAAAAAAACAAAATAGAAGAAATAAGTTGTAATAACTATGATAAATTACAAATAGAATGCAGCAACAGTCGAACATTAAGTATAAATGGTATATTCACATGTCCATTATTATGCGGTGATAACAGAGGAAAATGTGGTTCTGATTTTACAGATTACTCAAATAAAAGTTATTTGGAAACTCCATATTGCTCGCAATGCATAAAGCATAATACAAGATTATTCTCTTTAGATTTGTAACAAAAACTTAACAAAATTTTCATAAAAAGTCATGAATTACAGAAAAAAAGTTTTCATGTAAGTAAGAGGAAA
>CALUQL010000130.1 GCA_944322895.1 Candidatus Gastranaerophilales bacterium
TTTATATTCTTAAAATTGCAAATTTGCTCATTTATTTAATATTTCAAATTTTATGTTGCCCAAAATAATCAAACCATGTGTCCTTTTACAAACCCTCACAAAACGAAGTTTTGTTTTTGGTTCGAGCGCGAGCGAGTAGAGGCTGAAATGACGGAGGCGATGAGCCTTCGACATGAAATGCCATTTATCGCGAACGAGTAAGAGAATCCCTTTCTCTCCGTTTTTTTATTTTTTTGAAGATATAAAAGGGATGAGAACCCCTAAAAGACCAAAACACTTATATTTAATCTTAATTCTTATCTATTTTTTTATCTTCAGCAGTTTCTTTAGCTATTAATACTTTTAGAACTCTAGCACCAATATATAAACTTGTACCAATAGCAATAACAGCACCTGCTGTTCCCATAAATGATACTGCAATAGCTCCGGCTAAAGCTGCAGACAATATACCAACTTGAAAAGAAGTCGATGCTCTATCTTGAAGCTGAGCTTCTTGTCTTGCTATTTCAGAGAAATCAGGTTTTGATTCCTTTACCAATTGATCTTGTGTAAAATTATTCATTGCTCCGAAAGTTGGAGTTTGAGTTGTTACTCTGTCAGCAAATAATTTAGGTGCTAAGGCTTCTAATTTTGCAATATGACTTTTTACTTCATATAAATCTTTTGTAAGTTGTCTATCCAAGGCAACTCTATCCGGACTCCGTCTTTCTCTGCCGGAACGTCTATCAACGGCTACAGGGATATTTTGCTGTCTTCTGTCTTCGCTTGGCTTATATTGAGGATATAGACTTGTTATTCTATGCATGCTCACTTAAATCACCTTTAATTATTTTAATTACAAACAATATATTTTTTGCTAAAATTATTTATTCATGTAAATATTCTTAAAATCCATCTGTTATTATATCAATAAAAAATTTTTTGGGCACTTTTATTAAATATATAGCTATAAATTAATAAAATAAAATACTATGGAGATAAGAAATAATTTAATAAAATTAATACCTATGGGGCAAAATGAACCTGTTGAAAAACAACAGGGAAATGTTTCTGTTCCAAACTATAATTCAACATCACTTCCAGCGGTATATCCGGCTGGAGTATCACAGGTTAATTCAAGTCTACCTATGGCTTATACCAAAATAGGTGAAATAGCAGTTCCAGGATTAAAAGAAAAAGCTAGTATCTTTAAGCTTGCTAACGGACAAAAAGTTGTAATTCAACCGAAGGATGGTCCTACTTATATTAAAACTACTTATAATGTCGGCTCATTAAATGAAACCGAAAACATTAGAGGAATGAGCCATTATATTGAACACAATTTATTTAACGGAAGTAAAGATTTAGATCCAAAAGAATATGATAAAAGAGTATCAGAACTTGGCGGTTCTACTAATGCTTCAACAGGATTTTCTCAAACAGATTATTATCTGTCTTTGCAACTTCTAAATGAAAATTCGCTTGAAAAAGCTATTAGGCTTAATGCCCTACAAACACAATTTCCAACATTTCCAGTTGAACAGTTAGAAAAAGAAAAAGAACCCGTAAAATCAGAAATAGATATGTACAAAGATATTCCAGACGATGTTGCTACTTCTTTAATGCTAAAAAATCTATTTGGGATACAAACAAATTCTACTAATTTTATTTTAGGGACAAAAGACAATATTAATTCATTTACAAAAGATACTGTTCTTGATTATTTTAATACCTGGTATACTCCTGACAATGCAGTTACTGTTATTACAGGTGATGTAAATCCAGAAGAAACAATTCAACTTGTTTCTAAGTATTATAATAAACAAAATGATTTATCCAAAATAAATCAAAGACACTATGAACCGATTAAATATAATGACAGACCAATAAGACAAGATATTATTCAACCAAATGCAACATCCGCATCAATTACAATGGGTTTTGCAATTCCCGAGGGAACTTCTAATATTGATTTATATAAACTGGATGCTTTAACCAGCATTCTATGTTCTTCTGATTCAAAATTATCAAAGGCTCTTGATAAATATGGTATACAAACCGGCATATATATGGAAAAGATGCAAAACAAACCAAATGGAGCCCGTGCTTTGATTCTATCTGTTTCTCCAACAGAAGATCAAATTGAAGAAGTCCTTAAAATTATTTATGAAGAACTTTCAAATATAGCAAATAATCCTCCTTCTCAACAAGAAGTAGATTGCTATAGAAAAAAAGCTTCAAACTCACTAAATAATATATCTGAATTATCAGGAAATTTAAACTATGTTCTTACTGATATGGCTATGAATAATGAATACAACTATTTTTACAACAAATCTAAAACAATACAAACTATAACACCTCAAGATATATCTGAAACTGCAAAGAAATTCTTAGATTTGAATAAAGTATCAATATGTGTATCGCATGAAAAATCTGCAAACGGTCAGACAATTACAAACAACTATAATGCGGTTTCAAATAATCCAAAATCTGTTTCATTCGGGGCCACTAAATCTCCAAAAGAAACAATAAATGAACATATTAATAATATCAAAACTTATAAATTATGGAATAACATTGAAACAATGATGATTCCAAGTACTTCCGGTACATATTCATCTTTATCTCTGGAGTTAAATACGGATGAATTAAATGATGTTACTTCTCCTACTTTTATGGTTCTTAACGAATTACTTGAAAGAGGAAGCTACTTTAGAAATAATGATGCATATAAATCCTTGTTGAATTCTAAAGATATAAGTTTATCTTTTCATGTTGGAACAGATGGGCTTTCTATTACAGGAATCTTCGAAGATGAAAACACACAAGATGTTTTACCGCTCATAAAAGAAATTCTTACTTATCCAAACTTTTCTCAGAATGAATTTGAAAGAGCAAAAAAAGTTATTCGCGATTCTATAATGTCAGAAAGTGTTTCATCGTCCGACAAATTAGAACAAGAACTCTTTCCTGCAATAAAGAAATACGCACCAAAAGAAGTAAGACTAAAACAACTTGAAGCACTCACTTTGTCTGATATACAAAATGTATTTTCTAAACTTATATCAACGTCACAGGCAAGTGTAACAGTCACAGCACCATTCGAGCAAAAACCATATTTGCAAGATATATATAACAATCAACTATCTGTTGGATTACCTGTATTCAGAACTTTTACAAAAGAGAAAGGTGATTCATATAAAATATATACGCCCAACACAGAAGCTAAAATCTTAACAGCTGTTGAAGATAATTCTCAAGCAGATATTTGCCAAGCGTATAAATTTAAAAAAACTAAAAATATTGATGATATGGCAAAAATAGAACTACTGAATATTATTCTTGGCGGTGGTATGTCTTCTAGATTATTTACAGATTTAAGAGAAAATAAAAAACTAGCATACTCAGTTAGTTCCAGCAGTTTAAGCGAAAAAGATACTGATTCAATCATTCTTCATATTGGAACAACAACTGACAGTCCAAATCCAAACGAAGGATCTCCTGAAAATTTAACTAAGGCATTAGATGGTTTCCAAAATAATATTAATAAATTAAAAACAGAAAATGTTTCTCAGCAAGAACTTGAAAATGCAAAAACGCAATATAAAACAACCATCTTAGATATTTTCGAAACAAGCTATGATAAAACTTGTGCATTCTCAGCTTCAAAGAACTCACCTTATGATGTTTATTACTGGAGCAATATATTTGATGCTATTGATAAAGTAACAGTGGATGATATTAGAGCAGCAGCCAATTATGTTTTTGCAAATCCTCCAATCACCTCAATTGTTGCAAGCCAAAAGACTTTCGACGCTTTAGGGATTAAATAAATATATAATTAAAAACTGACGGTTAAATGCCGTCAGTTTTTTAATTATTTTTTTTGTTTTCTACTTCTTTAAAAATTCAGGAATATCAAGAATATTATTTGCAAAATCATTTGCAGCTTTTGTAATCTTAGGAGAAGAACTATTGCTGCCAAAGAAATCCATTGCGCCTAATGTCTTTTCTTCTTGTTCTTGAGCAAATTTATCTACTTGATTTTTCTTTAATTCAAAACCCGTTGCAATAACAGTAATTTGAATTTCACCTTGAATTCTGTCATCAATTACGGCTCCAAAGTGAACAGTAGCATCTTCAGAAACCGCATCATGTATAACTTGAGCAGCATCGGTAACTTCATACAATGTCATATCCGGACCACCAGTTACATTCATAATGATACCTGAAGCACCATTGATTGAAGTTTCAAGTAATGGTGAATTAATTGCTGATTTAGCAGCTTCCAAAGCTCTTCCTTCGCCTGTACCACGACCAATACCCATCAATGCAGATCCTGAAGATTC
>CALUQL010000131.1 GCA_944322895.1 Candidatus Gastranaerophilales bacterium
AATAGCTCTGGAAGCGATGAAGCAACTGGAGCTTTTTATATTCTGATTTTTCAAATTTCTTTGAAGCTGTCTTTTTTTTAATTCTAAAAAGGTGGAGGGCTGCATCATTATAGATCGGCTCTTCACTTTTCTTTTATATAAAGCCAGACTAAAAAATCATATAAAAGGAGGTTGTATTTTGCAAATAATATATAAAAATATAAAAGATATTAATCTTTATGATAAGAATCCAAGAATTAATGATAAAGCTGTTCCATTTGTTGCTAATTCTATAAAAGAATTCGGATTTAAAGTTCCTATTATTATTGACAAAAACAATATTATTGTATGCGGACATACAAGATATAAAGCTGCTAAAAAATTAAAAATAAGCAATATTCCATGCATTATAGCTGATGATCTTACTGACGAACAAATAAAAGCTTTTAGACTTGCAGACAATAAGGTAAGTGAACTTTCTGAATGGGATAACGAATTATTGTTAGATGAATTAAACTCTATAACAGAACTTAATATGGATTTATTCTCATTTGATTCTATTGATAACGATAAAAATATAAAAGATGTTGTTGAAGATGATTATAATGGAAATATTCCTGCAGTTCCTAAAAGTAGTATCGGCGATATATATAAGCTTGGGGATCATTTTCTTATGTGTGGAGACAGTACTAATTTGTCTGATGTTGAAGAATTAATGCAAGGCAATAAAGCAGATTTATTATTCACAGATCCACCATATAATATAAATGTTGAGAACTCAAAAGGAATGAAAATCAAAAACGATAATATGTTTGATGAGGATTTTTTGATTTTTCTAAATCAAGCATTTAATTGTGCAAGTAATTCAATTAAGCCTGGCGGAAGTTTTTATATTTGGTATGCAGATTCTGAAACAGTTAATTTTAGATTAGCTTGTGAAAAAAATGAATTAAATATAAAACAGACTTTAATATGGGTAAAAAATACATTTAATTTAGGCAGACAGGATTATAAATGGCAACATGAGCCTTGTTTGTATGGATGGAAAACAGGAAGTGCTCATTATTTTATAGAGGAATACAATAATCCAACTGTTATAGATGATTGTGTTGATTATAAAAAATGCAAGAAGGAAGAGCTTGTAAAAATTTTAGATAGTATTATTAGTAATAATAAAAACACTACTATTATTAGAGAAAATAAACCAATTGTTAATGACCTTCATCCAACAATGAAACCAATTAAAATGTGTGCAAAATTAATTAAAAATAGTTCAAGAAAAAATGAAATAGTTTTAGATTTGTTTGGTGGTAGTGGATCGACCTTAATAGCATGTGAGCAAATAGATAGAGTATGTTATATGATGGAATTCGATCCAGTTTATGTTGATGTTATTATTGATAGATGGGAAAGTTTTACTGGTGATAAAGCACAATTAATAAAGAAGAGAGGTAATTAAAATGATAGAAAAAGTAAATCCAATGCATCCAGATAAAATTGCAGATAGAATAGCTGGAGCTATAGTTGATATGGTATACAAAAATAACGATTTTCCTAAAATAGCTGTTGAAATTTTAATAGGGCATGAAGAGTGTAATATTATTATTGAGACAAGTGAAATTATTGATAAAAAACTTATTAAAGATATTGTTTATAGAATAACTAAATCTAAAAGCATTAAAATAAATATTTTAATTGTTAATCAAGATGTTCATTTGTCTAAAAATCAAGATGGAATAATCAAGTGCGGAGATAATGGTATTTTTAGAGGAGTTCCTTTACAAAATGAAGATTTAAAAGTTTCAAAAATAGCAAGAGAAATATACGATAAATATCCTTATGACGGGAAAATAATATACAATGATTCAACAGATTTAATTGTTTGCCAGTCCAATTGTAATACTGATAAATTAAGAAAATCTTTAAATGGATATGCAGATAATATAAAAATTAATCCGCTTGGCGATTGGACAGGTGGTATAAATGTTGATTCAGGTGCAACAAATAGAAAGCTTGGTTCAGATATGGGCAGATCTGTTACTGGTGGTGGTTTACATGGTAAAGATTTATCTAAAGCAGATGTTTCTATTAATATTTTTGCTTTTATTGAAGCTCAAAAAAGACAAAAACCAGTCGAAATATATTGTGCAATTGGTGATGAATTTGTTTGCGGAATTAAATATAGTGAAATAGTTGAAATTGCAAGAGATTATATAAAAAATATCGGTGGTTTTGAAAAATTTGCTGAATGGGGACTTTTTTAAAATAAAGCGGACTAAAATTATTAAAAAAATAAAGGAGGTGTGTTTTTGTGGGTAGAAAAAAAATTGATATAGATTATAGACAACTTGATAAGTTATTGGCATTACAAAGCACACTTAAGGAATGTGCGTATTATTTTAATTGTTCAGAAGATACAATAGAAAGATGTGTAAAAAGAGATAAGGGTATATCTTTTAAAGAATATAGAGATTTAAAGAAGCAAGCAGGACTTATAAGTTTAAGAAGAAATCAATTTCAGTTATCAGAGAAAAATGCTGCTATGGCTATTTTTTTAGGCAAAAATTACCTTGGACAAAAAGATAGTATAGACAGTAAAGTAGATATTACGCATAATAATCCGTTTTTAGGGCTATCTACCGATGAATTGAGAAAGTTGGCATCAGATGATGAAGAAGATTGACCCTGAAATTAAGAGACAAGCAAAATTAGAGTTATGCAGAAGAGACTTTTGGACATATTGCAAAACAATAGATCCAAAATTTTATAGAAATGATAGACCACATCTTAAAGAATTATGCGAAGTCTTGCAAAACTTCATTGAACAATCAGACAAAGAGTTTTTAGTAATAAATGAACCGCCAAGACACGGTAAATCATATACTGTTCAAAATTTTACAGCATGGCTTTTCAAAGATATCAACAATAAAATTATGACAGGAAGTTATAATGAAAAGCTATCAACAAAATTCTCGAAAGTCGTAAGAAACAAGATAATGGAACAAAAAGCTGATTCCGATATCGTTGTTTATTCTGATATTTTCCCTAATGTAAAAGTAAAAAGAGGAGATGCAGCCGCTAATCTTTGGGCTATTGAGGGTGCATATGACTCATATTTAGCAACTACACCGAGCGGAACTTCAACAGGTTTTGGAGCAACATTGATTATTATTGATGACTTAATCAAGGATGCGAAAGAAGCATATAACGCAAATGTGTTAGAAGAACATTGGAATTGGTTTGTTAATACAATGTTGTCACGCTTGGAACAGGGCGGAAAAATAATAATTATCGCAACCAGATGGAATTCGCAGGATTTGTCGGGGCGAGTTATTGAAGAATTTGGGGATAAAGTTGAAATTTACACGAAAGCAGCTTTAGTAAACGAGGAAACGCATGAAATGCTTTGTCCTTCACTTTTATCTTATGAGAAGTATTTAGATAAGATAAAGGTAATGGACCATCATATTGCATCCGCTAACTACAATCAAATCTGTACTGATACAGACGGAAACTTATATAAAAATCTTAAAACATATAATCCAAAAGAAATTAATAATTTCACTGAAATATATAGCTATTGTGATACTGCAGATGAGGGCCAGGACTTCCTTTGCAATATTATATGGGCGATTAAAAATAGAAAAGCTTACATACTTGATGTTTATTATACACAGGAACCAATGGAGATTACGGAACCAGAGACCGCAAAACGCCTTAAAAAGTTTGGGGTAAATTATGCGAGGATCGAAAGTAACAATGGGGGCCGTGGTTTTGCAAGAAGCATAAAACGAATTTTAGAGCAAGAACTAAAATCTTATAAAACAACGATAAAATGGTTTCACCAGTCAGATAATAAACTTTCAAGAATAAGGGCAAATGCGACATGGGTGATGGAAAATATCTATTTCCCTGAACATTGGAATATTTTGTGGCCTGAATTCTGGAGGGATATTAGTAGATTCCAAGCGGTTGGAGGAAATCTTCATGATGACAGCGCCGATGCCTTAACGGGCGTTGCTGAAACATCGCAAATAATAATGAGATAAAAAGGAGGCAATTACATTGTTTGATAATTTTAAGAAAGGAGTGAGAGCCCGCATGAGAGAATTTTTACAGATTAAAGATCCTCAAACAGCAACAAAAATGCTGATTGAACAGGATATGACCCACGAAGTAAATACAGCGTTGCACAAGATTTTATATAGAACTGATGCATATGAAACCGAGCAAGCTTTTAAATCTTTAAACAGTATAACAACTTTGGGCCGCTTTTGGTCTTCTACTCCTTATGGAAAAGT
>CALUQL010000132.1 GCA_944322895.1 Candidatus Gastranaerophilales bacterium
CAGCAAGTTGCGGATGTTTTGAAAAATGGTGCAATAAGTGAACCATCATTTATGAAAAGTGTATTTAAAACTAAATTTGGTGAAGCTTTAACAAATCCATATAAATATATTCCTATGAAAAAAATTACTAAATTTAGAGACAATATTGATGATTATGCAAAAGCAATTATAGAAGCAGCAAATAAAACAAATAACGGTATTATAGATAAAAAACTTCTTGATAAATTGTCAAAGAGAAGTTTTATTATGTCTGCAGGATTTAGGGCTGTTGCAATAGCTGTTTCTGCTTTTGCTTTAGGTGTTGCAATCCCCAAATTGCAGTATGCTATTACAGCAAAAAGAACAGGTAGTACACAAGCTCCTGGCTTGAGAGAATTTGAACAACCTGAAAATGAAAAAGCATAATAGAAATACAATGCAAACTTGATTAAATTTTAGGAGTTTAAGAATGTATCCAAACAGTAAAAATTTAATAAAAGAAAAACTGTTAATAAAAGCAATTTCTACAACTATAAAAAAACTTCGTAAAGAAAAATTAAAATCTCAAAGAATGCTTGCTGATGAATATGAAATTCAAAAATCTTTACTAAGCAGAATGGAATCTGCAGCAAATAGTCCTATGTTTATTTCTGTATGGAAAGTTGCAGAAGCATTAGGTGTGAAACCTTCTGATTTTGTTATGTTGATAGAGAAAGAATTGCCTGAAAATTTTTTATTAACTGATGAGTAATTTATAATAAATTTTCTTCAATCCATTCAAGCATAGGTATTAGAGCGTTAGCTCTATGAGAAATTTTATTTTTTTCTTCATTAGGAAGTTCTGCCATTGTTTGGTTCTTTGACGGAATAAAAAATATAGGATCATAGCCGAAACCATTTGTGCCTTTGGGTGAATCATCTATATAACCAAATACTTTACCTGTTTGTGTGTGGATTATTTCTCCATCTGCATTAACTAAAACCATAGATGAAACAAAATGAGCACTTCTCCAGTCATATGGTACATTTCTCATTTCTGCTAAAAGTTTTTCTATTTTTTCTTTTTGAGTTTGAGCATATCTTGCAGAATGTATACCCGGACGTCCCTCTAAAGCATCAACACAAAGTCCTGAATCGTCTGCTAAACAAAATGTTTTCATTATTTTTGCAGCTTCTTTTGCTTTTATAGAAGCGTTTTCTTCAAAATTTTTACCGTCTTCTACAGGATTAAAATCTCCCTTAATTACATCAAAAATAATATCTTTATTTTTATTAATTGCATTTATTTCTTCTAATTTATGCGGGTTTGAAGTCGCCAGAGTTATCTTAATCATATTTCATTTCCCAAATCTTCTATTTCTTGATTGAAATTCAATTATAGCTTTTGCAAGTTCATTTTCATCAAATTCAGGCCAGAATTTATCTGTAACATATATTTCTGAATATGCAACTTGCCATAGTAGATAATTGCTGATTCTTTTTTCACCACCTGTTCTGATTAATAAATCTGGAGCAGGAATGTTTTTTGTATATAGTTCGCTTTCTATTGTATTTTCGTTAATATCTGAAATTTCAAGTTGTCCATTTTGAACTTTTTTGCAAATTTCTTTTACTGCATTTGTAATTTCCATTCTTGAACCATAGTTAAATGCAATTTGAAGATTTAATGTATTGCATTTTGATGTTTTATCTTCTCCTAATTCAAGTACATCATTTATTTCTTTAGAAAGTGATTTTCTGTCGCCGATAAAAGTAAGTTTAATATCCTGTTCTATAAATTCCGGTACTTCTTTAATAATAGTTTTTGCAAGTAAAGACATCAAAAAATCAACTTCTTCCTTTTCTCTGTTCCAATTTTCTGTAGAGAAGGCATATACCGTAAGATATTTAATGCCAAATTTTTTGCATGCTTTTAGTGTTGTTCTTAAAGCTTCAACCCCCATTTTATGACCTGCTGCAGACGGTAACATCCTGCTTTTTGCCCAACGTCTGTTTCCATCCATAATGATGGCAATATGTTTTAGGTTTGTTTCTTCTATTATATTTTTTATATTTTTATTTTCTGCTAAAGTTTTTTTCATTATATTTTCTCTTACAAGTGAATTATAAGATAAAAAAATATAAAAGAACAATTATTGGCAATTTTTATTATTGATGTGTTTTATGCAGTTAAAAGGAAATAAAATATGCAAATTAATAATTATAACAGAAATCTTAAACCTTCTTTTCAGAGTTTATACATAGTAAAAGCTAAAGAAAATCCGGATAAAGTTGACGATATTCTAGATCTATCTGATAGATATTCATATTCGAGAGCTGGAATCTCATCTTTTACAGAAATTCCTGAAGATAACTATAGCTATTCCAATTCTACTATAAAATTTATAGGTGAAAATTATGCTGCAGATGATGAAATTGAGACAATGCTTGCTAATAGAGGTATAAATTTTACCAGAAAATCATTTTCAGAATTACTCGATTCTGCAGATAGTGTAAAATCAAGAGTTGTATTATCTCCTGAAGATAAAGCAAAAGGATATAAATTAGTTGAAATTGACAGAATAAATTTTGATGAAAAATATGATTTCTATGGTTTTGCATATGTTGGGAGAAGAGGAAGAATATCTCAGCCAGAACGAACTGATAGATTTGAACAATATTTAAAAACCGGTAAGGAAATATATGCACCTGTTGTTCATATTAATGATGATGGAAGACATCCTGAAATTGTTTTTGGAGATGGAAGACACAGATATGCTTATATGCGTGATATGAAAATGAATGGTATTCCGGTTGCAATGAATGATGAAACAATAAAAATTGCAAGAAAATACGGTTTGCTCTTTGATTAAGATTTTATATTGAAAAAGATTAAGAACTAAGATTGTTAATAATTTGCTCAAAAGCTTGTTTGTGTTACAATATAGGTATCATGAACTTTTGAGAGAGTGAGAAATTTAATAATAAATTGTCATAAAGGGGTATAAGTTTTGGCTCAACAGAATTTTTTTGAAGATGGAAAAATTGTTCCGGTTAATATACGTGAACAAATGAAGCAATGTTATATAGATTATGCAATGTCTGTAATTATAGGTAGAGCACTTCCTGATGTTAGAGATGGTTTAAAACCTGTTCACAGACGTATTCTATTTGCAATGAATGAACTTGGTATGACACCTGATAAACCATTCAAAAAGTGTGCGAGAATCGTTGGTGAAGTTTTAGGTAAATATCACCCCCACGGTGACACAGCTGTTTATGAATCTTTAGTTAGAATGGCTCAGGATTTTTCAACAAGATATCTGACCGTAGACGGGCATGGTAACTTTGGTAGTGTCGATGGTGACGGTGCCGCTGCTATGAGGTATACGGAAGCCAGAATGCATAAAATTACAACTTCTATGCTTGCCGATATTGATTGTGAAACAGTTGATTTTGTTCCGAACTTTGACGGTTCACTTGAAGAACCATCTGTTTTGCCTGTTAGATTACCTATGCTATTGTTAAATGGTGTTTCTGGTATTGCTGTAGGTATGGCTACAAATGTTCCGCCACATAACTTATGCGAAATAGTTGACGGTACTATTGCGTTGATTGATAACCCTAATTTGACAATTGATGAACTTATGCACCATGTAAAAGGTCCTGATTTTCCTACAGGGGCAAGTATTATTGGTGTTTCTGAAATCAGAAAGGCATATGCTACAGGTCGTGGTTCTATAAAAATGTCTGCTATATCAACATTTGAAGAAATTCCGGCAGGTGGTGGGCGTCAATCAAGAACGGCTATTGTTGTTACAGAAATCCCATATCAGGTAAATAAAGCTGCTTTAATAACCAAAATAGCAGAACTTGTTAGAGACAAAAAAATTGATGGTATATCTGATATACGTGATGAGTCTGACCGCGATGGTATGAGAATTGTTATAGAACTTAAACGTGATGCAAAACCTGAAGTTGTCAGAAATAATCTTTATAAATATACTCAATTGACAGCTACTTTTGGGGTTAATATGTTGGCTTTAGTTGGTCAACAGCCAAGATTAATGAATTTATTAGAAGTTCTTAATGAATTTATTGAACACAGAGTTGAAATTATTACAAGAAGAACTTTATTCTTCTTGAAAAAAGCAAAAATGAGAGCCCATATTTTAGAAGGGTTATTAATTGCTTTGGCAAGCTTGGATGATGTTATTGAGTTAATTAAAAAATCTAAAACTGCAGATGAAGCAAGAATAGGTCTTATGTCCAAATTTGGTCTTGATGT
>CALUQL010000133.1 GCA_944322895.1 Candidatus Gastranaerophilales bacterium
CGCAATAAACATTGAGAATCAATGTTTTACAAAACAAACACCCGATTTTACACCCAAGAATGTAAAGTCGGGTGTTTTATATTTGGAATTACCCGATTTTATTTTTGCAAGAATTTACAAACCCCAAAACGATTTGTGATATTTTCTCAAAACGAAATGTGAGATTTTAACAGTTTACACATTTTTTAGGATTAACTTTTTTTAAGCTGTAATTCTCGTGTTTATAATAATCTTGCGTACTAAATGAAATAAGCTTTTTTACTCAATTAATTTTTTTATAACTGGACTGAAAATATTACAGGAATTCTTTTTTATATATATTTTTTCTTCCTCTGTTAATTCGTATTTTTTATCACACGAATTGTTTATCATGTTATACATAGTTTTCTCACATATACCCAAAGCTGGATAAATGTATTTACGATGTATTTCACGATTTGATAGCCCTGATTTTTCATATTTATCAAAAATTTTAGTAACGAATAATATTCTTAGCTTATAACTAATCCCTGCCGCTTTACACATGTTAAAATCATCCATTTTTTTTGAATACAAATTAGTATATTATTTGATACTTACCTAATTAGTCAATACGGATTGAGGATTTACTATATTATTATTTTTTAGTGAAACGACCTCAAATCCGTATTGTTGTGGTTTATTCTTCTAATTCATTCTCAGAAATATTCCTAGATTGATAGGTGTCTGTTGCTTGCGTGGGTGACTCTGAAACGGTTCTTGTCTTTGGGCTTGCGCTTTCATTTGTTGATTCATCAACACTTATTATAGCACCAATCCCTTTATTTCTGATAGGCATTGCAATAAATCTTTTCTGAAATCCTACTATTGTACCACGTTCTTCGGGATCGTCAACTCTTGCAAACATATCAATTGTTCCATCAGCTTTCATTACTTCACTTTTTTGAAAAGCTACACTGACAATTGATCCATTTTTACTTTCAATGCTGAAATCTGCCTTTGTTAACGGAGCATCAGGTTCTGTTCTAGTGTATTTAGGCATGTACGGAAACTGAAAGGTGCCAAATCCTGCAAACTTAATCGGCTCTCCTTCTCTTATTTCTGTCAAATCTTTAAATAGCTGTAAATCTTCTAGCATTAAGTCCGTAACGTGTGTTGGATGTAATACTAAGTATCTCTCCTCTAGTGGCACTAGAGCGTTATCAAACTTTTCTTTTAAATTTAATATGTCTGCAAACCTGATTCTTTTTCTACCGTTTATAACTTCGCCTGAGGCTTCTACCAAAGGAGTGTCATCAGAATCATTCAAGGGAGCAAAAGCATGAATTGCTTTTTGTGCTGTGCTTGTTTGTAGTGTAGAACGGTGTTGCCTTATAACGCTTTCAAGTTTTCCGTAATTATATTCTGCTTCTTCTACATGTCTAACAACAGTGTTTTCAGTATCAAATACATCCAATGGAATTTGATTATCCTGGTCTTCACGTTCAACAATATTTATTGGATATGTATTGTTGTTAATCAAAACTTTAGGGTCTATTCCTGATGATGCGATATGCAATGTGTTTGCATCAACATCAGACGTGAAATCTGTAACTTTTGTTAGAAAGTTTCTTTCTGGATAAAAATTCTCTTTTAATTGACTTACCCAAATTTGCTTATTTAATGCCATAACAATTTTATTTTAAAGATTTTAATAACTTGTCAAATTCTTCAGGATTTTCTTTTAAATATTCAGGATTGTATTTCCTGTAATACATAAGTCTTTCACTTGGATTGGTTGGTATTTTTTCCTTCTCATATTTTGAATGTGTGTTATTTGCTAATTTTATAATATCGGAGGGTTTAACAATGGAAATAGATTTAATCAATTCAGAAATGACGTCTAGACCCATTTTTAAGCCGATTTTACGGTAAATTTCCTTCTGCTGTATGGTTCTTATTTTCCCCTCAGTGAAAGCTTGATTTATAGCCTGATTTATGGCTTTTTCGTTTTTTCTTTTTTCACTAGTTATATAACTGGAAAATACGGTAGGGCTAAGTCTTGCCATCGTTATAAAATTGTATCTATCCTCACTGCTTATTAATCCATTGGAAATAGCGTTCTCAACTTCATTCGTCGCTTTGTCTGGTAGATTTAATAAGTCTTGGATTATATTTATAATTTCCTCATCTGTCGCCTTTTTATCTAGTTGAAGCAAAGAAATTAATTCATCATGTAAACTTTTTATTTTTCGAGGAACTTCAAGTTTTAAATACTTATTTCCTCCTAGGTTGCACAATTTTAGAGCATTTTTATTTGCAGGTATATCAACTATTGATATTTCCGACAATATACTTTTGGTAACCGTTCTAACTCCGTTTATTTCCTGTTCATCTATTATTTCAATACCGATAGAAGCGGAACGTAAAAATCCTTTTTCAACTTGTGCTTTTACACTCTTTCCCAATTCTGTTGTATCATCAAAAACAGCATCAGCAATTAACTTGGAACCATCCTTTCTTAAATTTTCCCATCTGCCTACAACGGTTTTACGTTCATGCATGTAAAGCATTACAGGATTTTTTATAAATGATTCAGTATTAATGCCATCCGTTTTTACAACCATCCCGAAACAATTCTTTGTTTCATCAGACACTATAAAACTATTTTTACTCATACTGATTTTTTTTGTTGACACAAAGAAAAAAAGATTGTAATTGTTTCTCAAAAAAGTGTGTAATTATTACATACAATTGTGTAATATATTCAACAATCATTGAGAAATAATAAAGGCAATAGGGGATATTAGAAAACCTCTATTGCCTTATTATAATAATTCAATATTGAATTTTTATTTTATTACTTCCCGTAATTGCTCGTAATTTAAATCCATCTCCTTTAATAAATACATAACAGGTCGTATATCTTCTGTATTACACAAATCGCTATCAATGGCAGTTAATAGTGAATATAATGCGTCTTTCAATGAAACGTAATCATCTAAGGGACAACGTGTTTCAATTTCTATATTTATTTTATTTTTTTGTATATGTACCATGGCTAATTATTTTCGTTTATTACTGGTATTTCTCTATCTATGAGTTGTATATCATCACCTGTAGGGCGCATTGCTTTTACAAGAGATAGAATATTGCACATTTCTTCTTTTAAAGGTGGTAGGTGTGTAATATTACTATCTGAAGCATACATGAGTAGATTTAATAGGCTTTCTTCTAAATAATGAATTTCCTCTAATGTTTTCATTCCATCTAATACAATTGCAATACTTTCGGTATTAAATCGTTCGTTTCTAACTTTTATAAGCATAATTATTTTGTTTTATGGTTAATATTCTAATCCTTTGTTAGGTGTTATTGGCAAAGGTATATTATTTATTATACTTATGCAATATAAAGGTTTATATATATTATACTTTTAACATTATTTGGTATATAACTTATTATACTTTATCTTATGTAGTGTATATTTGTATTCAATTAATAATACATCTATGAGAATTAAAGAAATATTAAAAGAAAAAGGTATGACGCAGCAAGAACTTGCTGAAAGATTGGGGGTTTCATATCAATCTATAAAGCAAACTTTAAATGCTACATCTGTAACGACTGGTACACTTGAAAGGATAGCTAATATTTTAGATGTACCTATGTGGCAATTGTTTGCATCCCCAAAAGAAGTGAGTAACATCAAAGGGAATAATATAGAAATTAATTGCCCACATTGTAATAAAATTATATCCTTGAGTATAGAGATAAAGGATAACGATTTCTAAAATATTAAAAATAAATATTTTCTTTTATTTACATATATTATCAATTCGTCTTTTGAAAGGGGTATACCCAACTGGTATACCCAAAGGTATACCCAACCCCTTTTTTAACACTTTGAAGGTAGATAATAATCTAGGTATAAATCCGACTCTAAAACATCACTTAAACGATTTTCTAAACGCCTAAACAGACAATAAAAAAGGCCGGAATAAGCCGCTACAGCCTATTCTAGCCCAATTTAGTTCTTATTTATCACTGATGTAAAAAGAATGTCTCAGAAGCCCGCATTTAGGCCGTTTAAATGTAAAGCAAATGTAAAGCTTTGTCACATTTCGTTTTGTGTTCCTGTTAAAGCCTATTTCTGCTTAACTGTCTGATAAACAATTCGTAACAATAATTTTGCCGCCGCTCTATATTACACAATTCGTTCTGATGCCCCTA
>CALUQL010000134.1 GCA_944322895.1 Candidatus Gastranaerophilales bacterium
GAAATTGTTATATAGTTTGTTTATAATCTTATTTTTTTCATAAAGGAACAAGATTATTGAAGTCATGCCTGTTAACACAACTCCGGTAAATACTCCTGTAGAAAGATCATAAAACTTATTATTTTGTTCTGTAGCAAAAATTCCAATTAAAGACAAAATTAATATAATTATGCAAGATATAATAATGTATTTTTGTAATCTCATTTTAGCTCCTTTTTACTAAGAGTATCACAAATATAGAGCAAAACGAAGATATAAATAATTTCAAAAAATACTTACTACAAGTTATAATATTTAAAGTCATTCAATGTACCAATTTGACATTCCAAAATGATTAAAGTTCCAATGAAGTTCAAAATAAAAATTAAACTCCAAAGAGTTAGCATCTTTGAAATTCCAAGAATATTTATTTAGTTGAGTTTTGCGATAACTTTCAAACGCATCCTGAATTTCTTTGGCAAACTTTATTCTGAATTCAGAATATGGAATATCTAGTATTTCTTTTGTTAATTTATTTTTCAAAATCATCGTCAAACCCTCTTATATTATCTAGTTCAATGTTGTAGCGTTTGCCAGTTTTATCTACACAAGTTGCAAAATCTACTGTTTTATCGGCGAATTTATTCTCCCATAAACAAATCAACAAACCTATTTCTTGCGTTTTTAAGTTTAAAATCTTTGTTCCGTATAACTTGTAATCTTTTTCAAACATAATTTATCCTTTCGTTATTGTAATATCTGCGTATATCTCATCCGGCTTATCAGGATCAATCAAAAAATCTTTATCAAATACATATCTTTCACCATCTGGTGTAACGCAGCCGACAATATTGGGTTCACCAAAACATAAAACCGTAAACTCTTCGCTATCTTTTTCAAACCATCCTTTAAGTTTTTTCAATCTGTATTTTTTACCGATTTCAATCATAGTATGCTCCTTTCAAGCTACACCATTCATCGCTCTTTCATCGGGAAACATCAAGTATATGTGTCTTAAATCGTATCATTCAGACATAATAATTTTTGAACACAATTAAAACGGCTTTTAAACACCTTTTAAACAGTATTTAAATTTGGATATCTTTTTCGTGGTCAATAAAGAATGCATTTAGAATATCAGCATCGTTTCGCAGATGTTTTACTACCGGCGCAAGATTATAACACTCTTCAATTTCCGGCTGATTTGAAACAAAATAATCAATAACAACAGCGGTGTTATAAATATTCTCCGACCACTTGCTTAACTGTTTAAACTCCTTGGGAGTAATATTTAATCCGACTTTTTCCATACGACCTCCTTTATCGTGTCGTATACATCACTCAAAGTAAGAATTAAATCAAGTTATTGTTTTACATTCTACTTATTTTTAGGCTATATTAATAAATATGAGCAACTTATCACCTGCAGATATTAAATATTTAGATAACGCATTAAGGCTGGAAACTGGATTTATTATCAGATTCACAAAAGAATCCTTTGCTGAATTTTTTCAACATTTTAATATTAACATTTATGATGAAAAATATACGGCAAATGGAACATCTATGACTAATATTTTACACACATTTTGGAATTTAGAAGACAACAAACTTGTTGCTATGACATTATTAGAACTTGCGTCATTATTTCGCAACAGAGAATTAGCGATTCCAATGAATATAAAATTCTCTGGTGAAATCGAAAAAATTGCTAATAAATTGCAAATGTATCTTTCTAAAAAATTAGAGGTAAATAATATTATGGTAAATAATATTGAAAACGCTGAAGTTACGATCAATATAAGACCTGAAATATATGAACATATAAAAAGATATTTAGTAACTCAAGACTATTATCACGCAGTAGAAGAATCATACAAAATCGTTAGACAGAAATTAAAAGATTTGACTGGTGAAGAAAAAGCTAATCAGGCATTTAGCGAAACAAATATTGAAAAAATATTTGGACACAAAGCTAAAGATGATACCGAAAAAGATTTTTTTGATGGGGTAAAATTTATAAATATGGCAATACAAATGTTTAGAAACGAAAAAGCACACACTCCGGCAAAACAATTAGATAGAAATTTAGCAATACATTATATTTCTCTGGCAAGTTTAGCGTATGAATTAATATCAAAAAATTAGGTTTTGCAAATTCGCTATTCAGTGCGTACTGATTTTATATGTCCATATTTGGCGCAGTTATAAAGTAATATAAATATAAAAGACATATTACCATGTTCATGGTAGTATTGGCATAGGAACTTTATGTAGTTGAGGGTTTTGAATGGGCTATCAAAGTGAAGCAGAATTAGAAAATAAATTAATTGAAAAACTTAAAACACAAGGTTATGAGAGAGTTTTAATTAATGATTATTCAGAACTTGAAAATAATTTCCGAGAACAACTTAATAAATTTAATAAAAAAGCATTAGATGAGAAACCTTTAACTGATAAAGAATTTGAGAGAGTATTAAATATTCTTAATGGCAAAAGTGTTCTGCAATCTGCAATAAAATTAAGAGAAAAAATAGATTTTGACAGAGAAGACGGTACAAAAATATATTTAAAATTACTATCGGAAAATGCCGAAGACAATATTTATCAAGTTTCAAATCAAATTACTGTTCAAGGCAAGTATAAAAACAGATATGATGTTACCATTTTAATTAATGGTTTACCATTAGTTCAAATAGAACTAAAACGTAGCGGTATTGATATAAATGAAGCTATTAATCAGATTGATAGATACCGTATCCATTCATATCGTGGATTATTTCATTACATACAAATTTATGTTGTTTCAAATAGTGTAGAAACAAGATATTTTGCAAATACTGATGCACAAAGATTATTAAAATCTCTAACTTTTTATTGGACAACTGAAACAAACGAGAGAATAAATAAACTGGAAGATTTTTCATCTTCTTTCTTTAACAAAACCCGTTTATTGAAGAATATTACCCGTTATATGGTAATTAATGAAACAGATAAAAATCTTATTGTTATGCGCCCGTATCAAATATATGCCACAGAAGCGTTAATCAGACATGCATTAGACACCGGTAAAAACGGATATATTTGGCATACAACAGGATCAGGTAAAACATTAACAAGTTGGAAATGTGCAAATTTACTATCAAAAGAACAAAACATTAAAAAAGTATTTTTCTTGATCGACAGGAAAGACCTTGATACGCAGACAAAAGAAGAATTTAATAAATTTGAAAAAGATTGTGTTGATGAAACTGATAAAACTGAAACATTAGTAAAACAGATAAAAGATATTGATAGAAAATTAATAGTTACAACCATTCAAAAAATGGCAAATGCTATAAAAAATCCGAGATATTCAAAAATATTGGATAATTATAAAGATGAAAAAGTTATATTTATAATAGATGAATGCCATAGGTCCCAATTTGGAGAAATGCATACTACTATAAAACATCATTTTAAACATGCGCAATATTTCGGTTTCACAGGTACACCTCGTTTTGATGAGAATAAATCTCAAAATGGACTCAGAACATCTGATTTATTTGAAAAATGTTTACATACATATTTAATCAAGAATGCAATATATGATCATAATGTTTTAGGATTTTCAATTGAATATATACAAACATTTAAAGGTCAATATGATGAAAACGATAAAACCATGGTTGAAGGTATTGACACTGACGAAGTTTATATGGCAGATGAGAGAATTGACTTGGTTGCAAATCATATAATAAATAACCATAAGTGCAAAACTGTAAACGGTAAATATACAGCTATTTTCGCCACATCTTCAATCCCTGCACTTGCTAAATATTACGATAAAATCAAAAATTTAAATTCTGATTTAAAAATTGCTGCAGTTTTTTCATATGGTGAAAATGAAGATTTAGAAGGTAAAGATGAACATAGCAAAGATATTTTAGCAAGAATAATTGATGATTATAATAAAGAATTTGATACTAATTTTTCATTGGAAACCTTTGCTGCATACAACAAAGATATTGCTAACAGATTAAAAATTAAAAAATCGCCGAAAATAGATATTTTACTTGTAGTAAATATGTATTTAACAGGTTTTGATTCAAGACCACTTAATACTTTGTATGTTGATAAAAATCTTGAATGGCACAACTTAGTACAAGCATTTTCAAGAACAAA
>CALUQL010000135.1 GCA_944322895.1 Candidatus Gastranaerophilales bacterium
ACAAAAAAAGATTTAATAACAATTGCTCATTTTAAAAGTTTTGCAGAACTTGCTTCTGAAAAATTTCATACAACTATTTTGATGCGTACAGATAAACCCCTTGAAAATTTTGAAAGTGCATCAATTGGACCAAATAGATTTTTAGTAAAATTAAAAATAAAGGAGAAATAAAATGAAAATTAATCCAATCAACTTACAAAATTATAAAAAAAATATAACAGGGCAAACAATTTTTTCAAGTACTTTTTATACAAATACACTCTCTTTTGGCAATGATAGCTTTGAAAAGAATGATAATACCTTTGACGAAACTGCTAAATTAAGAAAAAGGTACGAGCAGATAAACCAAGAACGAATGAAAAAAGTGTATGATTCTTCTTTGGAATCTCAAGAAGAATTGATGCGAGAGAATGAAAGAACGTTGCGTGAATATAAAAAAATCAATGAAATTTTAGACAAATCTGATAAACAAAATTATTCAAAAGATTTTGATGTAATATCAAAATTTTTAGATGCAATGGACAATATAGAAAAAAACAAAGGTTTTAACAGAATCTCCGGTTATGAAGAAATAAAAGAGAAATTAAAAGAAGAATTTATCCTTTCAACAATAATGAAAGACAGAACTTCACAGGGTGCAGATGTGCCGAATATTGTTTTGTTTTATGGTCCTTCAAATAATGGTAAAACAACATTTGCTCAAGCTTTGGCTGAACAAAGTTTATCAAACATTGTAACTGTTTCAGGAGGCGAAGATGATGCAATGGAGCTGATTAAGGATTATGCTGAAGAATCATTAAAAAACTACAATGAAAGTACTGACAAAAAGCGGACAATTATTGTTGTTAATGAAGCAGAATTACTCGCTAATGAATGCTCTTTTGATATAGAAAAATTTAAAAATTTTATCAAAGACTGTTCATCTAAATATAAATGTACACTATTTTTAACATCAAATACCCCTTTATTTATAGATAATGACATACTTGCTCAGACAAATTTTAAAGTTCCTGTTGGAACTGCAGACAGAAAAACCTGTAAAGAAATAATTGTTGATAATTTTAATACATTAAATATCAAACCGGAGGGTAATATTGATAATCTGGTAAATGCATTTTTTGTGAATCCTGAAAAATTTTATGCAAATGGAGATATTGTTAATATCCTAAGGTCAACATTACAAGACAAACCTAATGCAACAATATCAGACTTTATTAAAACATTAAAAAAATACGAAAAAACAACTATTAGTGTAGAGGATATCAATAATTTCGAAGAAGATAAAAAAGCACTGGCAGAATAAGCTACTCTGCCGGTGCTTTTATGATTATTGTTAAGGAAGATGATTTTCTGAATTCCAATATGTACAAACTTCTTCCGTTTTTATATATTCATTAGTTTTGTCCGTCATCTTGTCTAATCTTGTGATTTCTTGTCTTATGTCTTTTACCTTTTGCTCATCGCTTTCTGACAATTCGTTTGTTAATTTAACTTTAAGTCCAAATCTGTTCGGCCCAATTGAAGCAGATTCAAAATTTTCTAAAGGCATATCAGTCTTAAACAGGAGTGTTGTATGAAATTTTTCAGAAGCAAGTTCAGCAAAACTTTTAAAATGAGCTATCATTATTATATTTTCTTTAGACTTATTAGTCAGCAATTTATCCAGATTCTTTATATATAAAATGGAGCGTCTATCAGTATATTCATAGCCGGTTTGTGCGTTTTTTAAAGCCTGTTTTATTGCCTTAATTGAGTCAAAAGGTTTGTTTTCATCATATTCTATTTCTTTAAAAGCAGTTTCTGATGTGTTTTTTAGCCAATTTATAAAATCATCTTTTTTTCGGGAATTTCCGTATATTAGTATTCCATTTTCTATAGGAACTTTTCTTCCTGTATTTTGCTCTATTTGTATAAAATCTAAAAACTGATTCCTCACCTCCATTTTCTTTTCCATCATGTTGCCTTCACCGGTAATTTCTTTGTTTAAAAGATTATTCATTTCAGCAACAAGTTCTTTTTTATGTTCTCTTATTTCATTAATTGACTTAGACAATTTTTGATAAGCTTCATATGATTTTGAATTTTCAAATTGTTGAAAAATTGCGTTAATTAAACCATATCCATATCTATTTTTACACAATGCTTTTACATCACTATATTTATGAAAAACTTCACCCAGCTTTTTTAGTTCTTGTTCATCCGCATTTAATGGGTCAAAGCTTTTTAGAGGAATATCAACATCAACATAATAAACATTCTCATAAGATGATTTAAAACTAAGATTATACGGGTTATTGATAGTATTGGTTATATTATTATTTTTGTTAAATTTTTGTAAATAATTAAAATTGCTAATGGGTGATATTTTCATTTCATTTCCTTTCTTAGTAAGGTTTATTAAGAATATAATTATTTCTAACTTGTATTTTTAGATATGCTTCTGTTTTTCTTTTTGTAATTGGATTAATATCTGTTTCATTTGGTTCCACAACTTTTGCATGAGATGATAAATAGCCTCTTTGACCCAAAATTTTTATAAATTGCATCGTTCTTGACATATCATTAGACTCATTAATTTCTGTAATTATATCTTTTAAACGAAATTCGTTTTTATAAAATTTTAAAGCTTTTAAATCTTCTTTTGATATAATTGTATCTTTTAGATCAAATCCATATTTTATCGGAAGTTCATATTCACTTTTCGGTTTTATATCTTCTTCACTTTGCGGTATTGGATTTGGATTTCGTTTTATGTTATCAATTGCATTTTTTGCAAGTGCTGAAATCTGCAAATTTTCATCGTTGCATAATTGAGAAATTATATTTGCATTATTTTCTAATCCCCATTTATTAACAAGATTGATAACAGCAATTTTATAAAAATCATTTTTATCTGTATATTTTCGTAAAATATTTAAATTATAATGTTTGTTTATAAATTTTTTTGCCTCAATGATAGTTCTTGTGCTATTAGATGTTGTCACATCTGTATCTTGTTCACAAATATCTTCTGCAATAGGCAAAAATTTAGGATTATTCAAATCATTTATACTTTTCATAACAAAATATTTGGCGTTTGTATTATTAGAACAATAGAAAAAGTCTTTTAGTATTTTAAAATTGTCTGGATTTTCAATAAGCTTTTTCTTGTCATCTTCCCAGTATCCTAAATTATTATTTAATATATTAAATGATTTTGCCAAAATAATACCCGCACGCTCAACATCACCTTCAGTTCTGTATGATTGTGCCAGTTTTTGTAACATCAAAGCCTTGTTATAAGGATGTTTGAACTTTTCTATGTCTTGGATTTTTTGATTATATGTTTTTGTGAATTTATCATAGATGACAGATGAAAGACTGTTTATTCTGTCTTGTTTTCTCTCTTCGAATTTTGCTTTTACAAAAGTATCAACACTGCTATTAACACCTGTAAGTTGTCCCATATCAATAGTCAATGTGTTAGTTTGTTTAAAATTATTATTTATAAAGTTGTGATTTAATAATGATATTTTCATGCCCGTACATCCAATTTTTTGATTTGATTATCAATACATTCAACGTCTTTGTTAAGTCCTGATTGTTGATATGCTTCTTTTAATGATGATAAAATCGACACAAGATCTTTGTCGTTGGGAGAAAACTCAACTCGTTTTAAATTGTAATCAAATTCATCACTGTAGCGACTGTCTATTTTGTTTATACAATCATTTACAATATCCTTTTCTATTTTTGCGTAGTTTTCCCGCATAAGCTGATTTACATGTTTTTCAAGATTGTCGGGTTGCGATTTAAAAGAAATTTTCATTTATACCACCTCATTGAGTTCTTTTTGCATAGCTGCATCGTATTTTTCTTTTTTGGGTTTTAAAACAGGTGTAAATAATAATCCCAAAAGAGAACCAAACCCCATAAGACCGGTTAATCCTCTTTCTTGTTTACAAAAGAAAAAGCCTGTTAATCCTACAACAGCAGTTACACATAACATAGCAAAACCTGTTTTATGTTTTTTCATATCTTCTTCATAAT
>CALUQL010000136.1 GCA_944322895.1 Candidatus Gastranaerophilales bacterium
TGGACAGAATATCTTGGGACATTCAACTTTTACAAATGACAAAAAGGGGATTAAAAAATTCTTTAAACAAGCAGAAAGCTATATGCGAAAACAAGAACAAGAAGAAATTCATTTTTGTATGGAAGCAACAGGAATTTACCACTTCGAGCTTTGTGAATATCTACAAAATTCGGCTCATATTGTAAGTGTGGTAAATCCCCTCAAAACAAAATCATTCTCAAAAAGTTTAATGCTTAGAACAAAGAATGATAAAGTTGATAGTTCAATGTTAGCACTTTATGCTTTTTTACACAATCCCCCACATACGCCGAAGTTACCGGAATCAATTCGTAAGTTTAGGAGTTTAGTAAGGTATAAAGAAGTTTTATCTGAATCAAGAACACAAGAAATTACAAGATTAAAATCAGCATTTGATTCTGATGTAAAACAACTAATCAATAAAAAAATTCGTTTTATTGAAAAACAAACTTCTGAAACTATTTTTAAAATACAAAACCTGATAAAGGAAGATGAGTTTTTATCAACACAAATGAAACTTTTAAAAACAGTTGATTGTGTAGGCGATAAAGTCGCTTGGGTAATGCTTGCAGAGTTTAAATTTGAAGATATTGAAAGTATCTCTCCAAAAGCAATGGTTGCTCACGCAGGCTTATCCCCCAAAGAACATTCTTCCGGCTCAAGTATTAGAGGCAGAGAACATATTTCAAGAATGGGCAATTCCAATTTAAGAAGAATTTTGTTTTTACCAGCATTAGGTTGTATTAAAAATCCAAATTATTTTACAGGATTTTATCTTAATTTAATAGAGAAAGGAAAACCCAAAAAGCTTGCTGTTACGGCAGTAATGCGAAAGATTTTGTTGACATCAATGGGAGTTTTAAGAAATCAGCAACCTTTTGATCCTAATTGGGCAGAAAAAACAAGAACAAAATATTTAAAAAAATTAAAAATTGCATAAATTAATCTAATAGTAATAAATTAAAGCGTTCCCATAAGCGCTCATCTTGTAGTGCAAAAAATGGCTCAAATTAATATACATTTTTCCCCAAAGAAAATTTAAAAAAGTACTTGACTTTTTCAACAGAATCTCGTTTTGAGACAGAAGTCAAGTCCTGAAATTATAATAAAATGTAAAATTAAAAATATACTTAATCTATAGTTTAATCCAAATAAATAATATATAAACAAATTTTATAAGTATCTTTCATATTTAATTTTAATAAATTTGTCCCAACTATTGACTTTTTGTCCCAAGTATCATATGATATATTTGAGGTAATTAAATCATGAAAAAGAAAAATGTCATAAACTTAATAAAATATCACGCAGAAAAAAACGAAGCTGCATTTAGACAAGAAGCATATATAATAGCAAAGGATTTTGATAATGAGAAAGATTATAGCTTGGCTCAATATATAGTCTCTTTATTGTCTGATGCAAATAATTTTTGTCCGCAGTTTCAAGAAGAAGATTGTCGATTTTTAAAAAAGGTTGAGTTTGGAAATGAGCCTTTACCACTACCAAGTATTATAGAAGATAATATTGTCGGTATAATAAATGCGATAGGGCATAATGCTGGAGTTAATAAATTTTTATTTGAAGGTCCGCCTGGAACAGGTAAAACCGAGAGTGTTAAGCAAATCGCAAGAATATTGGATAGAGATTTGTATATGGTTGATTTTGATAATATTATTGATAGCAAATTAGGTCAAACATCAAAAAATATCTCTGCGTTATTTAATGAGTTACATAAAATTTCTCAACCGCAAAAAATTATTATTTTATTTGACGAAATCGATGCATTAGCTATCGACAGAATAAATTCAAATGATTTACGAGAAATGGGTAGAGCCACTTCATCGTTATTAAAAGGGTTTGATGGACTTGATAATAATATTGTTATTATTGCAACAACCAACTTGTATAAAGCTTTTGATAAGGCTTTAATAAGACGATTTGATGCAATTGTTAATTTTAGTGAATATACACAAGCTGATCTAGTAGAAGCAGCAGAAAAGATATTAAACAAATTGCTTAACAGATTTAAGACAGCAGGACGCAATATTACTTTATTTAGGAAAATACTTAATACAGCCGATCAATTACCTTATCCTGGAGAGTTAAAAAATATTTTAAAAACATCTTTAGCTTTTAGTGATCCTAGTTATGAATATGATTATTTAAAAAGAATTTATAATTCACTTAATAAAGAAAATAGTAATTCCCTAAAGAATATTCAAGATAAAGGTTTTACAGTAAGAGAAATTGAAATTTTGACAGGAGTATCAAAAAGCCAAGTATCAAGAAAACTTAAGGAGATAAAGTAAAATGAATTCAACACTTCAATTAAAAGGGACTTTTGAACAAAGAAAAAATGATGCAGCTTTTGGATCTCCAAACTTGCCAGCAGGCGAATCAATAAATTCTGAGAAATTAGAAGAATTGCTTTCTGATTTGGAAAGATTATATGATTTTTGGCAAAAAGACAATACTGTACCAGGCGCTTTAGTTAGTGTTTATTATAACAAGATAGCTGCCAAAAGTAACCGAATACAAAGGATTTTATCATCTGGTAATAATAGTATAAGAGGTGCTCGTTACGATAATAGTAACTCCTTGAGACATATAATTACGCATTATGTATCATTGAAAGAATTAGAACAATCAATAAATGAAGTTAAAGAAGCAATATCTATACTAAATGAAAAATTTAACGGTTTAATTTCTTACGACAAAATAAAAGAAATTACTACAAAAGGTTTTAATGATAAAGTTTTGTTTAAAAATTCTAACCTTTGTAAAACAAATTTTTTAAGAATAATTGTAGATGCTTATTATGTTGAAAAATTTGATATTTTAAAAGATAAAACTGTTTTGCAAGAAGCTTCAATAATTACTATTTTTAAAACGATCTCTGACACTGAAAGTTTATTAAAAAAAATAGGTATAAGAATTGATAACAACAGAATAATAGATGAAACTACAATATATTTGTATCCTGATGAGCTAAGCCTCTTAAAAGCAAAAGCACCATATTTAATATCTATGGCAGTGCACGATTTATCTGAATTGACCCAAAATGATTTTGAATTTGCTGGGGAAACTGAGGCTAGATATATTGCATCACCTAAAAATGAACCTACAATTGGAGTAATTGATACGTCCTTTGATCAAGGTGTATATTTTTCAGAGTGGGTAGAAACTACAAATTTATTATCTAAAGATATTCCTATCTCTGATAGTGATTATGTTCATGGAACAGCTGTATGTTCTATTATTGTAGATGGTCCGTCTTTAAACCCAGATTTAGATGATGGTTGTGGACACTTCAAAGTAAAACATTATACCGTAGCAGCTGGGAGTCAATTTAGTTCTTTTAGTATAATTAAAAATATTGAAAAAATTGTAGCAATGAATCCAGAGATTAAAGTTTGGAATTTATCATTGGGATCAAAATTGGAAGTAAATTCTAATTTTATATCACCAGAGGCCGCAATTCTTGATAAAATCCAAAGTGAAAATGATGTTATCTTTGTTATTTCTGGAACAAACAAAAAAGATAATGAAAAAGATAAAGCAATAGGTGCACCTGCAGATTCAATTAATTCTTTAGTTGTCAATTCAGTTACAAGAAATGGAGAGCCAACTCCTTATACCAGAACAGGTCCAGTATTATCGTTTTTTATAAAACCTGATATATCATACTTCGGAGGAGATAATTTAAGTAAAATCCGTGTTTGTACAAATAAGGGTATTGAATTTGTGCAAGGAACATCATTTGCAGCACCTTGGGTGGCAAGAAAGTTATGTTATTTGATGTCCATATTAGGACTATCACGTGAAGAAGCAAAAGCTCTTTTAATACATTCTTCCACGACATGGCAAAAACAACAATTTGATATTTTTAAAATTGGGCATGGTATTATCCCGCAGCGAATTGAAGATATTGTAAACACTAAGGATGATGAAATCCAATTTATCATATCAGGTGT
>CALUQL010000137.1 GCA_944322895.1 Candidatus Gastranaerophilales bacterium
TAACTTAATATTATTGGAAGGAGATTTATGAAATATTATGTTGTTTGCGACTGTCGGGATAATTTTCCGAATTATTTAGATGGCAAAAAAATCTATAACGATCATTTTAGCAAAGCGAGTATTAACGAAATTGTTTCGACAATTAAAGAATTAAACCATGAATGTACATATTTTGGAGGCGTCAAAGACTTAATCGAAGCGATCGACTCAAATTCAATTTATCCAGACTGTATTTTTTTAAATTTTAACGACGGGCTAACACAGCTCCATAAGAGGGGACAAACTCCTATTCTTTTAGAAATGCTTTCGGTTCCTTATTCAGGGGCTGATCCATTTACATCATTATTAGTAAGCGATAAATATTTTACTAAAGAATTGATAAAAAATACTTGCTCAGACATAAAAATACCAGAAAGTATTCTTGTTTTTTCTAACTTGAGTCTTGATTTAAAAAACTTGAATATAAAATATCCCGTAATAGTAAAACCTAACAATGAGGGATCGTCTATCGGCATAGATAAAAATAGCATTTGTTACAACTTTGATGATTTAAGAAATAAAATAATGAAATTAAAAAAAACATTCAACAATATATTAATCGAGGAATATATTGAAGGGTTTGAATTTACGGTGTTTATTGTAGGAAACAAAAACTCTTATATTAACCAACCATTAGCAATCGGACTAAACGATAAATATTATTTTGAACATGACGTTTGCGATGCAGATATTAAGTGTAATCATAAGCGACAATATGTCGCACCAGAAGCATTGCTGTCATCGCAAAACGTCAATAAACTCAAATTGATTGCTAAACAAATCTTCGATATGCTTCACATTAGAGATTATGCACGTTTAGACTTTAGATACAATAACAATGAATTCTATTTTATTGAAGCTAACACTGTTCCCGCTATCAGTTCTACAAGCGACGTAGGAGAAGTATGCAAATTATTGCATATTTCATTCAAAGAGTTTGTTAATATTCTATTACAAACTGTTAATGACCGTGTCGAATTATAGATGCGTTAAACTGATAAGCCAAGGTTCAAAACGAGTTTCCAACTCATAGTTGATACAAGAATCGTCTATTTCGTCGTTTAGGTAGGAAGGAAGATCTGAAACTTGCATTTCTTTAATTATTTTATTGATTTTATTTACATGTTTCCCGAATTTATCGCTGTGTTTATTGCACAATTCTCTTAAATATTCTTTTGCCTCGTTTATATCACCGGTTATTCGGGCGCTTGAGATCAACGCCAAATACCTTTTAATTGCAACCCTGTTATCGATTCTAGTATCCTCTCGTGTGGACTGCAAAAAATACTTTCGAAGAGATTTAATTCTTTCATCTGAAATATTATATTTGTTTTTTCTTTCGGTTTTTAATATTGACATCGCTGTCAAATAATGAATATTAGATAGCGTTACGGCATAGTAAGATGTAGCATAATCAAGAGCCTGCATTGCATAATTCTGAGCTTTGATGGCACACTCGTATTCTCCCGTTTCAAAGTATCTGTATAGTTCTATAACGGCAAGATTTATTAAAGGATACGACATTTCCTTTTTATTAAAGTGACAACAATATTCTTTAACGTCGAAAAGATATTTTTCTGCATCATTCAACTTATCTGCTTTAATAAGATTCAATGCAATGTTTTGTTTGATTTTGCAAACTTCTATTTGATTATTGAATTTCAAAGCATACTCTAATCCTTTATGCATTATTTTTAACGCTTCGCTATTTTTTTCGAAATCGAGAGCGTTTCTTAACAAAGATACATACCCCTCAGTGTCAGGGCGTTCGCTATATTCTGAAATGATATTTCTATAATTAGTTTTAAGTTCAACAGTTAACTCATTGGTTTCGCTATAAGCCATAAGCTTGCCGCCAATTGCCAATAATATATTATGATCGTTAAATTCAATTACTTTATCGTAATATTCGATTGATTTAACATTGTCTTGCATCATATTGCAATTTGCTAAAATCAGATATGCATCGGATTGCTCTTTGTCGCAGAGATCCGAAAATTTTATTTTTTCTAAAAAATAGGCACATTGAGCATAATATCCATTTTTATATAATAATTTAGCAATATCATATATTTTAGAAGACTCAATATAATTGTGCAAATCGGGAATTATTGAAAAATAATAAGCTGCATCTGCAAAACGCATATCGTCATATAAAGATTTAGCATAATCAATAACAGTATTTATATGGCAGTCCGGAAGATATCTTTTTGCATCATATATCGTTTTTATCGCGTTTATAATCATCTTTTGAATATCGGTGGTCATACGATGTTTATCCAGATATTTATTAACAATAGCTAAGAAAGAATTGCTTTCGTGCACCCGCTTCTCAGTGGTATTCATAATCTCCCACTCAAAAGCAATTCTCGTTCTTTGGGACAAAGAAATCTTATTCCAATTTTCGATAATATTTTCGTTTAATATTAACGCATGACATTGCTTGTCGAAAAATACATCTGCAAAACTTATTTCTCTGTAAAGACTTTTAATTACAGACAAGTCGGCTTCATCTGCAAAATATAAAATCCTTATTATTGAATTTGTTAAAATAGTATGTTTTTCTTTTATAAAATCTTTACATCTTGCTTTTATTATATCAGTTATTTTTTCTTCGTCTTCACAATTAGCCAAATCGTTTTTACACTGCGATATAACTATGTCTAAATTCTTCGGTGACCCGTTCAGCACATAAAAAAGGTCTTGAGCCAAAGCAGTAAGTTTATTTTGGCTTCGCAAAGAAATTTTTTGACTCAAAAATTCTTCATAATATTTTGAATCGTTAAAGTTTAATATTTCGAGGTAATTATGTTTGTACTTATTATAAAGGTTTGGATTTTGTGTAATGATAATATGTATCTTATTTACGTTTCCTATAAAATCACTAATTTCATAGCTATCTATTAATTCATCAAATTTATCATATATAATATAAATTCTGTTTAATTTTGTTATAAAATTAAAAAACAGCTCCTTAAAATCCTTTTGAATAATTGCCGGGATAGAGAATTTTAAACAATTATCACTTAAATTTAAGCGTTCATATTCAAATAATGTTCGTTCGTTGTAGTATTTTGAAAATGATTCTGCTAATTTTTCATTGCTTAATCCCCAATTTATATTTGGACTAACCAACGTGTAATCTTTTTCCAGATTATTCAAATAATCTTTTAACTCTTTTTTATACTCTTTTAGTATATTTAAAAATAGTCTTAAACAAAACGATTCATTAGTTTCTTTTTCAAAAACTATTAATTTGCTTCCACATTTTTGGTTGATGAAATAAGTGGATCCTGCTCCTGCAACTGTTCGGATCAATATTATTTGTTTAGCGGATTTTTCACTGGTTAAATTATTGAATCTGCGCGTTTCATTGTATCTGTCTATCATTATTTTGCCCCCTTAATTTTTACATTGTATTTTCGTCCGGAAAGATCTTTTACTTTAATTTTCAATATATCTTCATAAACGAATATTTCGTAAAACGGTAAAAAGCAATTAATGTTAGCCTCTGATACAATAGCTAGATTCTTAAAATTAATTATCTTTTTATTTTTTTTGTAGAAAAAACTTTTGTTATTTTGTTCTTTTAAATAAATTATTAATTTGTCCAAAACAATAATTTTGTTTCTAATGTTTATAAAAACCAAATCTATGCCGAATTGTTCGTTGACTTTTGCAGTATAGCAAAAACATTTTAACTTCGGAAACAATTTTATTAAAACTATAATAAATGACGCAAAACTTATCAAAAACATTAAAATATAATATAAAATAGATACTATTTGCATATTTTCTATGCAAAAATTACGAAGCTTTTCTACTACCATAAATCCCCTTCCAATAATATTAAGTTATTTCTTATTTAGTTTAACACAAAACAAAACTGGCTTCAAGTAGAATAAGTAAAATT
>CALUQL010000138.1 GCA_944322895.1 Candidatus Gastranaerophilales bacterium
TTAAGTAATTTCTTCTTCTATTTATTAATAGCCTTGATGGTATTGATTTTATATAACGATATCCATGCTTGGATAATAGGTAAAATTTAGTCAAAATAAAATATGATTTTCTTTTTATATTTATTCAGGTATAATCTATAAAAATTGTATAAAAAGGGAATTTATGAAAGGTCATTTATATATAGTTGCGGGATGCTCCGGAGTTGGAAAAGGCACTTTATTAAAGCTTTTCTTAAAGGAAAATCCTGAAATTAAGTTATCAATATCTGCTACAACAAGAAATCCAAGACAAGGTGAAGAAGATGGTGTAAGCTATTTTTTTGTATCTAAAGAAGATTTTCAAAAGTCTATTGATAATGATGAATTCTTAGAATGGGCAGAATTTAGCGGTAATTTCTACGGAACTAAAAAAAGTTTTGTAGAAAAAACATTGGCAAAGGGAATAGATTTGATTTTAGAAATTGAAGTTCAAGGTGCAAAACAAGTAAAGGAAAAAATGCCTGAAGCTACTTCAATTTTTATTATGCCGCCATCTTTAGAAGATTTGGAAAAGCGGTTAAGAGGTAGACATACTGAAAGTGAAGAAGCTATACAACGAAGGCTTAGTGTTGCTGCAAGGGAAATAGAAGCCGGTAAAAACTTTGATTATCAAATTATTAATGATAACATAGAAGAAGCGTTGGCTAATATGAGAAAAATCTTTAATAATAAAGGGTAAAAAATGCTTAGCGGAAAAACCGTCTTAGTTGGTATAACAGGTGCTATTGCAGCTTATAAAGTTTGTGAATTGATACGTTTGTTTAAAAAAAATAATGCAAATGTAAAGGTTGTTGTTACACCTAATGCATTGAATTTTGTTACTAAGACTACATTAGAATCATTAAGTCAAAATGCTGTTGATATTGAGCAATTTGATATAAAAGAATATAAGCCGGAACATATAGCTTTAACTGATGAAGCTGATATCTTTGTTATTGCACCTGCGAGCGCAAATACAATTGCCAAAATGGCTTTAGGAATTTGTGATAATTTATTAACATCAACATTCTGTGCTTTTAAAAAGCCTGTTGTAATAGCACCTTGTATGAACACAAATATGTGGGAAAATCCCGCTGTAGAAAAAAATATTGAAACTCTGAAAAATAGAGGAATAAAAGTAATTGAACCTGATACCGGTTTTTTAGCCTGCGGAACTAAAGGTAAAGGTAGACTCGCTGATATAAATTTAATTTATGATACTGCTAAAGATATTTTATTGCCCGAACAAATATTAAAAGGGAAAAAGGTTGTCATAACAGCAGGTGGTACGAAGGAAAATATTGATGCAGTAAGATATATCGGAAATTATTCTTCAGGAAAAATGGGTATTGCATTAGCTGATAGTGCATATAAACTCGGAGCTGATGTTGTTCTTATTTCAACAGTTGATGTTGATAAAAAATATAAAGTGATAAATGTTCAAACAGCTCAAGAAATGTATGATAAAGTAAACGAAGAGTTTAAAGATGCTTATACATTAATTATGGCTGCAGCTGTAAGTGATTATCGAGTAAAAAATAAATCTGAACAAAAAATAAAAAAGGATGGCAATTCTCTGATAATTGAACTTGTTGAAAATCCTGACATTTTAAAAGAAATGTCTAAAATTAAGCGAAATGACCAAATTGTTGTGGGATTTTGTGCTGAAAGTCAAAATCTAATGGAATTTGCAAAACAAAAGATTTCTAAGAAAAAATGTGATTATATATGTGCAAATGATATTTCTAAAAAAGATATAGGCTTCTCGTCAAATGATAATGAATTGTATATAATAAATAAAGAAATGAATGTTTGTCATATAGAAAAAGCTGATAAACAAATTATAGCTATGAAGATTTTGGAAAAAATTTATGGAAAAAGTAAGTAAAATTATAAAAAGAATAGAAGAATTTGCTCCGTTAAACACAATGCAGAAATGGGATAACTCCGGCTGGCAGATAAATCTGGGTATAGAAGATACAAATAGGATTTTGTTAGCACTTGATGTAACACCATCTACAGTTGATGAGGCTATTAATAAAAAATGTGATTTGATTTTATCGCATCATCCTATTTTTTTTAATTCTATAAAGACAATAGAATCACCATTTATAATTAAGGCAATCCAGAATAATATACAAGTATATTCAGCTCATACAAACTTAGATATAGCTCAAGGCGGTGTAAGTGAATATCTTGCGGAAAAATGCGGATTTACAGATTTAGATACTGCTTTTGAATTTATTAAATATAAACAGTTTGATGAGGAAAAAAACTTTTCAAAACTGATTTCAACTCTGAAAACAATTTTTAGCTTGCCAAGTGTAAGGGTTGTAAACAGTCATAGAAAAACGTATAAATCAATAGCATTTTGTTCAGGCAGCGGAGCTGAATATATTCAAGACCTTGAAAAAATTGGTATAGATGTATTTATAACGGGTGATTTAAAACACCATCAGGCATTGAATGCTACAAATATGACTATTGTTGATTTGGGTCATTTTCATAGTGAACGATTTGTTGTTGAAATTTTTGAAAATATATTGAAAAATGAAGATGTAGAAGTTATAGCAGCAGTTGAAAAACCTGCTTGGGAGTTAATTTAATGAAAAAGATTTTTATATCGATATTAAGTGTTTTATTATTGCAGAGTTTTGTTATGGCAAAAGATACTCTGCTGTTTGATTTTCCTAATGACGGATGGCATAAAGTCTCAAGTCCTGATGGAATTGAAAGTAAAAAATGTTATGTGCCATATAATCAAAGTTCAGATAATTACACTGAAATGCTTATTTTTTCAGAACGTGTTATCAAAAATCAAGGCTTATCTCCAATGGTAATGCTTCATAAACAATTAGGTAAGGATAGAAATAATTATCCTGATATTGTTCCTGAATATATAGTAAGTGATTTTGATAATGCAATGGTTACATGGTGCAGTCAAATCAAAAATACTTGTGCAGTAGAAAGAGCTTTTCAAGGTAAAGAGGGAATTATTTTTGCTATATATCAAAATAAAGCGCCTCATTATTCACAAAATATGTTTGGTCAATGGTCAAATATATTGAGTAAAGTTAAGGTTTATGAGCCAGTAGTCGACGGCGCTTCTGCAAAAAATTTAATAGAGCTTGATTAATGAATATCACAGGCGGCAAATATAATTCAAGAAAAATAAAAACGGCAGAATATGAAAATATAAAGCCTACATTATCTAAAACTCGCCAAGGTATTTTTAATACTTTGTCTGCAATGATTGATTTTGAAGGTAAATTATTTGTTGATATGTTTTCAGGTAGCGGCATAATGGGGCTTGAAGCTATATCAAGAGGATTTAGGGTCATTTCTTTTGAAAAAGATAAAAAAACAGCATTATCAATTAAGGAAAGTTATAAATGCCTTGGGCTGGTTCCTGAATTATATTTTGGTGATGCTTTAAAAAATATTTTAAAGATTAATTTAAAAGCAGATGTTATTTTTATTGATCCTCCATATGATTCTGATTTGTATGAAAAATCTTTAAAGATTATTAAAGAAAATAATATATTGAATAAAGAAGGTATTATTATTTTGGAACATCCGATTGATAAGAATATAAATATCCAAAATTTTGAAATTATTAAAATTAAAACATATGGTGATAAACAGATTACTTATTTAAAATTATAGATATTTCTGTTTTATAATAACTGAAGTTGTTTTAATAAACAAAATTACGAAACTACATATATAGTTGCATCTTTTTCTTTTTTCATTCTGATTTTGTTTAAATTTTACTTTCTAAAATTTGGGTTTTAAATGAACAGAATGTAATTTATAATGTACTTTTCTCATTGCAGAAAAGTACCAAAAGGCTAGCAACTTGATATT
>CALUQL010000139.1 GCA_944322895.1 Candidatus Gastranaerophilales bacterium
AACAAATAGCTGGAAAAAGTCATTTTTTGGTTGGTTGATGTGTTTTTTGTAAAAAGAAAGTAAATAAAATAGAGGTTCTATTATAAAAATTTAAATTAAAAAGGAGAAATAATTATGGATAATTTTCCAATGGCTGTATGTCGCACAGCAAAAGAATATATTGAAGTTGCATTTGCGTTAGAAACTTTGGCTTATCATAACAAAAATTATTTGGCTTCTATGATGTGCAATGATGTAAAAGAAAATGAAGAAATAAGACTTTTACTTTTTGAAGCTTTAAAAAAAATTAATGAGGGAGAATAAAAATGTTTAAAGATAGTAAATCAATTGCTTGTATTGGAATTTCGTTAGCAGTAATTATTGGTCTTATTGCTACCAAAAATGCCATTTGTCTTTGGGGATTGCTTTTTATTTTGTTTTTATTTTGAGGAGACAATTAAATTATGAGCATCAATATGCCTTATATTCTTCAATATCCATCGGATATTCTTTATGTTAATTCAGAATATTCAAAGAAGGAAGAAGAATTACAAAAAGAAATTAATAGTTTGTCTGAAACTTTAAGAAATAAAAGAAAAGAATTAAGTAAGATTCAAAAAGAAAATACATTAAATACTCTTTCTTTTTGTGATAAGAATTTTGATTTAGGAAAGATAATTTTTAATTCAACTACAGGAAATATATATACAGTTGTGAATAATTATCCTTTAGATATAGAAGAGATAAAAATAAGCAATAGTTTTTTGGAAGATTAAATTTTTAAAAAGGAATTTATAAAAATTATGATTTTTGATAAAATTAAATTATATATATCCAATCCAAAAACAGGGGAACTTAAAGTTACATTTTTATGCGATAAATGCAGAAAAGAAATGGAAAAACCTGATTATTGGTATTTTAAATCAACAATTAATGGGAAAGATAATGGATATCATTTTTATTGTGAAGAGTGTAAAAATAAAATGTAGATAATAAAAGAATTATTTTATTCAATTTTAAAAGAGGTATTATAATGAACCTATTAAAAGAATTGCAAGAACAATATCAAAAAGCTAGAAAAGAAAAAGATAATAAAAATGAACGTTTGGCTCAAAAAGCTTATGATAGAATTATCAATCAAGTTAAAAATGATGTCCAAAATGCACAAACTTATTCTAGTTTTAATTATGATATTTTTAATTATGATGATGAAGTAAAAACAATTCTTTGTGAAAAATTTAAAAAAGATGGATTATCTATTCGTTTTGATGATTGCAATGAATATTTAGAAATTTCTGGATGGGCAGAAGAATAAGGTAAAATATATTAGACTTTATTTTTAATTTTGTATAATATATTAAACATTATTATAAAAATAAAAAATCTAAATAACAGAAATAAATTGAATATCTTATTGACAAATTAGCCTTTTTATGATATTATAAACATACCATAAAAGGCTAATTTTTCTTTCATAAAGGAGATGCTTAAAATGACTAGAGAATGGTGTGAACAGAAAAATAGAGAATTAATGCCTCGAAAGAAAGAAGTAAAAGAAAAGTTTATTCAAGGAATCAAACAAACAAATCATCTTAATGAAGAAGATAAAAACGAAATTTTAAATCTTTTTGAAAAAGAACCTGATAATTATGAAATTGAATGTATCATAAATTTTTCTACAATGGATTTGCTTTTGGAAAATAACGTTGAATATAAAGATGTACAATCTTGGATTGATACAATGCTTGAATATTTGCATATTTATAATTCAAGAGATAATTATTATGATTATTATATGGATTCTGAACTAAAAGAATTTGATGGAGATATTCTAATAACAGATCCTTGCTATTTCGTTAAAGATGATGATGATATTTTAGATTTGTCTACAATAAATATTCCTACCTCTATTTCTAGAGATACAATTTATGGAGATTGGAGTTGTACTGTAACAGATTCTAATAACAACAAATTAGGTACTTTTTGTGCAGATGCAGGATTGGTTTGTGTAGCTGATCTCAATGAGGTGGTTAAATATAATCCTGATATTTTAAATCAAATTAAAGAATGTCCTTGGGCTTATACTGTTATTAAGAATTTTAAAGGAACAGTTCAGTTTATTATTCAAGAAAATGAATATGAATATAATGGAAAACCTTGTTTAAATTATGAGGTAAAAATTTTTGGTCAAGGTGTAAATAAAGTTAATAGAGAGCCTATTAAATTCATTGGGTGTCAAACAGGATTTTAAAAACAAAATAAAATAATCATTTTATCTTAAAATTAGAGTTGATTTTTATCAGCTCTAATTTCCATTATCCTCTTGACAATATTAAAGAAATATGATAAAATCTTATTAACAATTCAAAAAGGAATGATAATATATGATGACTAAAAGAGAATTTGCTGAAGAAATTGTTCGTGATTTTTGTGAAAAGTATGATATTAAACGAGAAGATGCTCATGCTCATATTTATTCCTCTAGTCGCCTTGCGGTAGCTCTTGAATTTTTAGGGGAACTTAGCGGGATTGAATTGAATTATTCAACAGAACGAGGAGGAACTGAATATCGTCATATTGTTTTTGATGAAAATGGAAAATTTAAAGATCTTCATGTTATTACTACAAGAGATATGTTAAGAATGTTGCCAGATACACTTTAAAGGAAAGATAATGAGTATTTTGAAATTTCTGGATGGGACAGTTGAAATGAATAATAAAATTTCTGGAATAAGTTTTTATGAAATATTAAATTATATTTTATCTGTATTTCTATATATAGTATTTTTTTTAGGATTTGCTTTTGGTATTTTGCAAAAAAATTATTTTTTAACAGAATATAGTGGAATATTTTTTATATTTTATTCTTATATGCTTTGGGATTATCCATTTTCTGACTTATAAAAGGTTAATATGAAAATTTTAGTTATAACTTTTATTATCATTAATTTTATGGGAATTTTAGCAGATATTTTAGTACAAACTTGGTTTCTTATGATTTTCCATATTTTATTTGGAATTTTAGCAATTTTATTTGTGCAAAAACTAAAAAAGCTAAAACTTTGGAGATAAATAATTATGAATAAAAATGATTTTGTATTTTTTTGGCAAGGTGTTTTTAGCCAATGGTATCCTAGTACTTTTATTATTGAAGGAGCAAAATACAATAGAGCTGAACAATTTATGATGGCAATGAAAGCTGCAACTTTTCAAGATGATTTTTGTTTAAGAAAAATTCTTGAATCAAACAATCCTTCTGAACAAAAGAAATATGGAAGAATGGTAAGAAACTATAATGATGAGCAATGGGCAAAAGTTCGTTATAATTTTGTTGTTCAAGGTAATTATGCAAAATTTTCTCAAAATCAAGATTTAAAAAAGATTTTGCTGGATACTGGAAACAAAATTCTTGTTGAAGCTTCTCCATATGATAAGATTTGGGGAATTGGTATGGATGAAAAGAATCCTGACAGATTTGATATTTCAAAATGGAAGGGGCAAAATCTTTTAGGAAAAGCTTTAATGGAAGTTAGGGAGAAATTAAAAAATGAATAAGAAAACAAAATATAAAAATTTTTTGATATTTTCAATAATTATGTGTAGTATCGAAATTATTGCTCTTATATTTTCTCTTTCTATAAGTAATATAGGATTAATTTGCATTAATTTTATAGAATGTATTACATGGGCAATTTTAATTGTTTACAATCTGTGTCGAATAGAAAATTAAAATATAAAAATAAATTTAAAATAAATTACTAAATAAAAAAGGAGTTTTATTTACTATGTTTACTAATTCTACTAACACAATTTCTAAAATGTTCGCTCCAGTTGCTCCC
>CALUQL010000140.1 GCA_944322895.1 Candidatus Gastranaerophilales bacterium
GAGAACTGTTATTGGGAATGGGATTATACTGAAACACATCAAGATGCAATAGATATAGAAAAGCAAGAGCTGTCATCCTGTTCATATTATTACCCCCTGAACATATCTAATAACAAATCCGTACCCAAAGATATTATTAATTGCGTAAAAGGTTTAAGAAAAAAATATAACAAATAACTATGAAAATACCAGGATTATCTTTTTCACTCAAAAGAGCTATAGGAATCACTGCTTTAAAACAGAAAGTAGCAAAAAAGACAGGAGTACCAACTACAAAACAAGGTTTGGAAAGGAAAATTGGAGGTGCTATACTAAAGTCTATATTTAAGAAATGATTTATATATATCATTACAATATGTTAGCATAAATACAATACTTTAAATTATTTAAATATGAGTAAAAGAATAATGAAGAAACAGAAATTTATTTTACTGGCTTTTTGCTTGATGTCAATACTCTCATTGGAATCATGCAATAATAGTAATTCAGGCAAAACAAGTGGAAAAAAATTCAATCCACAACAAGAAGAATCAACAATGACTGATGCTGAACGTAAGGCTGCTATTGAAGCTAAAAGAGCTTCTTTATCAGTAATAGATACAGCAACAATCATTGGAAACGGTATTAAACTAACCATTATGACCCCAAATCCGGATCAAGAGAACTTTGTTTCAAAACAAATGAGTGAAGAACTCGCTATGAGAATGCTTTCAGTAGCTTCACGCAATGGTATCAGTGGGATGGGAGGAGACCCTTCATTTGTATTTGCTGCAGGTATCACCGGAGCTGATAAAAAGCTGACAGGCACAGCCCCTCAAAAAACAATGATAACTTACAATGTTACATTATATGTAGGTAATGTACTTAGCGATGCTGTTTTTGGTACAACTACTCTTAATTTAGTAGGTGTAGGTGACAATGAAAAACAGGCTGCAATAAATGCAGCAAGGGAGTTCAAAGACAATAACACTATACAAAACATGCTTAACCAATCCACTAAGAAAATAGTAGATTACTACAATACTCATACTGATGAAATAAAATCGCAAGTAAACGGGTATATTTCAACAGGAAAGTATGATGAAGCCTATGCAATACTTCGCTCTGTTCCACAGGAAGCTACAGAAGCATTCAAATATGCACAGACACAATTGGAGAATGTCGGAACAAAGATGTTAGAAAAACATAGTGCACAAAATCTGGCAAACCTGAAATCTGCTATAAGTGCATCAGCAGGAAGTTTTAACCCTGAAATAGGAGCTTATTTGGCTATGATTCCATCAAACTCTCCACAATACAAAGAGGCACAAAGCATTTATGATAATTATTCCAAAAATTTAAATATAACTCAAGAACAAGATAAGATGGCAGCTCGTGAATTGGAAATGAAGAAAATGGAACTTGCAGCCAAATCTTCTAAACAGATGTCTTCATCTGAAATGCGTAGAAGAATAGCTTTAGAAGATGCTCAAAACTCACCATTCAGAATGCTATGGTACAAGCTATGCTACGGTTTAGGTGACAAGGTAAGTGTAAATTATAATCCTGACGCAGCAAACGAGAATTAAGAAATAATTAATAACTAAAATAAAGAATATGAGAAAAAAAACAATTTTTGTGTTACTTTCAATTTGTTCCTTAGCAATTACATCATGCGGAGGAGGTAGTAAAACAAGCAGTAATTCCATAACAGCAGGAGCGTCTGACAATTCAGCAGCCTATATGGAAGAAAATGTCAATGCTATTGATCAGGCTTTACCTCAAATTATGATATTACCGAGTGATAGAGTTCTTAAGGAATTCAACTCATTAAAAGAAACGGCAAATGGTATTGAACGTAATTACCAGTCCTACTTGATTAACAGTTCTTCAAATAAAGCTTATACTTCAGCTATTCAAAACGAATTTAACCAAATGGGATATCCGCTCAATGACCTTGAACAAACCCTAAAACAGCTAAGTAATCGTTCTGCAACAGATGAAGCTGACCAGCTTGCAAAGGATGCAAAAACTCTTCTTTTGAACACTGCTAAGCCTGATATTATTGTTGAATTTGACTATAAAACAACTCTTAATCACAAGACATTCAAGAAGTCATTAGACTATACACTAACCTTTATGGATGCATACACAAATAAGGTTATCAGTACTAAAACATCATCAATTAACGGAGATGATTTTGCTCAGTCAATAAAAAGAGAAATGCCATCCATCTCTAATGAATTGCAAAGGTATTTTTCAGATGTACTTACTAAAGGTCGTGAAATTTCAGTTCGTATTACTGTAGAAAATTCATCTAATATTAACTTACAAGACGAAAATATAGAAGGTGACATCTATGCCAACTGGATAGATGACTATATGGATACACATACGGTAAAAGGTTCATATAGACTTAACACTAACACTAAATATGAGCTTTCGTATACAAATGTTCGTATAGCTACACTTAATGATGATGGAACTCAGCATTCTGCATATCAATGGGGGCGTGACTTTGCACGAACTATGCGTAAAAAACTTGGTGTAAAAGTAAATAACATGTCACAAGGACTTGCAGATGTTCATTTAGTAATAACAGGTATGTAATTCATAAACATAATCTATTTTTAATAATAACAATGAAAAAATTTATTTTATATGCACTTGCAATACTACTTTTTATAGGTTTGATGCAAGGATGTTTCAACAGCTGTAGTAGCGATGATACCAGTGAGAGTAATAATAAGCCTACAACAATCAGAGAAGCAATAATAGCAAATGATTTTGAAACATGTAACAGAATGCTTGAAAACATATATACCAATCTTGTAAATCGTGGTTATGAAAGAATCAGTCTTGATGACGAATACATTCCTAAAGCCATACAAGTTCTCAAAGCAGAAGCTTCATATCTAATGGATGTTCAAAATTCTGAAGCCGAAAAACTATTTATGTTATGCTTTAATGATGTAAGTGGGAAATTAGGAGTATTCAATTATGGAGAAAGGAAAACAAAAGGTAGCGATTTTGATAATGATATATACATGGCATGTGCTACTCCTCTAAATGGTTGCCTTTTATCAATATTAAAAGAAGCTCTTATAAAAGATAATATTTCATTTGCAGAGAAAGTAGAAAAACTTATATTAATCAACATTAAAGAAAAAGTAAAGAAAAATGGAACTTTTGAAGATGATGACTATACATACACATTAGATAAATCTGCCCAAGAAACAGCTAAAGGACTTATAAAAGATTATAAAGCTAAAAACAATATTAAATAAGAAAGATTTTCTATAACTATAATAAAAGCCAACAGTCTTGTAATTGAAAGACTATTGGCTTTTTTATTTATTTTTGTACTTTCCGTATTCATAAAAGAATAGAATAGATATTACATTAACACTGATTAAACATCATTTAAAAACCATTTGAAAAAGCTTTGTAAAACCTTTGCAAGAATATTGCAAACCTTACCCATAATAATAAGACGCATAACGAATGGCCTCAGAACCCATTCATTATGCGTCTTCTCCTTTCAAAATATGTTCACTGCCCGTTCAGCAGCCGTTCACTGAACAGAATATCATTTTCCGCTCTTTGTAGCCTTAGCATATATTATAAGTGCAATAGCCGAAATGGCACCAATACCAGTAAACCAATACCAGATGTAATGTGCATTAGCTGCATCGGCTTTCCATGCCTCTACGGAATCATACAGTGCAGGATCAGGGCAATATGCAGTAAGAAGAATACCCGACAAACCGAAACCGATTACTGAAGCAAGGAATGAGTG
>CALUQL010000141.1 GCA_944322895.1 Candidatus Gastranaerophilales bacterium
GTCTGCGCCTGTAATGACGGTTTGGACATTCAGCAGGCTTATCCGTTCACGGTGGAGACGCTGCCCGTACCCAAGAAGCTGAAAGTCGGGGAAACCGCCGAAATCCGCTGCCAGTTGGTGCGTAGCGGTTACTACCAGCCTACGACCTACCAGATACGCTATTTCCAGCCTGACGGTAAGGGAAAGCTGGAAATGGACAATGGCACGGTATTCTTGCCCAACGACCTGTACCCGCTGGAAAGAGATACTTTCCGGCTCTACTACACATCGGCATCGACCGACCAGCAGACGATTGACATTTATATCATCGACAGCTTCGGGCAGATGCAGCAGCTTTCGTTCTCGTTCAATAATGACAACGACAAGGGGAAATAAATCTTTTATAATAAATGTGTTGATAAACATCAAGCAACGTGTTTTCGGATGCTATTATTCGCTATATTTGCAACATAAAATTATATTATTGAGAATAAAGACTATGACATTTGAAAAAGCAATCGAGAAAATATTTGAAGGGAATTGTATCCTTTTTACAGGATCTGGATTCTCTTTTGGGGCTAAAAATGTATTATCACTTGATTCTAAAATAAAAAGTGCCCCCCAATTGGCAGAGTTATTGTATAAAGATAGCGGTTATATGTCTTCAAATAAGGATTTGAAGAAAGCAGCAACAGCGTATTTAAAAAAGAAAACAGCAGACGACTTAATCCATATATTAAAACAAGAATTTACAATTTCTGAAATTTCTCCTGACCAAAAATATATTGGTTCACAGAAATGGGCGAGAATATATACTACTAATTATGATGATATAATAGAAATTGCTTACAAACAAAATAGAACAGGTGAATATCTTACCCCTGTAACATTATCTGACCACCCCAATTCTTATCCAGATAAAAGTAAAATAGCTATTCACTTAAATGGATATATTAATAGTTTAACAGCAGATAGTCTTAATTCTGAATTTAGACTTGTCAATAGAAGCTATCTTACAGAAGACTTTATTAAATCTAAATGGATTGAAATATTTAGGGGAGATATTAAAGCTTGTGATGCCATTTTTTTTGTAGGCTTTTCTTTAGATTATGATTTAGATATTGCTCGTATTATTCACAATAGTGACATTAAAGATAAAGCATATTTTATAGTTTGGGATGAGGAGGATGATATTAATCTTGAAACATTAAGTGAATTCGGGGATGTACAACCAATTAATCTATCTGGATTTGTTGAGAAAATTAAAGAAATTCATAAAAATTATGCGCCTACACCTATAAAACTTTTTATGCCACTATGTTTTTCACAACCCACTTTAAGAAATTCTTTACCAGAAATAAGAGATAAAGATTTTTATGATTTACTTCTTTTGGGAAATCTAAATGAACATATATTGTACTATTCATTATTGGACCCTAATAAATATAAATATTTTTCTCTTCGTAAAGATTTAGAAACTGTAATAAATGATATACAGAATGGGATAAATAATATTCTTGTTGAAGCGAATTTGGGAAATGGAAAAACATTATTTCTCAGAGCATTGTCCATTTTATTGGCCAAACGTGGGTATAAAGTATTTTTCTTTGAAAAATATAGGACATGTGTTGATGCGGAAATACAAAAAATTTGTGAGGATTTTGAAAATGCAGTCGTAATATTCGACGACTATCACACAGTAAAAGAGCAAATATCCTTTTTCAATTTGCGAAGAAAAAATCAAATACTAATAACGTCTGAAAGAACTCATTTTCATGAAGTTATATTTGACGAAATAGAAGATACTATAGGGGAATATAAAACTATAAATATTAACTCTTTAAATGATGATGAAATTAATGAATTCGACAAATATTTAGATTGTTATTCCTTATGGAAGGAATATACAACAGATAGACAGAAACGAATAAATTACATGATTAATTCATGCAAAAGACAAATGTGTCATATTATTCTTTCAAGAATAAAAAGTTCAGATTTATCAGGTAGAATACAAAATGTTCTAAATAATATATCAAAAAAAAGAGATTTTAATAATGCACTTATTATCATCTTAATAAGTGAAAGTTTCCACTTTAGATTAGAATTGGGGGAACTTGTTGAAATGTTAGGAACTCCGACTTTAAATAATCCGGGATTTAAAGCAAATCCGGAAATTAGAGAATTTATTAACTTTGAAGACAACAAAATTACATTTAAATCATCTATTTTATCTCAATATATATTGGGGAATATTATATCTCCTGACCTTATAATAGATTCTTTAATTTTAATTGCGAATTACTTGGATAATAAATACGATATACATAAGCCTAGTAAGGATAAGCTTATCTCAATAATCAATTTTAGAACAATCCAAAAAACAATAAATATAAAAGACCCTATTTGGAAAAGGGAAATTTTTAGATTTTATGAAACTGTGCGGAGTTTAAATTTTTGTCAAAATAATATTCATTTTTGGCTTCAATATGCTATTGCACGTTTATCTGACTATAACTATGAAATTGCAGAAGCCTATTTTGACAAATGTTATGAATTAGCAAAGACCGTTAAAAACTACGATACATACAAAGTGGATAATCATTATTGCCGATTTATATTAGAAAATGAAATTGAGAACGGGAATATATCTACATGTATGACTGCCTTTGATTATGCACATTCTATTTTGATTAACACGAGAAAGGGGGATGAAAAAAAATATTACCCTTTTAAAGTTGCCGGGTTATATGAACGTTTTTACAAGAAGTTTTTTGCTCAATTAGAAAAGCATCATCAAAAAAAATTTCTTGATGCATGCGATGAAATGCATCAAAAATGTCAAAAATACCTAAGTATGATGGGAACTGTTAATGTTAAATATGTTCATGATACAAAACGGAGTTTGGAAAATATTCTCAATGAAAATTTACGAAGTTAGTTTTTATAATTTTACAATTGAATTTTGCTCCCATTTATACAAATCTTGAACTAGGTAATTCCCTAAATCCGGTTACTTAGAACTTATAAAAAAGTAACGGCGGCATTTGCCGCCGTTACCCATCAAGCGATTTTAATGCTTCTTACGGATACGTTTTTCTCCAGCCATTCCTTTACCTGTTCAAAGTTGTATTCGCCCGTTATGACCGCCGTATGCTCGTTTATGGCTACAAACCGGACACTTTCATAACTGTTTACCCAGCCTTGCAGGGAACAAACGCCCCATGTGTCCGCATCCTCAAAAACGCTGCGGTCTATTTGGCTGATTGGCTCGCCGAAAACTACTATCATGGTCTGAAAGTCCGGCTTGTCCCCCAGCAGCCGCAAATGGCGCAACGTGCCGAACTCGTCAGACTTGCGCCCCCATGCCCAATCCTCCGTGTAGAAATCATCGCCCCACTGGTGCGGATGGTCGAAACGCACTTTCACGTTTACCGAATATTCGTTTTCTTCCGTGTCCTCGATAACGCCCGTTACCATCATGCCCGTAAAAATGCACTCGCAACGCCTGCCGATTAGGTCTTTGCTTATTTCTGTCGTTTTCATGTCCTCAAAATTTTATGGTTATAAACTTTGTCTTTTTGGCGGGCAAGGGCTTTGACACCCTGCCCGGATTATCCTTTTCAAGCCGCCCGGAACACAAAGCCGTCATCAAACCAATAGTCGCACATGAACAAATCACGGGCGAATTTTTCATAATCGAAATAAGACTTTGCGAACTCCGGCAGGTCGTAACATTCCTCTACAATCCGGTAGGCGAAATC
>CALUQL010000142.1 GCA_944322895.1 Candidatus Gastranaerophilales bacterium
AATAGCTCTGGAAGCGATGAAGCAACTGGAGCTTTTTATATTCTGATTTTTCAAATTTCTTTGAAGCTGTCTTTTTTCTAATTCTAAAAAGGTGGAGAGCTGTATCGGCTCTTCACTTTTCTTTTATATAAAGCCAGACTAAAAAGAAAAAATATAAAGCAAATAACGATTTTTATATAAGGAGGTGATCGGAGTGGCAAATAATGATAATTTAATCAAAACAAGTGACTTAACGCCGAGCGAACGTAGAGAAATTGCTAGAAAAGCAGGAATTGCTTCTGGTAAAGCAAGAAGAGAAAAAAGAGATATGAAGAAATCGCTTGAAATATTATTGAATTTATCAATTAAAAAAGGTGCAGTTATTGATCCAAATGATGCTGAAACCTTAACAGATATTAAAAGCAAAAACTTAACTGTGCAAGAGGCCATTTTGGTCGCACAAATTCAAAAAGCACTGAAAGGTGATTTAAAGTCAGCGGAATTTTTAAGAGATACAGCAGGACAAAAGCCAGTCGATAAAAAAGACATTAAGCAAGAAATAATAAATCCTTTTGAGGGGCTATCTACCGATGAATTAAGAAAGTTGGCATCGGATGATGAAGAAGATTGACCCTGAAATTAAGAGACAAGCAAAATTAGAGTTATGCAGAAGAGACTTTTGGACATATTGCAAAACAATAGATCCAAAATTTTATAGAAATGATAGACCACATCTTAAAGAATTATGCGAAGTCTTGCAAAACTTCATTGAACAATCAGACAAAGAGTTTTTAGTAATAAATGAACCGCCAAGACACGGTAAATCATATACTGTTCAAAATTTTACAGCATGGCTTTTCAAAGATATCAACAATAAAATTATGACAGGAAGTTATAATGAAAAGCTATCAACAAAATTCTCGAAAGTCGTAAGAAACAAGATAATGGAACAAAAAGCTGATTCCGATATCGTTGTTTATTCTGATATTTTCCCTAATGTAAAAGTAAAAAGAGGAGATGCAGCCGCTAATCTTTGGGCTATTGAGGGTGCATATGACTCATATTTAGCAACTACACCGAGCGGAACTTCAACAGGTTTTGGAGCAACTTTGATTATTATTGATGACCTTATCAAAGATGCGAAAGAAGCATATAACGCAAATGTGTTAGAAGAACATTGGAATTGGTTTGTTAATACAATGCTTTCAAGATTAGAGCAAGGCGGAAAGATAATAATAATTGCTACAAGATGGAATTCGCAGGATTTATCAGGAAGAGTTATTGAAGAATTTGGAAATAAAGTCGAAATATACACGAAGGCGGCTTTGATCAATGAAGAGACTCATGAAATGCTTTGTCCGTCTCTTTTATCTTACGAGAAGTATTTGGACAAGATAAAAGTAATGGATCCGCATATTGCATCCGCTAACTATAATCAGATTTGCACTGATACAGAAGGTAATTTATATAAAAATCTTAAAACATACAATCCAAAAGAAATTAATAATTTCACTGAAATATATAGCTATTGTGATACTGCAGATGAGGGCCAGGACTTCCTTTGCAATATTATATGGGCGATTAAAAATAGAAAAGCTTACATACTTGATGTTTATTATACACAGGAACCAATGGAGATTACGGAACCAGAGACCGCAAAAAGAATTAAAAAATTCAATGTTAATTATTCAAGAATTGAAAGCAATAACGGTGGTCGTGGTTTTGCAAGAAGTATTAAGCGAATACTTGAAGAAGAACTCAAACAATATAAAACAACTGTTAAATGGTTTCACCAGTCCGAAAACAAACTCTCAAGAATAAGAGCCAATGCAACATGGGTAATGGAAAACGTATATTTTCCAGAGCATTGGAATATTTTATGGCCTGAATTTTGGAGAGATATAAGCAGATTTCAAGCTGCTGGCGGGAACCTTCACGATGACAGCGCCGATGCTTTGACTGGTGTTGCTGAAACATCACAAATAATAATTAGATAATGGAAAGGAGTGAGTGAATCAAGGAAATGAAACAATTAACAGAATCAGAAAAAAATCAAAATAAAAGTTCAACTGCTATTTTGAAATTTATTTTAGATTTTTTGTCTTGTTATGAAATTAATAATCTACCTGATATTCTTTTGAATAAAGTTCTTGATAATGATATGGATTTTATAAAATTATTAAAAGATAGATTTAATTACGATGATTTTATTATGAGATTATATTCAGATTTTTTGGTAAATAGAAAAGATTTAAAACAAGATTTCACTCCACCTAGTTTTTGTAAATTAATAAGAAAAATCGTAGAAGAAAGATTTGATTGTGATAATAGGAAAGTTAATACGGTTTATGATTGTTGTTGTGGAACAGGTGCATTAACCATTGAATTCTCAAAGATTAATAAAAAATGTATTTTTTATATGCATGAATTAGATTCAAACGTTATTCCGTTTCTATTATTAAATCTTTTAATAAACGAAATAAACGCCGATGTTATCCATGGGAATGTATTAACAAAGGAAATTTATAACGTTTATAGAATAAGAAATGGAATTTTAGAAAAAATAAATTCTGATAATTATATCATCCCTATTTGTGACGTTGCTATAAGTAACCCTCCATTTGGCATCAGATTTAAAACAGATGAAGACTTTAAAGAATTCGGAGGGTATAAGCAAAGCAGTGTTGCTGATGCTATGTTTTTTATAAGATGCCTACAACAAATTAATAATAAAGGTATTGCAATGATTATCATGGGGCCAGGGTTCTCTTTTTATGGTAATCAATATGTTAATTTTAGAAAATATCTTATTGAAAGCAATATTCTGGATTCAATTGTAAGGCTTCCAGGAAATAGTTTTATTAACACACAAATAAAAGTAGACTTATATGTATTTGATAAAATGAAGAGCAATAATAAATTCGCATTTATTTATAACGCAGAAAGCAATTATTCAAAAAATGTATTTACTGTTTACAAGAATGGAACATACGGAGGTAAGGCTCACGAAAATAGAGTGTATTATAAAAAACTTGACGGATTAGATGATGGAAATATTGAATTGTTAATTTATGCAGTAAATTATCACGAGTCAATATTAAGAAATCATTTATATTTGTGTGATATGAAGGACATAGAAGAACATGAGTATAATTTTAACCAGTTAATCAATGAAAATGTTCCAGTTGAAACAGAGATTGAAAAATATATGAGAGAACATCCAGATCAAAGATGTTTTTTAAAGAAAAAATAGAGAAAGGAGAGAAGAACTAATGAGCATATTTAAAAATATAAAGGAAGGAGTGAGAGCGAGCATGAGAGAGTTTTTACAGATACAGGATCCGCAAACGGCAACAAGAATGTTAATCGAACAAGATATGACTCACGAAGTCAATACTGCTTTACATAAGATTTTATACAGAACCGATGCTTACGAGACCGAGCAAGCTTTTAAATCTTTAAACAGTATAACAACTTTGGGCCGCTTTTGGTCTTCTACTCCTTATGGAAAAGT
>CALUQL010000143.1 GCA_944322895.1 Candidatus Gastranaerophilales bacterium
TTAAATCTGTATTTTCCGCAAGCTAATGTGAGAATAATAGAATCTTTCGGAGCTTGTTTTACAAAATCAGTATAATAGTTCCTTCCAGGTCTTGCACCGTCACATCCGCCTACCAAGAAAATATGTTTTATATCACCTGATTTTACAGCCTCTATAACTTTATCTGCTACAGATAAAACTGTTCCATGTCCAAATCCAACAGTTAGGGTATCGCCACCATTTATACCAGTCATTTTTTTATCTTCTTTATACCCGCCAAGTTCAATAGCTTTTTCAATTACTGGTGTAAAATCTTTATCCTCTCCAATATGTACCATATCAGGATATTCAACAACTGAGGTTGTAAATACTCTATCTTTGTAACTGTCTTTCACAGGCATAATACAATTTGTTGTAAATAAAATAGCGGCAGGGACATTATCAAATTCTTTTTGTTGATTTTGCCAAGCAGTTCCAAAATTACCTTTCAAATGCGGATATTTATTCAATTCAGGATAAGCATGGCAAGGAAGCATTTCCCCATGTGTATAAATATTTACACCCTTATCTTTTGTCTGTTCAAGAAGCAAGCTCAAATCTCGCAAATCGTGACCTGTTACAATAATAAAAGGACCTTTTTCAATATTTGTTGTAACTTTTCTAGGTGCAGGAGTTCCGTAAGTTTCAGTATTTGCCTTATCTAAAAGCTCCATACATTTTAAATTTATTTCACCTGTTTTCAAAACTAAATTTAAAAGTTCATCTGCTGATAAATCTTTTGAAATTTCCTGTAATGCTTCATAAAAGAAATTGTCAACATCAACATCTTTATAGCCTAAAACTTTTGCATGATGGGCATAAGCTGCCACCCCTTTTAATCCGAATAATATTAACGATTTTAAACTTCTAATATCTTCATTACAATCCCAAATAGTTTTTATATCAAATTTAGAATTACAATTAATATTTTTTTGAACTTTTTCAATAAATTCCTTAATAGATTTATCATCAAAATTCACATTTGTAATTGTTGTAAACAAACCATTAATTAGAAGTTCAGTATTTATATCATTTTTTTCTGCACAATTTGCAAGCTCAATTAATTTGCTTGTAAGCTCATCTTGCAAATTTGAAGTATCAGCTTTTTTACCACACACACCTTGTACCGTGCATCCTTTTCCCTGAGCAGTTTGCTCACATTGAAAACAAAACATATTCATAATTTTCTCCTACAATTTTAAATTACTAATACTGTTATTTTTCATAAATTCTTCAAACGTATTATTGATTGAAGAAATAAGCGGTTTCATAATACAGCAACAAGATGTTATATGTCTTGATGAGAACAGGCAATCTTTACGGATATATTTCCCTTCAATAGCTTCATAAATGTCCATAAGACTTGAATTTTCTTTTCCTTTAACAATGCAAAAACCACCTTTAGGACCCTTGACGGAAGCTAAAAAACCACTTTTTACGAGTCTTTGCAAAACTTTAGACAAATGATTTTCCGAGATTGAAAAAACTTTTGCAATCTCTTTTAATGGAACAATTTCACCTTTTCGATTTGCAATATAAATCATTACATGTAGACCTATTGCTGTCGCTTCTGAAATATTAATCATATCAATCCTTTTTAATTCCTTTTTTAGATATTGTATAAAGTAATTTAGCTTTCATTAATTAATTTCCCTGTAATATGCTCAGGAATTAACTCAAGACAAGCTACAGCATTTGCGAATTTTTTAATTTCACCTTCTATAAAATCTTCATCTGCAAAATCAAATTGGCGACTTATGTTTCGACAAATGTTTAAAGTTTTTTCTCTATCTTCAATAAATTTTATACGACCAAAAATAATTACACTTCTGACATCTAAACCTCTTTTTGATTCTACAGGTATTCCTTTTTCAAAGACGGTAAAAGATACTTTATCATTCATTTTTATTGCATCAATTTTATGTCCCTTTTTTGCCCCATGAAAGTAAATTTTATTTTCAGTTGTAGAATATTTATAATTTATTGGTATTCCATAAGGATAACCATTATCACCAATAACTGATAAAACTCCTCTTACTTCCTTATTCAAAATTTCTTGACATTCTTCAAAAGATAATTGTTGGTTTTTTCTTCTCATTTCTCTAAACATATTAAAATCCTTAATTCCTTATTAATTAGTCATGTGTTTCTACTTATCTTAGTTAATATTGTTTGCTTATAAGATAAAAAGGAAAAATAATCTCTAGTATATTGGTATTAATATACCAATATACTAATTTGTCAATAAAGTATTTTTTATATGTAATAAAATAAATTTTATTAATTTATACTTCAAATAAAAAAATCTAGTTTAAATATTTAAACTAGATTTTTAGTGTTGCCAAAATATTTAATGTTATTTTGTAGCTCTAGCTGGTTTATTTCTAGTGCCGTTTTGTTTTATGTATCTTTTGTTCTTTTCTTGTTTTAAAGTATTATTTACATTATTTTGAGAATTAATAAGCTCACCTCTATTGGTGTGTCTTTGTTGAATGTTTGAATTATTTAAGTTTTGCTTATGTTTTCCGTGCCCTCTATGTCCTCTATGTCCAGCATTAGCTCCGTTCTCTGCACGTTGTTGCATTGCTTTTTCTTTACCTTCAAGTCGTCTTTCAATAGCCTTTTCTTTGCCTTCTAGTCTTCTATTTGAACCAACATTAGCATTTGAATTATCACCTTGCATTCCGTGTCTTTTTGGGCCTCTATTAGAATTTAGATTATCACCTTGTTGGTCTCCTCTTTTAGCGTTTGCTACAGGATGTTTCTTTCCTCTAATTGTTGATTCTTGTTTAGCACCTACCTTACCATTGTTGCCTTTTGCTTGAGCTATCTGTGTATTCATCATGAGCATTACAGATAAAATCATCATTCCAATAAAATATTTTTTCATAAATACCACCTTTCGGAGCATAAAATAACAATTTTGACTAAATATGTAAATCCTACCTATGCACTAAACAAGAAAAATTTTTAGTATACTTGAATGATGCATAATTTTGTCTATTTTATATTTTTTGAATTCTGTTTAAACAGTCTTTTGGGATTTTCGGAGTAGGGTTTTGAATTATAAAATATTCCCTCTTGTTTTATGCAGGTTTGCTTATTTTTGGTACTTATTCTAGTATAGTTTAGTATCATTTTATAATAATACTTGAAAATTTTTAAGCTTTATATTACTTATTACTAACGCATAAGATGGTTTTGTATTAATTTTGAATAGATAATATTTAATTCTAGCAAGTTTGACTGAGTTTAAAATATGCAGCACTACACAAATATTACACAAAACTCTAAAAAAGTCCCAAATTTTTGCAATAAAAAAGACCCCTTAAACTAGGAGTCTTCTTTAATCTGGGCCGCAGTGGACTCGAACCACCGACCTCACCCT
>CALUQL010000144.1 GCA_944322895.1 Candidatus Gastranaerophilales bacterium
TATTGTTTAAATAATTTAATCTCAATTGAGAAAAAGCTTAAAATATGAGATAATAACCATATAAAAAGAGGGAACTATTGTGGCACAAAGACTTTTAATTGCAGATGATGATAATGAAATCAGAGAACTTTTAGAGTTTGACCTTTCTCAAAGCGGTTATGATGTTGATACTGCAAAAGATGGCGAGGAGGCTCTTCATAAAGCGTTGGTTGGTAATTATGATTTAATTTTATTAGATGTTATGATGCCCAAAATGAATGGTTTTGATGTATGTAAAAATATACGTTCGTCAAAAGCAGATGTCCCTATTTTAATGCTTACGGCAAAGGGTACAATTAATGATAAAACACAAGGTTTTGACTCTGGTGCCGATGATTATATTGTTAAACCTTTTGATATACAAGAAGTCTTGTTAAGGGTTAGGGCTTTAGTTAGAAGAAGTCCTGCATCTAAAACTAAAACTGTTTCTCAAGAAATTTTAAAAATCGGTGATATTGAAATTTTTCCTGATTCACTTGAAACGGAAATTAAAGGTAAAAGAATAAAACTTACGCCTACGGAATTTGAAATTTTATATTGTTTAATGCAGCATTTTAATAATGCAGTTACTCTTGCAGTCCTCTTAAATGAAGTATGGGGTTATAATTCTGATGATGATGTTAGAATGCTTAGAGTTCATGTTGGTGGATTAAGACAAAAAATTGAACAAAATCCTAAAATTCCTGACTACCTTCAAACAGTTACTAATGTCGGGTATAAATTAACTCCTTTTGGCGAGGATACTGATTAGTGAAATTAAAAAGATTAAAAATAGTTGAACAAATTATTATAATCTCTCTTCTTGGAGTTTTAATTCCATCTATAATTTCGTGGTTTGTTATAAATAATGTAAGCCAGCATTCAATTAGAAATGAACTTGGTAATTCTGCTCAGATGCTTGCCAGAATTATTGAGAATAATATTAATTCTTTAATTAAATCAGATAATCATCGTTTAGAAGAAATAGCTATTTCTTTAAATCATATTTCTTCTGAGTCCAATCAAAATTTATATCTTAAAGATTTATCCATTAATTCAAATGTGTTTAATAGTTTTGAATTAATAAGACCTTCAGAACATCCTGATTTTAATAGAGATAAATCTATAGAATATAATTCAGCTACGGAAGAATTATGGTTAATTGAAAAAATTCATGATGATAAATATCTTAAAGCGGGTGTAAATACTAAACTTATAAAAGATGAAATATTTACAAATATAGAAGAAGAGAAAGATAGAAGAGTATATGTTGTTGATAATGATGGGAAATTAATATTTTCTCATAATTATGATGAACAGGATTTTAAAAAATCATTAAAACAATTACCTGTAAATTTAGTTAATAATATTGCAACAAGATTTGATGAGATAAAAAATCAACCCCGAGTATACTTAAAAATAAAAGATTTAAATTTAATTGTAATAGTTAATACTTCAAAAGAATTAACAAAATCAACAATTAATAAGGCTCGATTTAAAATTCTTCTTGCTTTTTTAATAGCTGCTGCTGTTACAATATTTTTAGTTCTTTTATACAGTTCATATTTATATTTGAATATAAGACAATTATTCAAAGGCATAATTGCAGTTTCAAGAGGAAACTATAAAAAGCCTATTACTCCTTTGATAAACATAATGACTCCAAGAGAAATCATTTTTTTAGCTGAAGAATTTAACAGTATGATTGATGAAATTAATTCTTCTTATAAAAAATTGAAACAAAAAAATAAAGAATTAAAATTATTAGATAGCTTCAGGTCTAATCTTGTTGATACAGTGAGCCATGAATTAAGAACACCACTCACCAGTATCAGAGGTTATACTTCACGTCTTTTAAGAACTGATATAAAGATAGATGAAGAAACAAAACATAAATCTTTATTAATTATCAAACAGCAATCTGAAAGATTATCTCGTATGATTGAAGATTTGCTTGTTATACCCGATATAGAAGGAGCTAAATTAAATATAAATATAGAACCTGTAAATCTTATAAATATAGTTGAAGCATCTATTTATTCAGTTAAAAATATAGAATCAAGAGAAATAGAAACAAATATTCCAAATGATTTTCCTTTGATATTAGCTGATAAAGACAGATTAGAACAAGTAATGATAAATTTATTAGGTAATGCTAATAAATACGCATATCCTGATACTCCTATAAAAATTGAAGCTAAATATGATGAGGATAAAGCAACAATTAAAGTAATAAATAAGTCTGATTATATAGAAAAACAAGTATTGCATACATTGTTTGATAAATTTATAAGAATAGATGATAAAACAACAAGAACAACGAGAGGAACAGGTTTAGGACTATATATAGTAAAAGGTCTTGTTGAAGCAATGAATGGAAGTGTTCATTTAAAATCAACGCAAGAGAATGTTTTTACTGCAAAAGTTATATTACCTGTTTATAAAGAAAATAATGAATACTGATTACATGAAAATAGCAATTGAATTAGCGAAAAAATCAGGTAAGGATATTCCTGTTGCTGCAATAATAGTTAAGGATGGAAAAATTATCGCAAAAGCAGTTAATGAGAGAGAAAAAAGCCAAAATACAATAAATCATGCTGAAATGCTTGCTATTCAAAGAGCTAATAAAAAATTGAAAAATTGGCGTTTAAACGGCTGTGAAATGTATGTTACGCTTGAGCCTTGTCCAATGTGTGCAAGTGCAATTCTCCAAGCAAGAATATCTAAATTGTATTATGGGGCGAGTGATTTATTAAATGGTGCTTTTGGTTCAAAATCTGATATGCGAAAAATTATGGGATATGAATTAGATGTAAAATCAGGCATTATGGAAGAAGAAAGTATTAAAATGCTCCAAGATTATTTTGAAAGGCTGCGCTAATGTTAAAAACACAGTTAGATAAATACATTCTTGAATATGAAACTAAGGATTTTATAAAAGATGATCCTGTTCAATTTGTGCATCGTTTTAAAACAAAACAAGATAATGAAATATCGGGTTTTATAGCATCAATGTTTGCTTATGGTAAAAGGGAAGTTTTTATTTCTAAACTTGATTATATATTTAATCTTATGGATAATAAGCCTTTTGAATATGTTAAATCTTTTGAATATAAGTCAAATAATATAAAATGCTGTGATTATAGATTTTCTAAAGATTGCGATTTAATTCAAATTTTAAAAATATTGAATAAATTATATTCTGAAAGTGAAACTCTTGAATCTTTATTTAAGTTTGGCTACGAACAGAAAAAAGATGTTTGGCATATGTTTCAAGTTGTTGTGGATTATTTTTATTCTAATGTTGAGGAACAATCTGTAACTAAAGGTTTTTATCAT
>CALUQL010000145.1 GCA_944322895.1 Candidatus Gastranaerophilales bacterium
ACATTTTCGGAATTTTCATGGGCGGATGTTGAAGATGCTTTAACTTGTCAGGGTTATGAAGATTATAAGAGCAGATATTTAACATTATATGATTTTGTTAAAAAGGAACGTAATGCAGAAAAAGTTTCAATTCTTGATGATATTGATTTTGCTATTGAAGTTATTCAAACAGACAAGATAAATGTTACATATATCATGAATTTATTAAGAAATGTCGATACCGCGAACAAAAAACAACAAGCAAAAGATTTGGAACATATTAAGCAAGAGTTAGACAGAACCGATAACCCTGAATTAAGAAGAAAAGTTGATTTAATTAGAGCATTTATCGATAGAGTAATGCCTACAATAAAACAAAATGATTCAATTGATGAAGCATTTGCTAATTTTGAATCAGAACAAAGAAATAAAGAAATTGAAGATTTCGCAAATAAACAAGAAATTAATGCAGAGTTTTTGAAACAGACAATTTCAGACTATGAATTTTCAAATACAATAAATAAAAAAGATATAATAACAGGTATTGATAGACCTATAAAATTTAAAGAAAAACATGAACTTGTTGCAAAAATAATTCAATTTATTAAGGAAAATGTATTTAAATATCAATAGGAGTAGAGAATGGTAGATATTGCGGTACAAAAAGAACAAAAAGCTGAACTACATAGCAAATTATGGGAAATGGCAAATAATTTGCGCGGGAATATGGAAGCTTATGAATTTAAAAATTATATTCTTGGTTTAATATTCTATCGTTATTTATCTGAACGTACCGAAAATTATATGAAAGAGCTTTTAAAGGATGATGGCATATCTTATGCAGAAGCCTGGGAAGATGAAGAATACAGAGAAGGTTTAAAAGAAGAGTCTATCGATTATTTGGGTTATGTCATAGAACCAAAATATCTTTTTTCTCATGTAATAAAATTAATTGAAACAGGAGAATTTGATGTTGAATATATGGAAAAGATAATAAACTCAATATCTGAAAGTACACAAGGACACGATTCCCAAGAAGATTTTGAAGGATTATGGGAAGATATGGATTTAAGATCTTCCAAACTGGGGAAAGAAGTTTCTCATCGTTCAAAATTAATTGCAAAAATTCTAAATACAATTAACACAATAGATTTCCATTTAGAAAATATGGAACTTGATGTATTGGGTGATGCATATGAATATTTAATCGGTATGTTTGCACAAACTGCCGGCAAGAAAGGTGGAGAATTTTATACTCCTGTTAATATGTCAAAACTTGTTGCCAAACTTGCAACTGTCGGTTTAAGTGAAGCAAGAACAGTTTCCGACTGTGCCTGTGGTTCAGGAGGTTTATTGTTGCAAGTAGGTAAATACATAAAAGTAGGTCAATATTATGGTCAAGAATTAACCAGTACGACATATAATCTTGCAAGAATGAATATGTTACTTCACGGAATTCCTTATAACAATTTCGAAATAACAAATTGCGACACCCTTGAAGACGAAAGATATGAGGATAGAAAATATATCGTACAAGTTGCAAATCCACCATATTCTACCAATTGGAGTGCAAATTCAAAATTTTTAGATGATGAAAGATTTTCGGCTTATGGTAAACTTGCGCCAAAATCTACTGCGGATTTTGCTTTTGTTCAGCACATGATTTATCACATGGATTCTGATGGCAGAATTGCAGTATTATTGCCTCATGGAGTATTATTTAGAGGGAATGCTGAAGAAACTATAAGAAAGTATATAGTTAAAGATTTAAACTATTTAGATGCCGTTATTGGTTTACCTGCAAATTGTTTCCAAGGAACGTCGATCCCTGTCTGTTGTTTGGTGTTAAAAAGAGAACGTAACGGCAACAATGATAATATTTGCTTTATAGATGCATCTAAATATTACACACAAGGTAAAGCGCAAAACTCTATTTCTCAAGAAGATATTGACAGAATCGTTAATGCCTATACGGAAAGAAAAGATATCGAAAAATTCTGTCATATAGCAACAATGGAAGAAATTGAAGAAAATGACTATAATTTAAATATTCCAAGATATGTTGATACTTTTGAACCTGAACCGGAAGTAGATTTACAAGAAGTTGCAAATGATATTCGTAAAGTTCAGGCGGAGATAAAAGATATTGATAATGAGTTGAAGCCGTTTTTTGATGAATTGGGATTAGATTTCCCGTTTGGAGAAAATTAATAATGGAAAACCAAATTGTAATATATAAAAATAACGATGGAAATATTGAATGTAGTGTAAATCTACGAGACAATACACTATGGCTTTCTTTAGACCAAATAGCAACAGTTTTTCAGAAAAATAAATCTACAATATCACGACATATAAAAAATATTTTTGTAACGGAAGAATTGGATAAAGATTCAGTTGTTGCATTTTTTGCAACAACTGCCAACGACGGAAAAACCTATAATGTAGCTTATTACAATTTGGATATGATAATTTCTGTCGGTTATAGAATTAATTCAAAAATTGCTACAAATTTTAGAAAATGGGCAACAAATGTTTTAAAAAATTATTTAACACAGGGTTATGCAATTAATGAAAAATTATTAAGTGATAAACAGGAAAAAATACAAACTCTACAAACAACAGTAAGTTTACTAACAAGAAGTTTAACAAATCAAATTGAATCACTTGATGATGCACAGCAAGTCGCAAAAATTTTGGATAATTTTGCAAAAGGGCTTGATTTGCTTGACAACTTTGATCATAAAACATTAGATGTAAAAGGCTCTACACAAAAAGAAGCTGTTATAATTCCTGTTAAAGAATTTTTATCAGTAATAAACGAAATGAAATCGGAATTTGCATCTGATGTTTTTGCAAATCCGAAAGATGATAGTTTTGAAAGTTCTGTAAATCAAATTTATCAAACTTTTGGCGGAAATGATTGTTATCCGACATTAGAAGAAAAAGCTGCAATGCTGTTATATTTGATAACTAAAAATCACTCTTTCTCTGATGGGAATAAACGTATTGCGGCAAGTTGCTTCTTGTACTTTTTAGAAAAAAATGGAATTTTGTATAAAAATAATTTGCCTATCATTGATAACGGAACTTTATTTGCATTAACCATATTAATTGCCGAAAGCAATCCAAAAGAAATGGAAACAATGAAGCAAATTGTTATAAGTGTTCTAAATCAAGGAGGAGTTTGTGACTAATTCTGAAACAAAAAATTTTTCACAAAATGTATCCTCAAGTTATCATCTTGAAGACAGGGATAAATGTAATAAAAATACATGCGCAAACACATGTAATGTCCCTAAACTC
>CALUQL010000146.1 GCA_944322895.1 Candidatus Gastranaerophilales bacterium
AAACAGAAGCAATTGCTTCTGTTTTTTATTAATACATTTTTTCCATATCTTTAGATTTTTTACGCCAATCTTTTATAACTTTAACCTGTAAATCTAAATAAACTTTCTTATCAGCTGTAAATTCTATTTCTTTTCTTGCTTCGGTTCCTATTTTTTTCAACATTGAACCATTTTTACCAATTAAAATCCCTTTTTGTGTTTCTTGTTCAACAATAATTTTGGCTTCTATTCTATCAAGATTTTCTTTCTCTTCATAATTTTCAATAACAACAGCAACACTATGAGGAACTTCATCATGAGTATATAAAAGAATTTTTTCTCGAATAAGCTCTCTTGCTATATTTCGCATTGTTTCATCTGTTATTTGTTCATCATCGTAGACTTTTTCACCGGCCGGTAACTTTCTTATAATATTATTTATCAATGTATCAAAGTTTCGCCCTGTTTTGGCTGATATTTTTACGCTTGAGTAATTTTTTCCAAACAAAGCTTTATATGTTAATAAATTTTCTTCTCGTTTTTTTATATCCTTAACCAAATCATATTTATTAACGACTAAAATCATTTCGTTCTTATAATCTTTAAGAACATTTTCGACAATCCATTTATCTCCTCGTCCTGCAGAAGTTGAACCATCCACTACAAAAAGTACCAAATCAACATCAGGAATAGCACTTTTGGCTTCATCAACTAAACATTCACTTAACTTATCAATAGGTTTATGAATACCAGGTGTGTCAACAAATACTATCTGAGCTTCTTCCGTTGTAAGAATACCATTAATTCTTCGCCTTGTAGTTTGAGCCTTATTTGTAGTAATCGCTATTTTTTGACCTATTAATCTATTTAATATAGTAGATTTACCAACATTTGGTCTACCGATAATGGCAACATATCCAAATTTATAATGTTTCATCTTCTTCTACAATCTCTTCTTGTTCTTCTTTATCAACAAAAGGAGTATCTTTTCTCATAATTACACGAGAAATCCTAATTCCATCAAGTTCTATAACTTCAAAAGAAAGGTTTCTATCTTCTACTTTATCGCCTATTTCAGGTTCTCTTCCAAGTAGACCAAACACATAACCACCTATAGTTTGAAAATCCTCGTTTGGAATATCCAAATCATATCGTTCATTAATATCTTCAATGTCCATTTGGGATGAAACATTTAGTGTATTGTCATCTATTTTAATTAATTCAGGAGTTGGTGCTTCATCGAATTCATCATAGATTTCACCAACAATTTCTTCAATGATATCTTCGACAGTAACAATACCTGCAATTCCACCATGTTCATCAACTACAGCAGCAATTTGATTTTTCTTTGAAATAAAATCACTAAGTAAATCACTTATAAATTTATTTTCAGGTATTATCATTATTTCACGAGCTAAAGACTTTATCTCAAAACCTTCTTTTTCATATGTTTTATCTCTTAATGCTTTAAGTGCATCTTTTGCATTAATAACACCAATAATATTATCAACCGTATCTTCATATATTGGTATACGAGTATGCCCAGAGTCAATTATCAAATCTACCAAAGTATCAAGATTATCTTCTGCATCAACAAAAACAACCTTTGTACGAGGCACCATAATTTCTTTTACAACAGTTTGTGAGAAAGAATAAAAGTTTGATAACATATCTGCTTCTTTGTCATCAAATACATCTATTTTTTCACCTTCTTGAATTATTTTATCAAACTTATCTTCCCAATTTTCTTCTGCATCATTTGAATCAATTTCAACAGAAATATGAGATATATTTTTAAAACGCTCTCTAATTTTTCTTTCAACCATTTCTGAAATATCATCAGCTTCTTTAACCTGTATTTCAGGATCCACTTCAATTTTGATATTAACAATCAAACCAGAAGTTCCCATATTCATAGTTTTAAGTTCTTTAACACAACTTACACAATGAAGATTTTCTGCAATTTGTCTTATAACCTCTTCCACCTGAGGTTCAGCTGATAGCCCAGTCAAAAGATTAACATTATTTTTCAACATATAACCAGCCAGAAATAATAACATCAAAGCAATAATACCAGAAGCTATTCCATCAGGAATATGAGCAAGGCTTTCAGGTAAAAGATACTTTGAAATTGATACAGCAATAAAAGCAACAATTACACCTGTTAAAGCAACTACATCTTCATACCAAACATACTTTGTTGTTGGAGTATTAATTTTATGTACATATTTTATCGATTTTATAAAATCAACAAAAGGATTAACATGTTTAACATTTGCCTCATCTATAACAGCATTTACAGCACTATTTACAGCCCAAGATTCAAAACAAATACTTGCAATAAGAATTATAGCCAAAACACCGTAATGATTTAATAATTCATCAACACCGTGTGTATTAATAAATATTTTGTTATATGCACTTAATAAAGAAACAGCAGCACCAAAAAACATTAATATACAGGCAACAATTGTCCATACATTTGTTTCCAGTCCGTGTCCAAACGGATGGACACCATCGGCAGGTCTTGAACCTCTTTTTAATCCAACCATAAGACAAATACTGTTAAAAGAATCAACTCCAGAGTGTACAGCTTCTGCAAACATTGCAGAACTCTTAGTAAAATACCAAGAAGCTAATTTTATTAGCGTTATAAAAATATTTGCAAGAAAAGCACGAACAACTGCTCTAAATTTAAGATTAATAGCTTGATTTTTTTCACCTGCCGCGTCTATATTATCAATTTGCTGCGAGGTCGAAACACTGTCTGATGTCATTTTTTTCCTTATTCGTTAATACCAAAGCAATTATAAAATAAAGGCATAAAAAAGTCTATTATACAAATTTTCTCTGTTTTTAATTACTAATTTAATAGTAAATAAAAAAGTTAAAACTCTTTTAAAAATTTTATATGTGTAATACAATTGGGAAGTTGATAGTTATTTTATTATTTTTCGTATAATAGAAATAGCATATAGAACATTGAAACAAAGAAAAAACATATATCGGGATGTAGCGCAGTTTGACTCTGCCGAGCGAATTTTGCGAAAGGGTATAACCCAAGTATGTGAGAACCGAAGTGACGACAGCGAGAGCGGAAGGAACGACAGGTTCGAGAGATAGCAAAATTCAAGAAGAAAAAATGATTGAGTATCATTTTTGCGAGAGGTAGCACCGTAGGTGCGCTACAAAACCAAAATCAAAATATCGGGATGTAGCGCAGTTTG
>CALUQL010000147.1 GCA_944322895.1 Candidatus Gastranaerophilales bacterium
TACCGAAGAAAAAATAAGGACGATAAGAAATCGTGGCTTGTTTAAAATCGTGAACTTTAAAAACGGCTTGCAGCGGATAACCGGTATCATCACGCCCCTCAACTCCCATAAGAGCGGCAAATAATAGAAAATATTTATTTTCTTTTTCCGGTTTGATCAGAACGACTTTATTTTTGCTGTTGGCCTTAATCAGTTTTCTGACATCTTGCAGAACACTTTTAAAATCTATTTTATCCGGGGTTTTGAGGGAATAAATAGGATAACTTTCCCCGCAAAAAATATTGCCTTCATTTTCATCAAAAATTATTTCCATATTTAATCCTTTTGCTTGCAAGACATTTTGAATACTAAATTTATTGATGAAAGCATAATAATCCTCCCCTTGTTAATAAAACATTAATCCAGCGGCAGCATTTAGAAAATTGTAAAGCCTGCTGCTGAAACCGACAAATAAATTTAGCGAATGCAAACAGAAATCTTAAAATGGTGCAATTATCGAACTGAATTTTATGATGAGCTTAAACAATTAACAAGAAAATGAAGCCATTGGAAGATAGCTTGGAACAACAATCTGAAGTGTTGGCAATTTGATTTTATTATGTAAATTTTAGCAATTTTATATTATTATAAAAATATAATGCATTTTTTATGAAAGATGATTTTTATAATGGTTTTAGAAAATAAATTGAATATTACCAATCAAATTGAATTGAATAAGATTGAAGAAAAACTCAGTAAAGAAAAGGCTAAAAAGTTTTTTGATAGTGGCAAAATCAATCAGATAAAAGTAGGCACATTTGCCGGATTAAAACAGATTCATAAGTATTTGTTTGAAGACATTTATGATTTTGCCGGAAAAATGCGTGATGTTAACATATCAAAAGGCAACTTCAGATTTGCTCCGGTGATGTATTTGGAACAAGCCCTAAAACATATAGATAAAATGCCTCAATCAACTTTTGATGAAATTGTTGAAAAATATGTTGAAATGAATATTGCCCATCCTTTCCGGGAAGGAAACGGCCGCGCAACAAGAATTTGGCTGGATTTAATCTTTAAGAAAGAAATTAAAAAAGTTGTTGATTGGAATAAAATTGATAAAGAAGATTATTTATCAGCAATGGAAAGAAGCCCTGTTAAAGATGTTGAAATAAAACATCTCCTAAAAAATGCTCTGACAGATAAAATTGATGAACGAGAAATCTTTATGAAAGGCATTAATGTCAGTTATTATTATGAAGGCTATGATGAATATGATATTCACAAACTATTGTAAGCCCGTTTCAACATCAGCCCCCTATCAGAAGGTTTTGTGTTAAATGCTGCACTTTTTCTGTGCAGTTATCGGGACTAATAAGTATAAGGATTTGAGTAGAAAAATTAAGACATTAAATCAATATTAACGTGTTGTGTTCTATCGTCTTTATGGAGATAATAAGAATGCAATATTTGACTCAAGAAAATGCTGATGACCTGAATTTTATTAAACAAATTTTACATAAAAGCGTTTTTTTGAATATTCAAAACATCGTCAGCTTGCAAAGCGGTTCACGCTCAGTAGCTTATTATGTCGATGATTACATTGTGCGATTTCCTAAAGCCGAAATTATTTGGCAGACAATGAAGCGGGAAAAGAATATTATTGATATGGTTTATCCGCATTTAGTGTCGGCTTTTGCAAATAAAATTCACAAAATAGATTTAATCGAAAGTGAATATCCATTTTCCATATCCAAACGTTTCTCAGGCAAAATCTGCGATGGACGTCCGGAAAGCGAATATGCGGTGCTTTATCAAAATTTGACACCTATACAACAAGAAAAATTAGCATGTGATTTAGCTTTATTTTTCCATAAATTACATCAAATTGATTATAAGAAATTAAATATTCCAAAACCAACGGAAGCTATTGATAATTGGGATGTTACAACAGAAAATAATTTTGACATTGGAGAAGTCCAAAAAACCTTATCACGTTATAAAATTAATATAAATGATTATATGGTTAAATCACCAAATATAGTAACAGCCCTATGCCATAATGATTTAAGCGGAAGCAATATTTTGTTAAACACAGAAAAGGATGATGTGCTTGTTGGTATTATTGATTTTGGTAATACTATAATTATGCCCAAATATCAAGATTTTTTCCCATTATATAAAATTCACCGTAAATTGGCGATTGATACTCTCAAGGAGTATAACAAATTAACCTCGTCCCCTATAGAACAAAAACAAATTGATTATTTGGCATTACTATATACCGGTTGGGGATTAGCCAGAACTACAAATCCGTCTTCTCCATATTTTATGAAATTGTTGAAACCTTTTTTAGAGGAATAAAGATTGTCTGAACTTGATATTTACGATTTACCATTTTCCACTGCAAATGCTGAATTATTATCCGGAGGTTCTCGTTCTCACGGATACAGGGTTAACGATTGGATAGTCAGGATTCCCACAAAATCAGATTTTTTGCTTGAGCAACAGCGTGAAGCTGAGATTTCAGGATTATTACATAAAGAGCTACCTGAAAATTTAAGAAATAAAGTTACTTATATCCATTTTAATGGTAAATGTTCCTTTCATCGTGAGATTATCGGTGACACTTTGCAAAAAGTTTATAAAAATATGTCAGTCAAACAACGAAAAGATTTAGCTAGGGATATTGCAGAATTGTTATATGCAATACACAATATTCCACTTTCTAAAGCAAACAAAGTGGTTAGTAAATATTCTAAAATATGCCGTAATGAAAATAAAACAACTCTGCCGAATTTTAACTATCACATTGCAAGAGAGCAACTCTTGGACTGTAGTTTGAACAAACTTGACCTAAATACATTTAAAACAAAAATTCCGACAGATGGATTGTCTTTGTGCCACAATGATTTACACGCAGAAAATATAATTATTACTACTTCTGGTAAGCTTTCGGGGTTTATTGATTTCGGGGAGGCTGGTGTTAATCCTCGAATTACAGATTTTTTCCATTTATACCGCTTAGACAGAATGTTAAT
>CALUQL010000148.1 GCA_944322895.1 Candidatus Gastranaerophilales bacterium
TAAAAAACCTTTGCAACAAAGGTATAATCCTGGAAAAAGGCAGGATTATAAGAACAGATGACGACATAAATGATAGTATCAACTATTACTTAGGTACTAACGATTCCGGAAGTGAATTAAATACTATAAATTGGTACAATAATAACAGCTTTTATAATGAAAATTTTTGTCCTCTTAGTTTAGAAATTAAGAATTTAGACGGAAAAACTGTGTCAAATGCCCTTGAATATAGCAAAGAGTATTACCTCGACATAGAATTTTCAGTTGATAAACCGGATTCAAACGTTGATTTTTGGTTATATATATACAGGGGCACTGAAAATATATACAAAATACTAATGCCTGAAAATTTTCAATATGAAAGTGGGAAAATGCAGATTGAATATAAAATACCATCTGAAGTTTTATTGCCGGGATCTTACGTCTTTTCATTGGGATGTTCAGTAAAAAATACAAAGTATATAATCAATCCAATAGACATGAATTGTTGTATTTACACTACAATCTTAAATCCAGGTAACGAAATATTTACCTTAAATGAGTAATTTTAAACCACCTTAAAGTATTTTGAATTTTTTATTATATAAAGGAAAGAATTTTGCAATGTTTGAAACACCTATTTTATATATAATATTTAACAGAATTGATACCGTCCAACAGACTTTTCCGGTTATAAAAAAACAAAAACCCAAACATTTGTATGTTGCTGCTGACGGTCCCAGGATAGAAAAAAGCGGAGAAGCTGAAAAATGCAACCAGGTAAGAAACTGGGTATTATCTCAAATTGATTGGGATTGCGAAGTAAAAACACTTTTTAGGGAGGATAATCTTGGTTGCGGTAAAGGACCGGCATCAGCAATAAGTTGGTTTTTTGAAAATGTCGAGCAGGGCATTATTCTTGAAGATGATTGCCTTCCGACTGATTCTTTTTTTTCCTTTTGTGAAAACTTACTGGAAAAATACAAAGATGATGAAAGAATAATGCAGATAAGTGGAACCAACCGTTTGGGACTAATAAAAGAAAGTACCAGCTACTTTTTCACCAATTACCCGTCTGAATGGGGCTGGGCAACATGGAAAAGAGCCTGGGATAAATATGACTATTCCATTAAGCAATGGGGAACAAAAGAAGCCAAAGATATTGTTGCTGATATGTATGGAAAATACAGTGTTTTTTTAGCAAAGATATTCGATTACACATTTAACAATGTTGATTCAATAACATGGTGGGATTATCAATGGGGATTTATAAAAAATATTAATTCAGGATTAACAATTACCCCTTATCTAAATCAAATTTCAAATATTGGATTTGATGAAAACGCAACACATACGACTGATACATCAAGCAAATTTAACCGTTTACCAACTCAAGAATTACCAAAAGAACTAATCCATCCAAATTATGTATATAAAACTGTTACTTATGATAATTTAATTTTAGATTTACATTTTAAAAGCCAACTGGATTCTTTAAAACCTAAAAGTTTTACATTCAGACTAAAAAGGAAAATAAAAAACATTTTGAGGAAAATCGGTTTATGGAAGAAATAAAAATCAAAGGAAAATGTTTCAATTATGAACCTGAACAACTATCATACGAGACATCAGTTGTTATTGATAAAGATATCGCAAGAGAAAACCTTTTATTATTTAAAAAAATTGCTGACAGAAACAACTTCAATTTTCTAATATTTTACGGTACACTATTAGGAGCAATCAGAGAACATGATTTTATTTCACATGATATTGATATTGACGTTGTTACAAATGATGAAGATAAACTTCTTGAAATTATTCCGGAATTAATAAACAACGGATTTAAATTTATAAGATATGAATCCTCCCCGAGTTTAAAGTCTTACACTACACTTTATTCATTTAGAAGAAACTCTGTTTACATTGATGTTTATATAGCATACAAGGAGAAAAATAAATACAATCTTTTAAACTGTTATATAAAAAAAAGTTTTATTGAAAATAAAATGCAATATGAGTTTCTCGATGAGAAATTTACAATACCTAAAGAATATATCAAGATTCTAAAATTACTTTATGGAAAAGACTGGAAAATACCTCAAAAAAATAAACCAGGAGATTTTAAGCCTAAAAGAAACATAATATATTATTTAAAAAGGGTGTACCGTAAATTCTTTAAAAAGAAATATTGATTACAGATTTTCACTACAGGTTCTATTTCAAACCCTACACTTTTATCTTTAATTTATAATTGTCTTGATGTATTTGTATGTCCGTCGATTATTGAAAACCTCCCCAACACTATTTTGGAATCCATATGTTCGGGAACACCGGTTACAGCATTTAAAGCAGGTGGCAATCCGGACATTATAGAACACAAATACAACGGCTACCTGGCAACTCCATACGATAGCAGTGATTTGGCAAGAAGAATCGATTATTGCATAGAAAACAAATCCATCCTTTCAAAAAACTGTTTAATAAAGGCAGATAAGGATTTTGATAAAGAAGATATTATAAACAAACACATTAAATACTATAACAAATTGTTAAATAGAAAAAGGAAACAGCAATGACAATTTCAATTATCGGAACAGGGTATGTAGGACTGGTAACCGGTACCTGCTTTGCTGAAATGGGAAACAAGGTCTGGTGTATAGATATCGATAAAATTAAAATTGAAAAACTAAACAACGGGACAATTCCAATCTTTGAACCCGGGCTTGAAGAGATGGTTTTAAGAAACACAAAAGACGGTCGCCTTAATTTTACTACCGACTATAAAACCGCAATCCCCTGCTCTGAAGTCTGTTTTATTGCAGTAGGTACACCTCCAGGAGAGGATGGTTCAGCTGATATCCACTATGTTCTGGAAGCTGCAAAGGAAATCGCAAGAAATATACAACAGTACAC
>CALUQL010000149.1 GCA_944322895.1 Candidatus Gastranaerophilales bacterium
CATAATAACGATTATTTACTTGGCGAAGTCTTGATGTTTGTGTCGTTTTGTGCTATAATACTCTTACTTAATATAAGGAAGTTATAAAAATGGAAATAGAACTTAAAAATTTGCTCTTAGATAAGCTCAAAACTGGAATTAGCATATTTAGTGGAGCTGGGTTTTCTATATTACCCGCTCCCAATGGAACAAGACTCCCCACGGGCACTGAATTATGCGTAGAAATACAAAAAGAATTTGGTTTGCAAGATATTCCTGTAGAAAGTGGATTAGAGTATATTTCTGAATTTTGCCCAGAATCGGAATATCAAACTTTCTTACGGAAGCGTTTTACAGTAAGTGAATACAATCCTCTGTATGATGTAATCAACAAAATAACAGTTAAAACTTATGTTACTACAAATATAGATAATATTGTAAGAAAGATTACTGACCATAGCGATCGGTACTATTTAAAAAGTATTCGTGAATATGGAGCAACTATGAACGGATATAACGAATTAAGTTATATTCCTTTACATGGTGATGTTGCCGACCCAAATTCTAAACTCTATTTCGGCTCATTTGATTTAGCTGTCGTAGATAAACAAAATCGGGATTTGTTTGACTTAATGTATGGTAAACTTGCAAAAGAACCTATTCTTTTCATTGGTTATAGCTTCCATGATAAAGGCGTTTTAAGTGTAATAAAACGACTAATGGATTTAGGAACAACTGATATTTGGATTCAGTTTCTTCCGGAAGATAAGAACAATATTAAACTTTTTAAAAGCAAGGGTTGTCATATAATTGAAGCATCTACAGAAACATTATTATCTTGGATCGATGAAAATATCCAAGATAATACATCTGAAGATTTGTGTGCTAAAAATACAATCAGTAAAGATTTACACAATTATCTTGTACCCACAATTTCAGAAGTTGCAAATATTCCACAAAAAGAATTCTTTCAACAAGGCAACACTGGATGGCATTCGATTTTAACTGATATTCCTTACGAAAGAAAAATAGTTGCGGAATTAGAAGATGCAACATTAACAAGAAAAAATGTTATGTTGATTGGATGTCGGTTTTCAGGAAAAACAACTATCCTTATGCAATTAGCAAGAAAAGTTAAACATAAAAACAAATTCTATGTTGATGGTATTACCAAAGAGGAAGCTGAATTCATAATAAGGAAAATCGGGACTGAAGACGCGTGGGTATTTTTTAATAATTGTACAGACAATATAATGGCTTATAATGCTTTTGCCAAAATAAAAAATATTAAAATTGTTGGGGCTTCAGAAGAATATAAATTTGAGACCGTAAAGCACTTGTTAGATAAATCAATCAATTATAAAATTTTTGATTGTAATGAAATTAGCAAAGACGAGGCTCGTCAAATATTTAATAAAATTCCTTCTGGAATACGTAGAGACCATTTTTCATACAAAGAAACAAGTGATGAAAAATTCTCAATGTTAGAAATGGTTGCACAAAATGTAATCGGAGTTTTTACTAAAAAGCATATATCTAAAATGCTTCATGAAATGCAAAAATATAATATTGATATACTTAAAATAGTTGCTTTGACTTCATATTTGTCCGAAAATGGTTCTGCTATTTCATATATAAACGTATCAAATTTGCTTGATATAAAGGTTTATCCAACTGCATTTAACCTTGTACAACAAACCAAAGACTATTTGCGTACATATGATTATCATTTGGATTTAGCGGAGGAAATGCAAGACTATTTTATACTTCGCTCAAAACTTTTTTCAATAAATGTGCGCAATATATTGATAGAAGAATATAAAAAACTTTTTGCTGATATTGTTAGTAAATTTACCACAAAAGAAGCTCAATATAATATTTTAAGATATAATGTTTTTAGAAGAAAATCTTATGATGCTGAACTGTTTGCGAAACTATTTACATTAGAGCAGGCAGAAGCTTTATATCAAGATTTGTACGAAAAAGACGATAGCCCTTATACTTTACAACAATGGGCGCTATGTCTTGCCTCTTTTAAACGCTATCAAGATGCATTTATTAAAATAGACAAAGCTATTAGTCTTATGCCTAACAATTTTAGTTTTAAAAATTCTCAGGCTATAATTATGTTTGAATCTAATAAAGAAATCGGCTCATCTGATGCTATAGGTTATATGGAAAAAGCAATGAATACTTTAAAAATGTGTTATATGGATGATAAGCGCAAAATATACCATGCTCAAAAATTTGCCGAATTTGCAATTTATTTTCATGATAAATATGAAAGAAATGATTATTTAGAAAATGCTTGGCAATGGATATCTGAAATTATTCAAGAAGATTCAAGTCCATCTCGTCGCACGATGAAACTACGAGAAAAACTAATGTCTATAAAATCTAAATTATAAAGTGCCACTGCAATAACAATATCTCCAATTATTCATCTTTACAAGTTTGCGTTGATTCCGTTTATGTTCACAAAATTGGAACTACCCGAACACTACTATTACAGAACGATGGTTCAGGTAGTTTTTTTATTGCCGCCGAAGGAATAATTCTCCGAATTTTTTGCCCCTCGTTGTGGCTATCGTAGCACAGTTCTCGCGGAAGTCAACGGGAAAAATTATCGCTGAAAAACTCAATCATCCAAGCATTTGAAAGTCGGGTAGGTCAATTTGACCTGCTCGGCTTTTTTGCGTTTATGGCAGTTTTTCCGTTATTCATACGCAATAATTTTGTCCTGTTTCGTTGACTTCCGATGTGCCTATTTCAAGTGAATAAGAATTTATCTCGCCCAATGCTCCTGTCGCCCCTGCCGAAAGGCAAAAATAAAATTCGGAGGTAAACTCTATGAAAACCAAAGTTTCCAATTTCACCGAGTTCAGAGCGTATTATCTCTCTGA
>CALUQL010000150.1 GCA_944322895.1 Candidatus Gastranaerophilales bacterium
GGAACGGGCGTTGTTCGGCTCGGACATCGGCACGTTCCATACGCAGGTGGGGCTGGGACTGAAATTCATCATCAACTAACCGCTATATAATAATGTGTATGAAGAATGCAATGTATAAAATCCTTGTGGGGTGCTATATCGTGGCATCCCTCGTATTAGTCTGCGCCTGTAATGACGGGCTGGACATTCAGCAGGCGTACCCGTTCACGGTGGAAACGCTGCCCGTACCCAAGAAACTGAAAGTCGGGGAAACCGCCGAAATCCGCTGCCAGTTGGTGCGGGGCGGTTATTACCAGCCGACCACCTACCAGATACGCTATTTCCAGCCTGACGGCAAGGGCAGGCTGGAAATGGACGATGGCACGGTGTTCCTCCCCAACGACCTGTACCCGCTGGAAAAAGAGACCTTCCGGCTCTACTACACATCGGCATCGACCGACCAGCAGACGATTGACATTTATATCATTGACAGCTTCGGGCAGATGCAGCAGCTTTCGTTCTCGTTCAACAATGACAGCAGGAAAGAAGAAAAATAATTGTTATTGAATGAATATGTTAATAAACACCCGGCATTTTATTGCCGGGTGTCTTATTTATGCGTAAATTTGCTCCTAAAATCATTGATATGATAACTAATATAAAAATAGAAAATATTAAAGGATTTGGAACTACTAATAATAGTTTTGATTTAGAGATAAAGCCTCAGAAAGTAAATATATTAGTAGCACCTAATGGGTTTGGAAAATCGTCAATTACAGCAGCTTTTAATTCTTTAGCAAAAGGAAAAATCAAGGTTGAAGAGGTTGATATGCACAAAAAAGATACAACCCTTATTCCTTCTCTTTCTATTGTTCTTGACAATGTAACTTTAATTGCAAATCCAACAACTAATACAATCAATAAAGAAATAACTTGTTTCATAATCAATAATAGATTAAAAGTTCAAACCATTTCAAAAACATTCGGAGGATTCTCAACAACTAAGGGTTTTTTATCTATTGATTCTATTACAGTTGTAGATTCAATTCCCCAAAAAGTTTCCGATTTGTATAAATATTCGGATATTAAGATGAATTTTGGAGTCAATGGTAAGGTATTACCCAATTTATCAGATTATTTTTCTCAAAATGATTTTTTAGAACGTATTCAATTTTCATTTGAATGTTTTGAGAAATTTGAAACCAAAAAAAGAAGCGATTTAATTGATGAGATAAAAATAAATATTCAACAACTTAGAGGAAATAAAGAAGAGGTAATAGCAAACATACAAGATGATTTTTTTAAGAAAATAGAACAAGATGAATTCTATAATAGGTTTGGAGAAATTTTTAAAGATATAATAGGTATATCTTTATTCGATAGATTTAATTTATTCTATCAACTCCGTTATTTGTTTAAACATAAAAAAGAATCTCTATTAAAGGCTTCTCGAAGAGCATCTTATGATATTTTCAAAAATAAATTCGATAGAAATATCTCGTATCTCAATACAACATGGAAAGAAATTTCTTCAAAAGAGAAAAAAGATGCGCTTGTTGTAGAATTTCCACATGCTGATGAAATTTCAAATGGTCAAAGAGATGTTTTGACATTTATAATTCAACTTCTTAAATTTCAGAGTACCTTAAGAAATGGAAAGAAATACTTATTAATTATAGACGAAGTCTTTGATTATTTAGATGATGCCAATATAATTGCTGCCCAGTATTATCTTTCAAATTTGTTGAAAAAAGATGGTTGTGTAATATATCCTATTTTGTTTACCCATTTAGATCCGAAATATTTTAGAAATTATATCTTTAAGCCATCTTTACTTAATATCCAATACCTTAAAGCAGTTGAAGCTATTGGTTCAAATGCAATGAAATCATTTATTGCTTATAGAGAACAATTAGATAAAACTGTTCCAGAACAAAAACTATTATATAATGACCTATCTAAATACTTCTTTCATTATAATCCTAATACCATTGATAGAAGTTCAGATATTCCCATTCAACCCAACCTAAAAAAGACATGGGCAAAAGGGATTAATTTAAAACAATATGTACTTGAAGAACTAAATAAGTATCTTGGTACAGATGTTACCTATGATCCTTATGCCGTAAGTCTTGGCATTAGATTTCGATTAGAAAAATTAATTTATAACCAATTGGATGATAATGAAAGAATTGACTTTATCAACACACATCAAACAGATAAAAAACTTAAATACGCAGAAGAACATTCTGTTTTGATTCCTGATGCGTACTATTATTTATCTGCTATCCATAATGATGCAGACCACCTTAAAAATCCCAACGATGAGAAATCTTGTGTTTATAAGTTAAACCATCCAGTAATAAGGAATATAGTAAAAAATATTTTTGACAACCAATCTATTATAACGATTGATTTTATACATTAATAAAAATAATCAAATAGTTCAAATATCAGGGACTTCTTTGTTACTTTCTTCACCGCAGGTATGCTCATGGAAAAAAGTAGCGGCGGCAAAATGCCGCCGTTTCCTATCAAACGATTTCAAGGCTCTTTACGGGTACATGTTTCTCTAACCACACCTTAACCTGTTCAAAGTTGTATTCGCCCGTTATGACCGCCGTATGCTCGTTTATGGCTACAAACCGTACACTTTCATAGCTGTTTACCCAACCTTGCAGGGAACAGACGCCCCATGTGTCCGCATCCTCAAAAACGCTGCGGTCTATTTGGCTGATTGGCTCGCCTAAAACTATTGTCATGGTCTGAAAGTCCGGCTTGTCCTCCAGCAGCCGTAAATGGCGTAACGTGCCGAACTCGTCAGACTTGCGCCCCCATGCCCAATCCTCCGTGTAGAAATCATCGCCCCACT
>CALUQL010000151.1 GCA_944322895.1 Candidatus Gastranaerophilales bacterium
AAACTATAAACTTTTATAGGGTTCACCCTAAAAAAATTTAAAGTGAATATTAAACCCTAAAAAAATTTAAAGAACCATTTAATCACTTAAGCCATCATTCTTATTTGACAGTCTGGTGGCTTTTTATTTTTTACAACGTTTTTAATTATAGTTTGAATAATAAAAAATCCTCAAGATTAATGAGGAAATTGGATAAAAGAAAGTGAATAATTCTTTTTTAAAAAGTGGTACTAGTTACAAAATATTTAGTTTTTCAAATTCAAAAAGTTTCGCTTCAAGATTTCACAATTGATGCTTTTATCAATTTTAAAAGTAATATTTTATATAGCATAGTTTTGGCAAAGAATAAATTTCTAGCAATACCCAAATGAAGTTTTTGCTTTCTGAGATTTAAAAGGATTGTGATTGTTTTTTTAGTTTATTCCCTTGAGTAAGTTAATTGTTTTCCATCTACCTTTTCGCCAGCGAATAAAAAAGCCAATTCCACGTACACATTCGTCGAGGCAAGCACCAATAAAAGCACCATAAATACCTAAATTGAAGACGGTACATAGAAGTGCTGAAGCTCCGACTGTAAACACCCATGATGTGATGATAGAACTTATGACTGGAAATGCAATATCTCCAGCCGTCTCTAATCCTTTAACATAAACTAAATTAGTTGCTCTACCTTGTTCTAACACAACGTTGATACAAAGGCAAAAAACTGCCGTTAATCCACAGTACATAAAATCCACATTATTGATATTGATTGCTGGGTTGTTAATTGCTGGAGTCATTAGTGCTCCAAAAAGAGGATAAGCAATTCCTAAAACGATTAGTGACATGACAAAAGACACAATTTGTGCCATTTTACCTGTATCACTAACGAGTTTATAAACTTCTTCTTTGTTTTGGTTGCCCAAAAGATTACCTTCGATGACTTGCATAGCTATTCCGCTGCCACTTGCAAACAAGTAAATAATGGAAGTGATGGTCATAATGTATGTTCTTAAATTTTGATCTAAAACTGTGCAAGAATAGTTAACAATAATTGCTAAAACAAATTGTGATAAATTATATGATAAAGTTTCCCCAGCTGTCGGTAATCCAATCTTTAGTTGTTTTTTAAGCAACATAGACGGAAATGGACGAAGAGATCTAAATGAAATTTTTGATTTAACTGTCACTTTAAAGAAAATATACGAAATAAGGCAAGAGATAAAACGAGAAATTAATGTAGCTAATCCCACACCAATCAATTGATCTTCAACGTCAAGATTTGGAATTCCCCATAGCACAATTGCACAAATGACAATATTGATAATGTTGGTGGCAAAAGTAATAATAGTTGGCTCAACCATTTTTTTATTCGCTCGTAAAAAACTTGAAAAAGCTTGATATAAAGAATAAAAAACAAGAGAAGGTGCTGAGACATATAAGTAGAGTTTAGCCAGTGGAATAATTTGTGCATCGACTTGCATCCAATCAAAAATAAATGGCGAAATAGCTAAAAGAATGCCACAGACTATTATTCCGATAAATAAATTCAAAAATAGTGTAAGTGGATAAATCTTTTTAATTCCTTCTTCATTATCCAATCCTTTTAATTGCGTGATGAGAATAAGAGAAGATGTTGATAGCACGCTAAACGCGACAATAAAAATATTGCTTATTTGATTTACCTGGCCTATAGCGTTGGTGGCTTGAGGTACACCAGCAAACATAAATTGATTAACATAGCCAATACCGACGCCTAAAATCAGTTCGATAAAAACTGGAACAGCCAATTTGATGACTTCTTTATTGCGTGAGAATAAGCTAAATAGAGGAAACTTTTGTTTTTTCACAAGTAATAATTCTATATTTTAAAACTAGAATTACAAGGGTCTTGTGCATTTTGTTTGCAAATTGTATTTGAATATATTTAAACACCTAAATTGCCCATATGTGCGCTTTCCGCACATGTGCTTTTTTCATCCAACTCGCCATCTTTATATATGTTGTTTATATGTCTAGTTATTCGCGTTCTATCGACATTAAAAAGTTTAGCCATTTGACGTTGATAGATATTTATAATAAAAATTATTGAAAAATACTTAAATTTAATTAAAAATTAAATAATTTATTATGTAATTTAAATAAAGGAGGTTTATATCAATGGCAAATATTAATATAACCATACGCATTGATAAAGAATTGAAGAAAGAAGCAGATAATCTCTTTCATGAATTAGGCATGTCCTTTACCACCGCCGTCACGATTTTTGCTCAACAAGCCGTCCGCGAACAAAGGATTCCTTTTGATATTAGACTTCGTCAAGAGCGAGCCGTGGCCGCATCGAACATGGAAGTAGAGAAGATTTCAAATAAATATCTTGATGAGAATAAAAAATCTTACCAAGAACTTGCCAAATGAAATATTTAACTAAAGAGCAAATTATTTACCTTTATAAACAACTTTGACGATAAGCCGTATTTTTTGTCAATTTTACATTTTTTAGGCCGTATAAAGTGTAAAAATAACACTTTTTACGGCTTATCGGTAAATTATAAGTTTTTATATAAGTTGAAATTAATGAAAGATGAGCGAATTAGTTATTAGCAGAAATGTGTTTAAAGTGATCGGCAGGAGGATATCTTTGTCTAGATTTATATGAAAAATTAAGGAAAGCAAAAGCTTTAATGTTATTTTATCCAGTAGTAACTAATAAAAATTTTGAATCAAAAGAAATATTTAAAGACACACCGGTGCGGAATAGTCAATTAAATAAAAAGATGTGGAAAAGATT
>CALUQL010000152.1 GCA_944322895.1 Candidatus Gastranaerophilales bacterium
GATTATAATTAAAAAAAATAAAAAGCAAGTTAAAATTATATATTTTTAAGCCATCTTTTGCTCTTTGTTTTAATTGGCCAAATATTAAACTGCGGCATTTTCCATATATAGGAATAAGAAAAAACTCTCGTTATTATCTCGCATTGTTAGAAGTCTATAAAATCCCAAACTGAAAACTCATGTCCGAACTTGCTAAGGGAACTTTCTAATATAACTCAAAACACAATTTAATACTATCATTGCCTTATTAAGCGGAGATATATTCTATAAATATGGGATAATATTGTTAAAATATTGCAGAATTGTGTATTATTATGTAAGAATGTCTCAGAGGTAAAGATGACAAATTTAGCTGTTGAAAATAATAATAAAATAACCAATGCCGCTAAGCCTGTTTTAAAATGGGCTGGTGGTAAAACACAGCTATTGCCTCAACTTAATGAATTGTTGCCGCCAAAATTAAAGGTAAATGCTATAAAAACATATATAGAGCCATTTGTCGGTGGAGCTGCAATGTTCTTTAATCTTTATAAAAGTTATGATTTTCAAAATGTTTATCTTTTTGATACGAATCAAGAGTTAGTAATTCTCTACAATGTGATTAAAAATGACGTAAGACTGCTCATTAAAGAATTGGCTAATATTTCAAATGAATATTTTGCTTTATCTGAGCAAGATAGAGATGAATATTATTATTTGAGAAGAGATGAATATAATGCTTTTAATAAAAATTTTGATGTAAATATATATTGCAAAGATTTTATAAGAAGAGCCGCTTTAACCATTTTTATCAATCGCACATGTTTTAACGGCTTATATCGTGTTAATTCCAAGAATAAATTTAATGTTCCAGTTGGAAAATACAAAAATCCGCGAATTTTGGATGAAGAAAATCTGTTGAGTGTTTCAGATGCTTTACAAATAGCTGAAATTAAGAATTGTGATTTTTCTGAAACCTTAAAATATGCTGATAAAGATACATTTATATATTATGACCCACCATATCGCCCAATTAGTAAGACATCTGCTTTTAATTCATATTCAGTAAATGATTTTGACGATGATGAGCAAATACGTTTAAAAAACATTTTTGATTTATGTGGTCAAAAAGGAGCTTTACAAATGGAAAGCAATTCAGACCCTACAAATTATATTGAAGATCTATTTTTTGATAATTTATATGTAAAATATAAAATTCATCGCGTTAGTGCAACAAGAATAATAAATTCTAATGCCGAAAAAAGAGGCTCAATTAGGGAATTGGTTATTACCAATTATTAGTCTATGAAGAAACCATATAGACTATATAACGGCGATTGTTTTAAGATTTTAGAAGACTTTCCTTCCGAAACATTTGATATGATTTTTGCAGATCCACCGTATATGCTATCAAACGGTGGAATTACTTGTCAAAATGGCAAAATGGTTTCCGTTAACAAAGGGAAATGGGATAAAAGCAAAGGTATTGAAGAGGATTTTGAATTCCATAAAAAATGGTTAGCATTGTGTAAAAGACTATTGAAACCAAATGGAACATTATGGGTTTCCGGCACTTATCATAGTATCTACACCTGTGGATTTGCGATGCTTTTGCTTGATTATCATATATTAAATGATATTTCGTGGTTTAAACCCAATGCTAGTCCGAATTTGTCTTGTAAATATTTTACGGCAAGTCATGAAAGTCTTATCTGGGCTAGAAAAAGCAAAAACGCTAAACACTATTTCAACTATGAAGCAATGAAATATGGTGATTTTGTGAAAGATTTTATCAAGAAACCTAATACGCAAATGCGAAGTGTTTGGGCAATATCAACCCCACAATCTCAAGAAAAAATATTTGGAAAACATCCAACACAAAAACCATTGGCTTTATTAGAGCGAATAATTGAGGCATCAACCCAAGAAGGTGATTTAATTTTGGATCCTTTTATGGGAAGCGGGACGACAGGTGTGGCTGCGGTTAAGTTAAATCGACGCTTTGTCGGAATTGATGTTGAAAAAGAATACTTCGATCTGGCAGAAAAAAGGATTTGTGATAGCCTAAATAAAAAAGTAGCTGATGAGGAATAAGCATGAAATATTCTAAAATTTTTAAAGATAAACTAAATTGTAATAGTGCTGATGAAGTTTTTAATTATCTTATTGATAATTTAAAAGAAACAATAAAAACATGGGATTATTTTGTAAATTGGAATAAAGTTATAAGAAATTATCAAGATGTAGAGACTTCTTTGAATTTGCTGAATACTCTAATTGGTAAGGAAAATATTGAAGATGTTGCTAAAAATTTGTTAAAGGAATATCCAAAGGTTATTGCTGTTATTCCCTCACTATTGGCTTACAGAGAAAGAAAAGTAAAGCTGCTTTCAAACATTAAAAATTTTGAAACTACTGAATATGATTTTTTAAAACCTATTGATTTAGATAAAGCTGTAATGTTTTTAAAAGAAAGCGGATTTTTGAAACTTGTTTCGGATAAAACAATTAAATCAATCCCAGATTACTTCATTGGTGTTGAAGTTGGCCTTGATTCTAATGGTCGTAAAAATCGTAGCGGAACTTCAATGGAAGATATTGCAGAATTTTTTATTAAGGATATCTGTAAACAAAAAGGCTACGACTATATTCCTCAAGCAACCGCAGATAAAATAAAACAAAAATGGAATAAGGATATTACTGTTACTAAGTCATCCAAAAGAATAGATTTTGCGGTTAATACTCCGAATAAATTATATTTAATTGAAACAAATTTTTATGGTGG
>CALUQL010000153.1 GCA_944322895.1 Candidatus Gastranaerophilales bacterium
AATTATATGAATATAATAAAACAATTAAATGATATGATGCCAGAACAAAAAAAGATAGATGAGGATGATGAATTTAAGAAATTCAATGGTTTATCATGATTACATATATAGAAGAATACTATCAATTTTTATTAAAAAATCCAGATAAGGCTTGTCGAAAAGTATTGATTACATACAAGAAACTTGTTCAAGATTTATATAATCCTAAACAGGTTTCTTTTTTTAATAAAATAACAGAAGAAGATGAAACACATACTTATATATTTGATATAGAAAAAGGTAATAGACCTATTGAGTTTATAGAAAGATTTTGTAAACACTCAAAAGGAAAGTGGGCAGGAAAACCTGTTATTTTAGAATTATGGCAAAAAGCTTTTATTCAAGCATTATTTGGATTTGTAGATAAGGATACAGGCCTAAGAAAATATAAAAAAGGAATTTTATTTGTTGGAAGAAAAAATGGAAAATCCACAATAGATGCAGGACTTGGTAATTATATGCTTACTTCTGCAGGAGAGGGAGGCGCAGAAGTATATTCTGTAGCTACTAAAAAGGATCAAGCTAAGGTTGTTTGGGAAGAAGCAAAAAGGATGATTAAGAAAAGTCCTGTTTTAGCCAAAAGGATAAGAACTTTAGTAAATGGATTATTTTACGATTCAACAGAAAGCTTTTTTAAAGCATTAGCTAGTGACAGTAACTCGTTAGATGGTTTAAATGCATTTTTTGTTATAGGAGATGAAATTCATGCTTGGAAAGATAAGAATTTACTTGATGTTATGTACGATTCTATGTCTGCTAGGGAAGAGCCACTTTTTCTTGAAACATCTACAATGGGAATTATAAGAGAAAGTGTTTTTGATAATGAATATGAATATGCTAGTTCAGTAATAGATGGATATGAAAATTTAGAAAGTGGAATAGAAGATGAAACAATTCTTGCAGTTATATATGAATTAGATAATCAAAAAGAATGGCAAGATGAGAAAAAATGGTATAAAGCAAATCCTGGTTTAGGAACAATTAAGAATATAAAAGATTTACGAGATAAAGTAAATAGAGCTAAAAACAATCCAACAGAATTATCAAATTTACTTTGCAAGGATTTTAATGTTAGACAAAATGAACAAGACAAATGGTTAACATTTGATATTGTGGATAATCCAGCAACTTATAATGTTGAAGATTTATTTGATACATATGCTGTAGGAGGAGTTGATTTATCAAGTACAACAGATTTAACTTGTGCAACACTACTTATCATCAAAAAAGGAAAAAAATATGCAATACAACAATATTTTATTCCTAGTGAAAGATTGGAATTTAAAATAAAAGATGACAAAATACCATATGATAAATGGGAACAAAGAGGATTAGTAACAATTTGTGAAGGAGCAAAAGTAAATTATAGCGATGTAACACAATGGTTTTTAAAAATGCATCATGAGTATGATATATCATCTTTATGGATAGGGTATGATCCTTGGAACACACAATATTGGGTAGAAGAAATGAAAGAATATGGGTTTGAAATGTTAGAAGTAAGACAAGGTGCAAAAACAATGAGTAACCCAATGAAACAACTAGAAGCAGATTTAATTGAAAAGAATGTAAATTATAATAATAATCCAATTTTAAAATGGTGTTTATGTAATACAGCAGTAAAAAGAGATGATAATGATAATATAAGACCAGTAAAAGGACAAAAACAAAGAGCAAGAATTGATGGCACAGTAAGTTTAATAATAGCTTATTGTGTTTTATTTGAAAAAATGCAAGATTATTTAGCTTTACAGGAGGAATAGAATGAAAAAAGAAAAAAGAAGCTTGTTTAACATTGTATTTGGCAAAAAAGAAGATAAGCAACTAACTGATAATATAACTCAAACTCAGTTTCAACTTTTAAGTGGATGGAATAGTCAATTTAGTACATTACCAGAAGGAACATATAATAGTAAAGTTGCTAGACAAGTTATAGATAGAATAGCGACACATTGTGCAAAATTAGTTCCAAAACATATACAAGGAAATATTACTAATAATATAAAAGGTGACATTAATTTTTTATTAAGCAATCAGCCAAACCCACTTATGAATACATTTGATTTTATTTATAGAATAATATCTTTACTTTATACAGATTGCAATGCTTTTGTATTCATTGCCAAAGATAATACAGGATTTATAACAGGATTTTATCCAGTTTTGGCAACAACATATGAGTTACTTCAAGGTGCTGATGGAACAATGTATTTACAATTTGATTTTGTAAATGGAAAAACTTACACAATCCCATATTTAGAACTAATACATTTGAGATTATTTTACAACAGAAATGATATATTTGGTATGAGTAATAGAGTTTTGCAGACAGATTTAAATACAGCTAATACAGTAACAGAAGGAATTGACAAAGCAATTAAAACAACAAGTAACTTAAAAGGAATATTACAATATGAAAATTCAATGCTAAAAGAAAAAGATTTAAAAACAAATAAAGAAAACTTTGTAAAAGATTTTTTAAATATGGATAATGAGGGAGGAATTGCAGCATTAGATGCAAAAGCAAAGTTTGAACCAGTAAATTTAAAACCGATTACATTAGATAACGAACAATTAAAAAGAGTTAACTACAATATTTTTGATTATTTTGGAGTATCAGAAAAAATTGTAAATAATAGTTTTGCTGAAGAAGAATGGAATGCTTTTTATGAAGG
>CALUQL010000154.1 GCA_944322895.1 Candidatus Gastranaerophilales bacterium
AAAAAAAAGACGAAATCAACGTTTCGTCTCGGAAAAACAAGTAACAATGTATATTAGGCAAAAATATTTATAGAATTTGTAAAGATTGAATCAGATTCTTCCTTTTCTGCTTTTTGTTCAGCGGGCATGTAAAATGAAAACGGATTAGAACCTCTTTTATCTTTATTCATATTTTTTGTTTCAGAAATTTGAGAAGAAGCTAAAACTATTTGATCTTCAGGTGCTTTCTGGGTATTTTCAACTGAGAAAGCAGCTTGACCGTTATTCTCTTTAGAAGTAAATAAGCTTTGTGCTGCTTGTGCATTCAAATATTGAACATTAGCATTGAATGTTGTACTTAGATTAACACCGAAATCAGTAGCAGCTTTTGAAGCTTGGAGTGCAACTTCTCCGTTTGTTCTTGCGGAATACAAATCAGTACCAATGTTTACTCTGTTAAATTTAGATAAATCTAATTTAGAAACATCTACTGTTTGATTATTATTCGGATTTAGGATTTGTTCAGTAACGCGTGCTAATGCTTGACTATCAATGATAGGTCTAGCGGAATTTGCACCATATAATGAACCCACATTTAATCCCATTTTTTGCCTTTTCTCCAATAACTTATGTTTTTGTTATCGGCGATAAAAAATCAAAACTTTAGTGACAAGTAAGTATTTATTAATATTTGTTAACAGTTTGTTAATTAATTTCTTGCAAAATTGAAAAAAGTGCTTGAAGAAAAAACATGTTTTAAATATTATATAGTAACGTATAAATACAATGCAAAGGAATGTAGTCATGAACCCTATAGTAGAAAGTTTAGGAAAAAAATATTTAGATAAAGAATTACCGGAATTAAATCCCGGAGATACAGTCAGAGTTTCTGTAAGAATTGTAGAAGGTAACAAAGAAAGAACACAGGCTTTTGAAGGTACTATTCTTAAGAAAAGAGGAAGTGGAATAGGCAAAACTATTACAGTAAGAAAGATTTTTCAAGGCGTAGGCGTTGAACGTGTTTTCCCTGTATATTCTCCACGTGTAGAAAAAATCACTGTTGTAAGACGCGGTGATGTTAAACGTGCTAAGTTGTATTACTTAAGAGAACGCTCTGGTAAAGCAACTCGTATTAGAGAAAAAATCGAAAAAAAATAGATTAGGAATATAGAAAACATAAAAGCCATAGTCATTGTTTATACTTTGAGTATGGCTTTTATATTATCAGAATAAATTAAATAAGAGGTTAAAATGGAACATATTCATTGGTATCCGGGGCACATTGCGAAAGCAGAAAAAAAATTAAAAGAACAAGTTAATATTGTTGATGTTGTAATTGAAGTTTTAGATGCAAGAATACCTGAAAGTTCCACTTATCCTGATATTGAAAAACTTTTAAGAGATAAGCCTCGATTAATTTTAATGAATAAATCAGATTTGGCAAATAATGAACAAACTCAAAAATGGCTAAAAACAATAAAGGAAAAAACAAACTGTCCTGTTTTGGCAACAAGCGCATCTGATAACAAAGATTTATCAAAAATATTAAATAAAGTTATTGAGTTGGGACAACCAAAGATAATAGCCCTTGTAAAGAAGGGATTATTACCCCGAGCAGTCAGAGTTATGGTTGTAGGAATGCCAAACGTAGGAAAATCAAGCATAATAAACAAATTAATAAAAAAGACAAAGGCAAAGACAGGTGCAAAAGCGGGTGTTACGCGTGATCAGCAATGGGTAAGGATAAATCCAAAGGTTGATTTACTTGACACTCCGGGAATTATCCCATTAAAACAAGAAGATCAACAAAAAGCATACAAATTAGCATTTGTAGATTCCATTGGTGAAAATGCTTATGATGTTGAAGCTGTTGCAGAAATTTTCATCAAAAATGTTAATGAAATTTATCCTGATTTAATTAAAAACTATTATAAATTAGAGGATGAAGAAGTTAATATTGCAAATATAGCATTAAGAAGGAATTGGATAGTTCAAGGCGGCAGGGCTGATACTAAAAGATGTGCACAAAATATTTTAAATGATTTCAGAACAGGCAGATTAGGTAAACTTACTTTGGATGTAAATGAATAAACGTTTTAATTTTGATAAAGAAAAGAAACAAGAGTTTGATTATTTAATAGGAACAGATGAAGCGGGGAGAGGTCCCGGAGCCGGTCCTGTTTTTGCGGCAGCTGTATGTTTTATATCTTATGATGAACGGTTAGAAAAATTAAATGACTCTAAACAATTATCAGAAAAAGTAAGGGAAGAACTTTTTGAAGTAATAAAACAAAATTCTGTTTATTCCATTGCGCAAGGAAGTGTTGAAGAAATTGAGAAATTAAATATTTTAAGGACATCTCTTTTATCAATGAAAAGATGTTGCGCTGAAGTGATAAAAAAGATTAATTCTGAAAATGTTAAGATATTAATTGACGGAAATAAAAAAATTCCTGATTTTAATTATAATCAAGAAACAATTGTTAAGGGTGATTTTAAATCAGCTTCAATAGCAGCAGCGAGTATTTTAGCAAAAGTCTCACGAGACAGATTTATGAAAGAACTAGATAAAGAATATCCGCAATATTTATGGGCTGAAAATAAAGGATATATGACAAAATCACATCTGGATGCCGTTGATAAATATGGTCTTACAAAATGGCACCGTAAAAAGTTTTTTGAAAAACATTTTGAAAAATCAGAACAACTTTCATTGTTATAATT
>CALUQL010000155.1 GCA_944322895.1 Candidatus Gastranaerophilales bacterium
TTTTTCCCACACACTTTTATATTCTCTTTTATGTAAATCAGGCGAAACAATACAAACTTTTTTGTCCTGATTTAAAATATTTTGAATTTCAACTTCTCCGAACCAATCAGAATTGAAACAATCCAGCCACACACCCTTTGCCTGTTCGTACATAACAGGCAAAGGCACAATATCGCTAAGTCCTGTAAAAACATTGAGTCCTGTTTTATGCTGATAAACCATTTCAGGGATACTCATATCAAAGGTGAAATAGTTTGAAACATTGTATTTCTCAAGCAGTCTCTTAATCTCGTCTGCCATGCCGTCAGCTTTGATATTCAATGCAAGAGTTAATGCCCTGCCGTCAAGAAGTTTTAGTAAATCTTCAAACGACATTTCGTTACCCCTGGGCATGTTATGAGAAATTACAATCTCACCCTTTATATCTCTTAAATCTGTTTCTACCCCAAAACCGCTATCAAAAGCACGTTCAAAAGCTGTTTTTGTATTTTTCTCGTTCTCAGCTTTCCACCAACCCCGATGTGCGATGATTTCTTTATTTCTATTAAAATATTCTCTCTGTAAAAAATCTCCCATAACCCTCTACAGTGCCACTCCTTCTCGATATCTCAAGTTCATGTTTTCCTGTACATCTATAAAATTTAAAGTCACATCTACGGTCGTCTGGTTAAAAAGCCATTGCAGATATGACAAATCTTTATATTTCTGGTAATGATGATACGCAAATGTCTTACGCCACGATGCAACGGATATATCTTTAGGCAATGCTAATTCAGAACAAATATCTTTAAATGAATAAAATACAGAAGTTCTGTCAAGTTGCTTCTTAGATTTGCTTTGAAATAGATATTCTGAACTTTTTTGATTATTCGTAATTTTTACAATTAAATTTCTTATTTCATCACTGAGGAAAAAAGTCTGTTTTTGGTTAACAAGATAGTGTTTGTTTATGACGTCTTTAACTTTTAATTTCAATAGGTCTTTTAAGCGTAACCCGGTATTTATACCAAGTTCAAACAGCAACAAATCCCTTAGTTGTTTTTTCTTTTTATACAAATCTTTAATTTTTTCTATTGTGTATATATCTTTAATAGGAGAACATTCTGTCACTGCCTGAATCCCATACTTTTTATTAACATCACTTCTGCAAATATTCTCTTAACTTTTTAGCCAAAAAGTTAAGAGGGGTGAAACTCTTGATTTTAAAAGGTTTTATAGGTGTATTTTTTTATAAAAAAAGGAACTCATAACATTTTTTAACAAATATAAAATTCCATTTTTGTTTGTGATAATATATGTTTTAGCAAGTGGCAAAAATTCAATCTTCACAAAATGGCTATTTCGTGAAGAGCGTGTTCGGCAGATTTGCTATCAAACATTATGTTTTAGCAAATTCCAAAAATATAAATTTTTGTTTACGAAAAGAAAAATTTATAAATTTTTATGGTAAAATTCAAGCAGGGAATGCTCTCATAACAAAATGGCTATACTGTTAAGATAATAAAATGTTAAGTTCCCCATTGTAAATAGAGCATTTGAGCCTATAAAATAAAGTTGTTATAGCTTTCGTCAATTTGATCCTGCTCAATACCGATATACCTTAAGGTTATATTCGGGTTTGAATGATTAAAAATTTTTTGGAGCATGGCAACATCTTTAAATTTTTTGTAGTGATGATACCCGAAAGTTTTTCGCATTGTATGAGTACCAATCTTTTCCTGCAAGCCAACTGCTTGACAGGCAGTTTTTAAAATATAGTATGCACCGAATCTATCAAGCCGGTTTTTAAAAATGGAAACAAACAAAGCCTCGTCAGAGCGTTTGCCCTTTGTAAATTCTTCTATCATCGGTTTTAGCTTTGAATTAATCGGAAATTTTTTAAATTTACCTGTTTTCTTTTCTATAATTTGTATATGGCTTTTATTTCGGACATCTCCTACATTTAAAGCAACAATATCTGAAATCCGTAATCCGCAATTCGTTCCAATGGTGAATAATAACAAATCTCTCGGACTATTTTTTGCAAAATACTTTTCTAATTTTTTAATACTTTCAATATTTCTAATTGGTTCTACTGTAGTCATTTTAACCTCTCCTTTTTTAACCTAAAAACTACCCGGGGGCTTATCCCCCTAAAAAATTTTCGGTCACACTAAGGATTTCTTCAAAATCTTCAGGGGTGAGTTGCAGGTAAGGACGTGCAGGAATTTCAACAGATTTATTCCGCCCTGCCTGTCCGCCAAATTGATGTATTGCTGCATAATCAAGGTTTGAACCAATAACCGCAGAATCATTGTCATAATAAGTATTAACAGAGGATGCAAGCTGCCCTGATATTTGTAAAATCATGCCGGGCCACTGTTTATTTTTAGTTCTCTGTTTTATTGTTGATTCAGATAATTCAGTCCATTTATCAGGTCTGCCCTCGTTTTTAAAGTTTTCTTCGGTAGAATATGCGAAAACACCTGCGATATTTTTCATTAACGGTCGCAGGTTTTCGCTTCGTTTTGCTAAATCAAGTAATCTTGATTCAACCTCTTTATTATCAAGTTTTATTTCAATTGGTTCACTCATTTTTGAATAAATCCTTAATAGGATAATTAGCAATTAAAAGTTCTTTATAAACTTTATTAGCTCTGTTAGTGCCTTCTCTGTTGTTGATCCCGTTTTGTCTTTCAACTTCAAT
>CALUQL010000156.1 GCA_944322895.1 Candidatus Gastranaerophilales bacterium
TTGGGGTGTCGCCAAGTGGTAAGGCATCGGCTTTTGGTGCCGACATTCGTTGGTTCGAATCCAGCCACCCCAGCCAAATAGCTTATAAGACCTTGTTTTTACAAGGTCTTTTTTTATTGGGCTTTGCCATATTCCTTGTGATGCGAACTGTGCCACAACTATGCACCACAAGGGGGTAAAATGAACGGTCACCATTGGCTTATGAGAAGGAACAGGGTCTATTACATTAGGGCTCGGATACCTAACTATTTGATATACCTAATAAAAACAACTGAATTGCGTTATTCTCTAAAAACGCACAACTATTATGAAGCACTTGCAAAACTCCCAAAAGAAAGTTATAAAATTAACTTAAAAATCAACTTTTTAAGGGGCGTTGATATGCGAATCAAAAAAGGCGAACTCATTTTAAGTGATGAAGACATAGATAGATTAGTTATCCACAAGTTGAAACAGATTGAAGATGTTTTTGAAAATCATTATGAGGAAATCGCTAATCGCCAATATGATATTTCTGCCCTCTCCTTTTATAATCATTGCGATGGTGGAGCACCAACACCCAACGCAGAATTAGACACCATAGAAATTTTTATCAAAGAATATTTTAAAGATTTGAAATCAGATAAAAGAACTCACTTATCAATCATTAAAGAAATTGGAAGAATTGAAAAATCTGAAATTCCTATAATTGCAAATAAATTAAATCCTGCTGAATGGGTTACAAAAACAAAAACAGCATTTAAAGGCGTTGATAAGTATATTACAGATAAATCAGAGTGCATTGCGGAGGATATCGAATTTAACAAAAGCATAAATCCACGAGTAAAACGCTGTCTCACAGCAATAGACACAGAAAAAAATGATAAAGCCCTATCATCCAGAGCTCAAACACCATGGACAAAGGTCTTTAAAGAATTTGCAAGATATAAAAGCAATCACAAGGGCACAAAAGAAAACACCATTATTCAAAATCGCGTTTGCCTTGACACGATTTTTGAGATTATCGGAAAAGAGTATATAGAGAACATAACCTACAAAGATTGCCAGAAGGTCTGTGACAACATTTACAACTTGCCAAGGAAGTGGAGAGAGAAATACAAGAATAAACCGCTCAAAGAAGTATTAGAACAAGATAATCAAGATAAAATATCCATAACATCAGTTAAGAAATATTTGAGAGCATTTAAAGAGTTTATGCTATTTTGCAAACAACGGCACTATATCCCAGAAAGTTTAAATGATGATGTTTTGATTCCCAAACGCAAGGAGAGTGTTAAGGTTGATGGTTTTACAAATGATGAATTGAAATTGATATTTAATCCCTCATTTTATCCAAGAAAAGATAATATATATCATCCTTGTCGCTATTGGATACCTCTTATTGCCCTTTATTCAGGTATGCGGTTAAATGAGATATGCCAGCTGTATGTTGATGACATAAAATATAATAATATATGGTATTTTTCTCTAACTGACGAAAGAGAATTACAACACTTAAAAAATGAACAATCTAAACGTGATATACCGGTTCATCCTAAATTGATTGAATTAGGGTTTATAAATTATGTAAAAGAAGTTAGGAAATGTAAGAAAGAAAGATTATTTTATACATTACAATATTCAAAAAAGAATCATTTTTCTAATGCCGTGAGCGGATGGTTTGCAAGATATTTAAAATCTTTGAATATTGAAGGTAGAAATAAAGTATTTCATAGTTTTCGCCATTTAGTTAAACCAATGTTAAGAGATGCAGGAATAGCACAAGAATATCAAAATGCTATTTGTGGCTGGTCTTCAAATGATATTGGCGAACGTGTTTATGGTGGCAAAGTTCCAATAAAAAAACTCTATGAAGAAATTTGCAAATTACAATATCCATTTTTAGATAAGAATTTAGAAGAAATAAAGAAATTAAATGAAAAATAAGGGGGAATTTATCCCCCTCATTATTATTAAAAGCATTATTCAGCAATCTTTGTTTTAGATGATTTTTTTGATTTTGTAGATTTTTTACTTGATGAACTTGTATTTTTTGATTTTTTATCAATGTAATTTTCAATTTCTTTTTTGAAGAAATCAGTTTCAACTTTATTTTTCAAGTCATTTAATAATTGTTTAGCATCATATTTCCCTTTGAGAACGGTATTTTTCCAGATTGGGAAAGTTCCACATCTTAAAATAATAGCGGTGTAGTCCTCAACATCTTTCAAAATTCTCACCGTTGGAGAAAGAGTTTTGCCGTTATTCTTGTTTTCATAATAATCAAGATTGGTTTTGATAGTAGATAAGATTTTCTCTTTTACAGTTTCCATTTTTTTATTTTTAGCAACCATATTAGCGGTTTTATCACTCCAGCCTTGATATTCAATAGTTACTGATGATGATTTGCTTGTATTTGCTTGATTTTCAGCCATTTTATAAACTCCTTGATTGTTATAAATTTGATATAAAATTGTATAATAATTGTTTTTAATTGTATTTTATTTGTATTATAATCTTATAATTTAATTAAAAACAAGTTAAATATGTTTATTGTTTATATCTACTTTTTATATAATTCATATTTCTAATTGTAATCATCATATAATATCATTTTATGTTTTTTGTAGTTTTGTTATTGGTAATATTAAAGCATACTTCAATATTACCT
>CALUQL010000157.1 GCA_944322895.1 Candidatus Gastranaerophilales bacterium
CAAAAAGGAGTTCTTCCAAAATTTGATGTAATTAAACCTTATTCAATATCAGAATTTGTTTCAATAGATGCTTCAACAAGAAGAAATCTTGAATTAATAGAAACGTCAAGAGATAAGTCAAAATATGGTAGCCTATATTGGGCTATTGATAAAGTTAAAACCCCAATGGGCTCAAGACTTTTAAAATCTTGGATAACTCAACCGATTAAAAACATAGATGAATTAAATACAAGATTGAATGCAGTTGAAGAACTCATAAATAATGCCTCAAGCCGATTAAATATTTCTAACCTTATGGATCGAATATGTGATATTGAGCGTTTAGCAGTAAAATTGAGTAACGGAAGTGTCAACCCAAGAGATTTCTTAGCACTTAAAGATACATTTGCACTATTCCCTAATTTTGAAAGCTTGTTCAAAAACTTCAAGAACCCATACCTAAACAGTTTTACAGATAAAGTTTCAGAGCTGGTAGAATTTTCATCAATAATTAATCGAACAATTGATGATAATGCATCAATAACAATAAAAGACGGCGGAATAATAAAAGATAACGTAAATAGTGACTTAGATTATTACAGAAGCCTGTTAACAGGTGGTGAAGAATGGCTCAGAAATTTTGAAAATGAACAAAAAGAAATAACGGGTATAAAAAATCTTAGAGTAAGCTATAACAGAAATTTCGGATTTTTTATTGAAGTTACAAAATCAAATCTTTCACAAGTTCCTATGAATTATATAAGGAAGCAAACTCTTACTAATGTTGAAAGATACATGACAGAAGAACTAAAAAAACACGAAACTGATGTTTTTTCTGCTCAGTTCAAATCTATAGAACTTGAACAAAAGATATTCTCTGACCTTGTAGAATATTCAAAATCATTTGTTGATATTATTAAAGAAACAGCTCATTTTATAGCAAGAGTAGACGTTTTATTATCTTTTGCAACAACTGCAATAGAATCAAACTATATAAAACCTGAAATTGTTGATACTAATGAATTATATATAAAAGACGGAAGACATCCTGTTGTAGAAAAGATCTTACCAATGGGTCAATATGTTCCTAACGATCTAAAATTAATTGCTGATATCCATAATTATGAAGATACTCAATTTATGATATTAACCGGTCCTAATATGGCAGGGAAATCTACATATATGAGACAAAACGCTTTAATTGTTCTATTGGCTCAAATAGGTTCTTTTGTACCTGCTTCATATGCAAGAATAGGTATTGTAGATAAAATCTTTACAAGAGTCGGCGCTGTTGATGATTTGTCATTAGGTCAATCTACTTTTATGGTTGAAATGAATGAAACTGCATACATTTTAAATAGCGCAACAGAAAAAAGCCTGATATTACTTGATGAGATAGGAAGAGGAACTTCAACTTATGACGGTGTTGCTATAGCTTGGTCTGTTGCAGAATATATTGCAACTAAAATAAAAGCAAGAACAATTTTCGCAACCCACTACCATGAACTTAATGTAATGCCTAATTCCATTGAACAAATTAAAAATTACAGAATAACTCTTTCAGAAGAAAATGGCGAAATAAAATTTTTAAGAAAAGTAATAGAAGGAAGTGCAAGCAAAAGTTACGGCATACAAGTTGCTAAAATGGCAGGACTTCCTGATTGTGTTGTTTCTAAAGCACAAGATTTGATGAATAAAATGCAATTAGATTATTCTAAAGACTTATCAAAGAAAAAATCAAAACAAAAAATGCACGATGTACCACAGTTAACTTTATCTTTTGATTAAAAGGATTTATTATGCAAAATTTTATTAAAAGTGATAAAGGAATTATTCTATTATTAATTCTTATATTTTGTTTAATTCTGCCATTTTTCTTTTTACATCAAGGATTATTACTTATTGATACCGGAAGAGAATTCTACATTCCTCAACAAATGCTGCAAGGAAAAGTATTATACAAAGATATTTTCAATATTTATGGACCTTTATCATATCTGTTTAATGCTATTTTACTATTTTTATTTGGACAAAAAATAAATACTTTATATTTTGCAGGTATAATCAACTCTTTAGTTATAATAATCACTTTATATTTACTTGCAAGAGAGTTTTTAAAAAAACATATTTGTTTTTTATTTTCTATATTAATAATGTTTTCTCTTGTTTTTACAACATTTTTATATAATTCAAACCTGACATATTCCTTTGCGATAGTTTATGCATTATCTTCATTTTTAATATCATTGCTTTTTCTCATAAGATATATAAAAAATGGAAATACCCTAATGGCATATTTATCATGCCTGTTTGCAGGAATAAGCATTACAAATAAATACGAATTTAGTTTATACCCTTTAGTTTTAGCTTATGTACTTATATTTGTTAAACCCATCGGAATAAAAAACATAATTAAATCTTTAGGATGTTTTATTTTGATACCTTTTATAAGTTTTGGATATATCCTCTTGCAAGGAATTAATATAAACGAAATAAAAGATACAATTATATTATTTCAAAACCTTATAAATGCGCCTACTTTAAAAATATTTTTCTTAAAAGTAGGAGTATTTTTTGATTTTTCATATATCAAGCATTTAATATTGCAAAACAAAATCTTTGCAATATTCGGTATTATTCCATTAATAAATTTAAT
>CALUQL010000158.1 GCA_944322895.1 Candidatus Gastranaerophilales bacterium
AAATGTATTTTTTTAATTTCAAAAGCTCGGATTATCAAAGATTCAAATAAACTTATGATCCTCGGAAGTTGATATTCGATGGTGTCTTTTACGTTTCGAAAAACTTTCCTATAAGTGTCATTTACAAATTTATGCTCATCAGTTTGCGAATCATATTGACTAAAACCGTACTCCAATACGCCTCGATAACTATTCTTCGCATAATTAATCGAAAAGCTTTTAATCGCCTTAACTTGCGTAGGTTTAATCTCGCCGATTTCTGCCCAGATATTTAAGATAGCTTCAAAATAATCTCTATAAATAAAATCTTCTATCGACGCTTTTTCTATACCGATAAACAACTCGACTCTATTGAGTATTATCGATAAAATTCTTTCTTGTTTTTTACGCTCAATCAAACGATTTTGTTCAAACACATCATCGGGTAAGAGTTGCTTGTTGAATTTTAGTGCAGTCTTGCGAGTCTTATTATTTAACGATAAATCTCCATCATCAATATTTTCTAAATCCAAATCGCTTAAAATTAATTTTGTACTATACGGTTTGAAATCAAGAGAAATACCGGCACAATTTACGATTTTAAGACTCTTATCGCTAAGATAAACTATGTTACCGATAAAATGATGCTGGTATCTACCAGCCCTTCCGTTTATATTAAGCAATAAAAATTTTTTACCTTCATCTGTCTTTCCCGAAGGATTATTATACACAACCACTGTTTTTGCATTTGTATTCACGCCTTCAACAATAGTAGAGGTGCAAAACAATGTACTCATCGCGCCGTCATTAAATCGACGCATAATTTCCCGTTGAAAATATTTGGGGAATTTACCGTTATGTGTCCCGATTTGATTACGTAGCGCATATATCAAATCCCAATTATCAAACGAACTTCTTTTGCCACCAAAAGAAAAATTGTAATTATTCTTCAAATGTTCTATAAACATTTGAATACTTGAATCAGCAGGGAGCGGGTCTTTATAACTATCAGAAAATTCCCTTGCATGTTGTTCAGTATAAGCCGGATATAAACAATAAACTATTGCTTGATTTGTTTTAGAGAATTGTAATCTATTGGCTACATATATTAATTTTTCTATAGGCTTATTAGAAGGTGTACTTTCATTATAATTTTCAAATGGCGAGGAATATTTATATGTTTTTCCGTGAAAATCAATCTGATTTTTCAATGTAGGTATAAAAGTGATTTCCTTCGTGGCAATATGGTGTTTTTCAAGCATTTTATTGAAACCGTCTTTTAAATTATTTAATTCGATAAACGGTCCGGCTAAATAACAAGAATTGCACTTTTTCAAAAGAAAATATAATGCTAATCTGAATGCCACAGCTCGATGATCTTGCTCGTCTCGCTGGGGATTGTCGTTTCCAATTTCAATTTTATCGTTTACGTCATCTTCACTTGACAATGCGACATCTTCATCTATTTTATATATTTCGTCGAAAAAGAAGAAATCAAGTTCAATATCCGGAACAATAGCCAATAATCGCAAAACTCTTTCGGGTGTTAAAATAAAAATATTTCGTTCAGATAATTCCAAGTCTTTATATATCGAATTATATATAGTGTACCCCAAGCTATGTTTCACATTGAATTCGTCAATTTCTTCCGTAACCTCAATCAATAGAGCAACGGTTGGCAACACTATCACAATATTGTTATAGCTTTCGTGATGTCTATAAATAATTTCTTTGAGCAAAAAAGTCTTGCCAAATGATGTAGGAGCACTTAAAAATAGTTTACCGTCCGCGTTCTCGAAAGTGTCGAGAACGTCTTTTTGCTCCCTATCTAAAATAAATCCTGATTCGGTTTTATAAAATTCGTCAATAGCTGTATCCTTAAAGGCAATTAAATCGTTATCAAAATTTATTATGCTATTGTCAAATTTATTTAAACGATTATAGCCAAAAGTTCTTAATTTTCGGCTCGCATTATATAATACAAATTCCAGTTGCGGATATTGTGCGCATTCTGTCGGATGATTATTTCTCCATTCTGATAAATAGCACAAAATATCTTTCAGTCTATTTTTATTGTCATTTTTTAGTTCGGCTATATTTATCAGACGAGTTGCTTCTCTTAATAGTTGCAAAATGCTCATACTTTGCGTACCTCCAAAAAGAGCTCACGAACTTTTTTCAAATTTCGCAAAGGAAAAACAAGCAATAACACTTCTATATCAAGATTATCGTTATTATCTAAGATAAATTCTTTGAAAGCATTTTTTACTTTCAATTTGATATTATCAATTAATTTGTTACTATCGTCATAGTTAGATTCGTCCGGCATTAACAAACACGGAATTCGTATTACAATCTGTTCTTGCTTAAAGTATTGTAATATTTTTGCCGTTTGTTCCGCGCGGTTGCTATTACAATCAAAAATAATATCATTGATATCGTCTATAATTTTACTCAATTCCCCAGAAGTACTATTGACCGCTCTCATAATGTCGCAAAGTATTGCAACAGCATCGGCAAAGTAGTATTTGATAATACTTTTATTGATATCGTTTTTTATTTCAGTCAAACAATAATTCCAATCTCCCGTTTTAACTTGTCCCACCCAAAAATATTTTT
>CALUQL010000159.1 GCA_944322895.1 Candidatus Gastranaerophilales bacterium
GAAACAAACAAAGCCTCGTCAGAGCGTTTGCCCTTTGTAAATTCTTCTATCATAGGTTTTAGCTTTGAATTAATCGGGAATTTTTTAAATTTTCCGGTTTTCTTTTCAATAATCTGAATATGGCTTTTGTTTCTAACATCTCCGACATTCAGAGCTACTATGTCTGAAATTCTTAATCCGCAATTTGTACCGATAGTGAATAATAACAAATCTCTCGGACTATTTTTTGCAAAATATTTTTCTAATTTTTTAATACTTTCAATATTTCTAATTGGTTCTACTGTAGTCATACAATCTCCTTTCCTAATTCCATAAGAACAACATTTTTGAACGGCAAAACCGACTCAAAAACTTCAATCAATCAAATAATTATTATGGAAAAACGACAACATAAAATTAGGGGTAAAATATATGTGGCAAGGCTAAGGGCAGTAAAAAATATTGAGCCCTCGCAAATAATTAAATCGGGGTAAATTTAAAGATCAGAAAAAGCAGTATTAATATGTAATAGGGAGTAAGCTCCTGCTCAAGCATTACCCCCTAAATTTTTGCATCAATTAAATTCTAAACAAATTCCCAACGATAGCCATAAGCTGTTTTTTGGCAACCACGACAGCAACGTCTTATTAAATCTAAATTACAATAATAGTTTTCTCTTACAAAAGCTACCCATTTGCTTGCGGCTCTTGCATTCTCAAATATTTGTCCAGTCTCAAGACATCTGACTTTTTTTGATTGTTCTTGTGTCGACTTGAACTGCTGAATTTTTTTTATAAGAAGATTAAATTTTTCAGAAGAGATTTTATAACTCCCCATTTTAATATCTTCCTGCTTGAGGATTGCTGTGTAAATCTTTTTAGATTTTATTGCTTTTTTATACAATGTCCTGTAAGGCTCTAAGTCTTTTTGTATTTCATAAAAAATATCTTGCGGCGGTCTAAAGGTACCGATATGTGTTTCATTCTGCTTAAGTGTAACTGTACATCTGTTTTTCGCTTTCGTAGTCATAGATTTCCTCTCTTATTGCTTCGCATAAATCACTTTTATGCAATAATCCCATCTGCAATCCCATATAAACTGCATCTATTGCGGTATGAATTTCTCCGAGAAAACAATACAAACGCCATTTTTGCATTCTTGTATTTGAAAGAGACAAGCCCATTTTTCTTGCAATTTGTTTATTCTTATAACCTTTTGCCATCAGGATCAAAATTTGGTGTCTTCTATCAGTCATAGTTGCTCGATGCTTGTACATATTTTTCCTTTCAATGCATTTAATGGATTACATTTTAACCATTTTGTAAGGCAATTTTTTTATGCCGAAAAAACTAGACATGCGGGGAATTGTTTTACAACTTTTTGACTGGTACATTACAAAAAGAAAATACATTGAAAATTTTGGAAACATTGATTGTATAATAGTTTCAGAGACTTTTTAATTTAATGTCTTACAAAATGGTTAAATTGTAAGGCAAATAAAATGTAATGCAATTAACCTAATAGAGAGGGTTTTGCACTATAAAATAAAGTTGGAGTAACTGTAGTCAATCTGGTCTTGTTCGATACCTATGTATCTTAAAGTTATCTGCGGACTTGAGTGATTGAATATTTTTTGCAGGATAACCACATCTTTAAATTGTTGATAATGGTGGTAACCAAAAGTCTTTCGCATTGAATGCGTACCGATTCTTTCTTGAAGTCCGGCTTTTTCGCACGCATCACGAATTAAATAATATGCAGTTACTCTGTCGAGCCGATGCCGCCAGTGAGATAAAAACAAAGGTTCTGCGTTCCGCCTGCCTTTAACAAAATCCTCAATCATTGGTTTTAAGCGGTCATTTATCGGAAACTTTTTGAATTTTCCGGTTTTCTTTTCAACAATTTGAATATGAGTTTTATTTCTAACATCGCCGACATTCAAAGATAGCAAATCAGATATTCTTAAACCGCAGTTTGTGCCGAGTACAAAGAGCATTAAATTTCTTTGACTCTGACTTGCTAAAACTTTTTCTACTTTTTTAATATCAGATTTGTTTCTGATGGGTTCTACTGTAGTCATTTTAACCTCTCCTTTTTTAACCTAAAAACTACTCGGGGGCTTATCCCCCTAAAAAATTTTCGGTCACACTAAGGATTTCTTCAAAATCTTTATCGGTTAGTTTTAAATAAGGTCTAGCAGGAATTTCAACCGATTTATTTTTTCCCGCCTGTCCTCCTAATTGGTGTATTGCTGCATAATCAAGATTTGAACCAATAACCGCAGAATCGTTGTCATAATAAGTATTAACAGAGGATGCAAGCTGCCCTGATATTTGCAAAATCATGCCGGGCCACTGGTTATTTTTAGTTCGCTGTTTAATTGTTGAATCTTTGAGGTTTTCCCATTTCGGACGACCTTCTTCTTTAAAATTTTCTTCTGTTGAATATGAGAAAATCCCTGCAATGTTTTTCATAAGAGGTCGCAGGTTTTCACTTCTTTGAGCCAAATCAAGGAGTCTTGATTCAACTTCTTTATTGTC